>CAZNEQ010000058.1:0-8304 GCA_964572265.1 uncultured Candidatus Planktophila sp.
GTTCACATCGGACCTTCTGATTACATTCCATGGCTCGATGACCGTAAGTGGGCATATGTCCGCCTCGAAGGTCGTGCCTTTGGTGATGTTCCTTTGAACCTTGAGTACAAGTTAGAAGTATGGGATTCACCAAACTCAGCAGGCGTCATCATTGATGCCCTTCGCTGCGCAAAGATTGGTCTTGACCGCAAGATTGGTGGAGCGCTGCTCTCACCATCTTCATACTTTATGAAGACTCCTCCTGTGCAGTACACAGATGAGCAGGCTCACAACAAGGTGGAGGACTTCATCACTGGAAAGCTTGATCGCTAATAACAATTAATATCTACTTCACTTAGATAGATAAAAACCCCCGGAAAGATTCTTCCGGGGGTTTTTACTTTCCCTCAACCCCTCAACGGAGAGTTCAAGAGAGTTGGGGTTAAATCGTCGCGCTATCTGGAGTGCGACGAAGATGTACTACACCGAGCAAGGTAAGAATCAACATCAGGATTCCACCTACAAGTGCGGCAAGAGCGCCATAGCCTGCAATCACTCCCATGGTTCCAAAAGCGTAAGCCTCAAGGAGCATGCCGCGGAGAGTGTTACCCATAAAGAGTGTCTGTCGGAGTTCACCTAACTTTGCAATCTGTGCGGTATCAGTACTTCCGCCTCGTACAAGTCCCATATACATTCCAGAAACTTCAGAATAAGTCGCAGGTTTTCCTAGAGTTGCGATTGCTGATGACTTCATATGTTCCCAGATATAGAGATCTGAATAATCTCTCGCCATCTCTCCGGTTGTTACTTTCATCTCTGCCCATTTTGCAAGCTGAGCAGCGGTGGCTTCTGGCATTGCTTCTGCGGTAGGAAAGGAGATGTTTTGATTTTCTAATTGGCTTCGAACTGAATCTTCGGCAAAAGTTGCGCCCCAGTTAAGCAAGGCGGCTGATACGAAGAGGAATACCGTTAATCCTGCTCCGATTGCAGTGACGATCTTGTCAAAAGTTTTACGTTTCATTTTTCTCTCCATTATTCTTTTGTAAAACACTCCTAACTGAGTGCTATTTACATTAAAGACCTAGAGAGATTGCGGGTGAAGCAAAATGACGAGTGCTAGCACCTCAGAGAATGGAGCGAGTGCTAGCACTTCGATTAAAGAGAATTAGTGGACTTCTCGGTTACAGATAGGTTGACCTTCACCATTGACTTCAAAGTGAGCACAAGGCACTCCGAGGCGATCAAAGGCGGCATCGCCATAATGAGTACGGTAGGCAAGAGCCAGTAAGACTCGTATATTGGTGTCGCCATCAGATGTGATTCCGAAAGTTTTTGCGGCGCGAGAGACCGTGTTCTCAATCACTTTCTCGGTGTGGTTCGTCTCGCGTGCGATTGCTGCATTTGATTTACCTTCGCAGAGCAAGCCCAACACCAACTGTTCGAATGGGGTGAGCTCTCGAGTGGTGATTGTTATATCGCGTGCCATGTGTAGGGACCTCTCCGTCGCTATAGGGCTATTGTGCTCCTTCCCAAGGCGAACTTCACCTCTTACACTCGCCCAATGACTCAAATCACCTCGGAGATCTCAAATCAGGTCCAGGTAATTCGCTTTAATCGACCAGAGAAGATGAATGCCCTTACGCGCGATATGTATGGGGAGCTAGCCCGATTGCTCAATGAGGCGTCAGGGGACTTCGGTGTGAGAGCGGTTGTAATTAGCTCAGTCGGAGATCACTTCACAGCTGGCAACGACATCATGGACTTCATGAGCAATCCGCCTACAACTGAGGATTCCACGGTTGCAGCGTTCTTGGGTTCACTCCTGAACTTTCCAAAGCCATTGATTGCTGCGGTAAAGGGAAATGCAGTCGGCGTTGGAACAACAATGCTCTTGCATTGTGATGTGGTGGTCGCAGCGGAGAATGCGGCTCTATCAATGCCATTTACCTCACTCGGGCTCGTGCCCGAAGCTGGATCTTCTCTACTTTTCCCTGCTCTAGTTGGATATCAGCGCGCAGCAAAGATTTTTATGACAGGTGAAGTCTTTAGTGCACAGTACGCACGCGAGATTGGCCTGGTTGCTGAGGTTGTCACTGATGCTGAATCGGAAGCAGTTGCTATTGCAACTAAGATTGCTCAACAGCCCCCAACTGCCATTATCAACACAAAAGCGTTGATGAAGGCAAGTAAGCATGATGCGGTTGAGGCAGTCATGAAAGCTGAGTTCCAATTATTTGCTATGGCCCTTCAATCGGAAGAGTTCGCAGAAGCAGCCATGAAGTTCATGGCAAAGAAGGGAAAGTAAATGTCACTTCAGGGGAAGAGAATCTTCATCACCGGCGGATCTAGAGGAATCGGTTTAGCGATTGCTCTCCGCGCAGCAAAAGATGGCGCGTCTGTCGCAATTGCTGCGAAGACTGCAGAGACCAATCCTAAGTTGCCTGGCACTATCTTTACCGCAGCGGCAGAGATTGAAGCAGCAGGGGGAGTAGCGCTACCAATTCAATGTGACATCCGTGATGAAAATCAGATTGAGGCGGCAATTCGTCAGACTGCTCAGGAGTTCGGTGGCATCGATATCCTGATTAACAACGCCAGCGCAATAAACCTCACCAAGACAGAGGCAACACCTGCAAAGCGCTTTGACCTTATGTTCGATGTCAACGTCCGTGGAACTTTCCTCACTTCGCAGGCCGCGATTCCTTATCTTCGCGAATCAGGCAAGGCGGGACGAAATCCACAAATTCTTACTCTTTCACCGCCTCTATCAATGAATCCAAAGTGGTTTAAGAACCATGTTGCATACACAATGGCCAAATATGGAATGTCGATGTGCGTTCTTGGCATGGCAGAAGAATTTAAGCGCGACGGAATTGGCGTCAATGCCCTCTGGCCTCGTACGGCAATCGATACCGCAGCACTCGCGATGATTCCAGGTGTAGATACAGCTGCTTGCCGCACTCCGGAAATTCTCGCCGATGCGGCGTACATCATCCTTAATCGTCCTGCTGCGGAATCAACTGGAAATTTCTATGTTGACGATTTGGTACTGGCAAGTGAAGGAATAACTGATCTTGATAAGTACTCAGTTGTTCCAGGAACCAAAGATTTCCTCCTTGATTTCTTCCTCGACTAGAAGGTCATTTCTTGAGAGATCTGATTAAAAAGGTAGTTCCACAAGATCGCACCTTACGAATCCTTGCTGGCTCTACCCTCATTAACACCTTTGGTAATGGGCTCTTCATGACGGTGGATGTCATCTACTTCACGACCATTGTGGGCTTATCACCTGCTCAAGTTGCGTTAGCAATTTCGATTGCTGGCGGCCTAGCCATGACGTTGAGTGTTCCATCCGGTCACATCGCCGATCGATTTGGACCTCGCAACATCAGTGCGATAGCCCTGGCACTTGAAGGTGTAACACTGACTGGTTTGATATTTGTCCATAGTTACACCCCATTTCTTCTGATTCATATTGTGATGGGGGCGCTAGGCGTTGTTGCTCAGACCACTCGAATGGCAACCATCGCTAAGCTCGGAGGAGAAGAGTCGCGCGTTCAGATTCGTGCCTATCAACGTGCTGTGACCAACTTCGGAATATCCATTGGGACCGTATTCGCTGGAATTGGATTAGCGCTCAATAACGAGACTTTCTACAAGGCGCTCTTGCTTGGAAATGCAATTACATTTGTACTTGCGGGCGCGCTGTACATGAAGCTCCCCTTTGTCGCACCAACGGTCGAACGTGGCGAACCTTTCTCCTTCGCGGCGATGAAGGATCCCATCTTTCTAGGAGCCACTCTGTCAAATGCCTTTATGTCTATTCACTTCGTCCTTCAATCAGTAGCGATTCCACTCTGGGTTGTTCGCGAGACTGATGCACCTCGCTGGTGGGTCTCCGTTCTGATGATGATCAACACCATTGCTGTGATGTTGTTCCAGGTTGCCGCAAGTAAGGGATCTGCGACGCTGATGGGTGGGGCAAAGCATTACCGCCTCGCCTCGTATTTTCTCTCAGTCGCATGCGTGCTTTATGCATACGCACATGGAGTAAACGCCATAATCGCTTGCTTAATGCTTACTCTGGGCATGGCATCACATATCGTCGGTGAGTTAATTGGTTCTGCCGGATCGTGGTCTATTGGATTCGGATTAGCGGATGAGAATCACCAAGGGCAGTATCAAGGCGTCTGGGGACTTTCATGGGGACTGAGCGGAACTCTTGGGCCAGCATTGGTCACTGCGCTAGTCATCGGCGTTGGAATATCTGGCTGGTGGCTTCTCGCCGCTATCTTTGCGGTCAACGGAACCATCATGCACAAACTGGTAACGAAGTCCTGGACCCGCACTCCAGAATCACAATCTGCCTAAGCCGCGCTCAGCTTCTCTTACTGCGACTCTTCCCAAATCTGGATGGCTCTTGAGGAAGTCTCTCACTGATCGGGGATCAATCTTCGAAATATCGCGAAGTGCCCAACCTATCGCCTTAACTATAAAGAACTCTTGTGAGTTTGAGTGATCATCGCAGTATTGGAGAATCAACTTCACATCGGTTTCGTATTTACGGCCACGTTGATGCTGAATCGCTGCACGATTAAGCCAGATGTTTGAAGACTTATTCCATTTGTCCATTAGCTTCTCGCAGCCATATTTATCGGTTAATGGAGATATAGCAACACTGCCGAGGCTATCAACGGTGTCCCACCATGATTTGCTCACAATTAAATCTTCAACGTGATCCGCTAAGAAACTCTGCTCTGCCTGCGACCAGTGAATCCCAATGAGATCACAGGCCGCATATTGGAACTCGCGTTCATCCAGCTTCCATAATTTTCGGGCAGTTGCGCCGAGTTCATCCGACCTTGGCGTAGGAAGGGTTTTCGCAATCTTCTTCACCAAAGTCCGTCGCTCTGGCGTGGCTACGCCAATAAATGGCGCAATATCTTTCATATATGCCTGCGCTCCGATTGCATGCTTTCGATTAGCTAGCGCTTTAAGAGGTGGTTCTAGCGCAGCTAGGAAGTCAGAAGCAAAGGCCATCGGATCTCCCATCTCGGTGCCCGCGATGCACCTATATCTACGCGTCTCCATGAAGGAATTCTGCAGAAATAGTACATCGCTCAAAGTTTTGTGAGGAACTCGTGAGGAAAAGTCGAACTTATCGAGATTGAGAACTCGGAGGATTGGCTGAAATTGAGAGAAGGGAGTGAATATGTGGTTGATCGCCGTTGTAGCTATTGTGATTTTTCTACAGGTTCGTAACGCGCCTAGCGCACATTAATTCATTTATAAGCAAGGGGAGGTCTGTAATGGATGCAGGTATTGAGTTCAAGAGGGTGGAGAAGAGATTCAGAGCAAAGAGAGCGTTAGAGGATCTCACCTTTACCGCTCGACCTGGGGAGATTACTGGCCTCTTGGGTCGGAACGGTGCTGGAAAGACAACTGCGCTCCGAATCCTCGCTCAACTCGAATACCCGAATCAAGGAACTGCAACCATTAACGGCCTCCCTTTCTCGCGACATCCGGTGGGGAGCGTTGGACTATCCATTAATCTCGCTTTTCCACCGAGTCGAAGTGTTAGAGCACAATTACAAATCGCAGCCTTGGCGGCAAATGTTGGTAGCAAAGAAATAATGGCAGTCGCCTCTTTAACGGAGATCTCTCCTCTCTCCTCTCTCAAATGCGGGGAGCTCTCTTTAGGAATGAGACAACGTCTGAGCTTGGCTTGTGCCCTCATTGCGAATCCACATACATTAATTTTCGATGAGCCGGTAAATGGGCTTGACCCGGATGGGATTCGTTGGCTCCACTCTTTCTTGCGCTCCGAAGCCGACTCCGGAAAGACGGTCCTAGTCTCAAGCCACTATCTCCATGACATGGAGCGATATGTCAACGAAGTAGTAATCATTCAGAGCAAGATGCTCTGGAAAGGGTCGTGGCCGCAGGAGAGCCATCGTTCTCTCTCTGGGATTTTTGATGAAGTGACAGATGGAATTGCTATCCAGTAGGAGATGGGGTTCTGAGTGGCTGCGCTCTATTTATATAGACCTTCGCAACTTGCTCGCCAATCCCATCGCCTTCACCCTTCCAACTTTGTTGATCCTGGTAGTCAATCTTGCGTATCTCAATGCAGTAATCACAGCTGAAAATCAGAGTGAACACCTGTTACCGATTGCAACATTTCTATTGCTGAGCGCATTTCTCAGCTCTCTTCTTACTATCCCATTTGAGATTAGAGAGGGATACGCCGAACGAATACAGATTGAATTTGGTTCTTTTGGCCGTCGACTCGTCGCTCGAATTCAAGCGAACGCCATTATTGGCCTAGCCCTCACCCTGATTCCCTACCTAGCGCTGACACTTCAAGAGAGGTTTCAACGACTTACTCTTGAATTTGAATTAGAAAAATTCGCTCTATTGGCGGTTGCCACTGTTTATCTGACGACTTTCGCAACCCTGATCGGCGCAATCTGGGGTAATTATCTGGCACTCTCACTTCTTGGCGCCGCGATCCTTATTCTCCAAGTTGCATATGGTTTCTCAAGTCACAGTGGATGGGCTTTCTCTTCACTGGTGGAGCGACAACTATCCCTAGTTCCTGATTCACGATTGTGGAAGCCTTATGTGATGAGCATATTTCTCTTCCTTCAAATGGGCGCTATCAGCGCCAGCCCCGCAGTGCACTGGCTCAATCGCGGTCGGGGTCGGATAAAGATTGAAGATTTTGGAGATTTCACGAGCAGCCGTCTAGATAGGACTCTGACTGGCAATCAATTCGAACGTTATTTGCGCCTGATGCTCAAACAGGCGACTTCGATATCGGCTCATATGAAGATGATCCCTCTGACAATCTTTCTCTTTGCCGTCTACCCAATCATCGCAGCTGAAGATGCATTCTCTCGGTTATCACCAGAAGTAAAGATCCCCATCGTCACATCGTTGCTCATCACCTCGCTCTTCTCCTGTGTTATCTCTATCGGCGCTTATAAACTTTCGCAGGATGAGCGCGAACGCGACGCTCTAGCTTTTGGAGGCATGAGCCGCTACCAAAAATTTACTGATTATGGGTACAGTCTTATATTCACTGCAATAGGTGCAATAATCCTTCTCGCGTATTTCGTAATGACCCAGAAATTCAATGTCGAATCACTCCTCCCAATGCTTTTTAGATCGATTCTCATTGTGCTTCTTGTCGTGCCGTTTATAGTTTTATTGGCGAGAAAAATCACTAATCTCAAAATTGATGTTCGTTTCTTCATACTTTTTTCGACGATAATTCCAATCGGAGAAATGATTCTCTCTGGGATTTATCCAGAGACCGCTTCCTACCTTCCCTCCAGTCTCCTCGCATCATTGGCAGGGGGAGAAGGCTTGTATGAATTGCCTTATGGCTAGAAGATACAAAACCCCCGCCAGTAATCTGACGGGGGTTTTGTATTCGACTTCTTAGATGTCGTAGTAAAGCTCAAACTCAGCTGGGTGCGGACGAAGACGTACGTAGTCAACTTCGTTTGTACGCTTCCATGCGATCCATGTCTCGATGAGGTCTTCAGTGAAGACTCCACCCTTTGTAAGGAACTCATGATCTGCTTCAAGTGAGTTTAGTACCGCATCAAGTGAACCTGGAACCTGTGGGATTGCTGCTGCCTCTTCGCCCTCAAGCTCGTAGAGGTCCTTATCTACTGGAGCAGGTGGTTCGATCTTGTTCACGATTCCATCGATGCCTGCCATGAGCATTGCTGCAAATGCGAGATATGGGTTTGATGATGGATCCGGGCAACGGAACTCAACGCGCTTAGCCTTTGGTGATGATCCGGTAATTGGGATACGGATACATGCTGAACGGTTACGAGCTGAGTAAACGAGGTTTACTGGAGCTTCGTAGCCTGGAACCAAGCGACGGTATGAGTTAACTGTTGGGTTGGTGAATGCAAGAAGTGATGGAGCGTGCTTCAAGAGACCACCGATATACCAACGTGCCATATCTGAGAGATCGCCATAAGTGCCAGCTTCGAAGAAGAGTGGCTTGCCATCTTTCCAGAGTGACTGGTGAACGTGCATACCTGAACCGTTATCTCCGAAGAGTGGCTTTGGCATAAATGTTGCGGTCTTGCCGCCTTCCCATGCAACGTTGCGGATGATGTACTTAAACTTCATCAACTCATCGCCTGCTGTAAGGATGTCGGTGAACTTGTAGTTGATCTCCATCTGTCCAGCAGTTCCCACTTCGTGGTGTGAACGCTCAACCTGGAGTCCTGCGCGACCGAGCTCCATCACCATTTCATCGCGAAGATCTGCAAACTGATCTGTTGGTGAAACAGGGAA
>CAZNEQ010000059.1:0-8112 GCA_964572265.1 uncultured Candidatus Planktophila sp.
CCGCAGGAATTGCAAAGTCAGAAATGGCTACCCCTTTGAGTGAATGTCCACCCTTGAGACCAATTCCAAATAGGAGAAAGATTGATATCGCTTGGTAAACCGGTTCTGGCAATCTCACATCGCCCTTAAAGAGAGCAGCGATAAGTCCGATGGCGAAGACAAGCACCGGGACCGATATGAGATTTTCAGCCAAAACAGAAGATGAAGACACTATTTCCCCCTAAATTCTGGCTGAATATAGCAGAAATCTTTTTCAGGTATTGCATTTCTGTTATATTGTGCGGGTGAGTAATGAGAAAACAAATCCCGATAGTTGGACTTTTCTCTCCAACCACGGCCATGTATTGGTCCATCTCAACCGCAACCCAGATTCTCGAGTTCGAGACATCGCAGAAGCGGTTGGCATCACAGAACGCAGAGCACAATCGATTCTGGCTGAGCTTGAGTCATCTGACTACGTCAAGGTAGAACGCATTGGTCGTCGAAATCATTACACCGTAAATACAAAGAAGAAATTTCGCCATCCCGCTGAAGCAAATAAATCCATCAGCGAACTTCTCCGTATTTTCTCGGCCTAGATATCCCGCTCGCGATGATGCAACATCCCTACGCTTCGCAGAAAGCAGTTCTGACAAGTAAACATCAAAAATTGCATCTGATTCAGCCTCACTTCAAAGAGTCTCTATTGCTCGATGTGGTTGAACTCCCTCTTGATACCGATCTTCTGGGAACTTTTTCAGGTGAAATTGAACGCGTGTTAACACCGAGAGAAACTGCCATCAAGAAGGCGAAGCTCGGTATGCAAGCGACTGGAATGTCCTTGGGAATCGCATCAGAAGGATCAATCGGCCCCAATCCCTCGGTGCCATGGATTCAGAGTGATTTTGAGTTGATGGTCTTTCTCGATGCCGAACGAGATTTAGTCATCACTGAAACCTTTCTCTCACACGAAATCATCGCAGCCTCTATTGAGATATCGCCCGAGGATTCATTAGAACTCTTCCTAGAAAAGGCGGACTTCCCGCGTCATGCACTTATGGCACAACCCGTTAACCCGCACGAGCCACTGATCTACAAAGGAATTACATCGCGTTTAGAGCTTCAGAAAGCCATCGCCAACTGCGCAGCAAATTCGAAGATTAATAAAGTCAAAATTCAATCAGATTTAAGGGCCATGCACTCACCCAGTAGGCAGTTAAATATCAATAAGGCTGCTCAGCTACTAGCCGAACGCGTTGCCGCTCTCTGTCCGGCATGTAGCACTCCTGGATGGGGCAGAACTGATTATCAATTTGGAGTTGAGTGCAGCGATTGCGGCCAAGAAAATGCTGAGATTGCTAGAGAAGAGATTCTGGGTTGCGCTCTCTGCGACTTCGCGACTGCTGGCAAGAGAATTAACTCAAGCATAGATCCGGGGCGTTGTAACTTTTGTAATCCCTAGCTACTTAGGAGTGCACAAGTAGCGGAACCGTGGATTCTCTCTGTGAATCTCCACCATGGTGACCCACCATTGCTCCCTCTTTATCTGCTCTATCTGGATCGAGTAAGACCAAATTACCTTGAGCGATAGCAATGATGTCACCGATGCGTTCTGAGGCATCGAGCGTGACTTGGCTACCAAAGAAACCTTCAGCAATTGCATCTTCGCGAGTGTAAAGCTTTACCTTCTCCCCCAAGGTTTCTTTCCACTGGGCGATGACATCTGCACGTGGCGAAAGATCGGCATCTTGTGGAAGATAGAGATGTCGCATCCGGGGCTCGCCAGCAATAGTGGCGATTCCTTCAAGCAATTTATTGTCGACGCCCATCACGATTTTCTCATCAACGTTAATCATTCCGTGGTCTGCAGTAATCCAGAACCTCACGCCCTTGGGAAGTTTCTCCAAGAGTTGAGCGATCATGGCATCGATATTTGAGAGTGCGGCAATCCATTTTTCAGAACCGACTCCATCTGAATGTCCTGCTGAATCTAAATCGTTAACATAGAGATAGACAAAGGAAGGTGTCTTCTGTAAGGCTGCAACTGTTTCGTTTACTAAATCTGAGGTGATGTTTGCGCCTCGGTAGTGCGCGCCTCTAAAGACTGCACGAGTGAAGCCAGTCTCCTCATATCTTTTCGCAGCAACGTGTGAAACTGTAATTCCGGCCGCTGTTGCGCGTTGGAACAATGTCGGCACGGGCTGCCAGATTTCCGGGTCTACTCGTTCATCCCATTTAAGTGAGTTAAGGACTCGACCGCTACTCCGTGGAACTCGAACTGTGTAGCCCATCATGCCGTGTGCCCCTGGCATAGAACCAGTTGTGAGGGTTGCCAAACTCGTTGATGTTGTTGAAGGGAATGATGTAGCGACTTGATGCAATTGACTCATCGATGCAATCGTTGGCGCATATTGACCGTATTGATCCAGAACATCGGCGCCGAATCCATCGATGAGAAAGAGTAATTCTCGCCCATTGGGACTCTCACCACAGCCAGCAAAATCTTGAGTATCGGCGAGATTGAGCCCAGCAAAGATGGAGGGCATGATCTGCGATAGGTGCACAAGCCAATCATCCCACGAGTATTGTTGGGCTCATGTCAGAGCAGAAATTTCATACATCGCCCGAGGTCGCCGAAGCGCTCAAGTTAGGCAAGCCAATCGTTGCCCTTGAGTCAACCATCATTAGCCACGGGCTACCGCGTCCATCTAACTTAACCGTGGCGCGCGAAGTAGAAGAAATTGTCCGCTCCCGTGGCGCAGTTCCTGCAACCATTGCACTCCTCGATGGCATTGTTCATATCGGACTCACCGACGATCAGTTGGTAGATATTGCTAACCGCGATGACATCGCAAAGGCATCGAGTCGTGATCTTGCAATAGTGGCAGCTGCCGGAAAGTCTGCCGCAACAACTGTGGCCGCAACTGCTCACCTTGCAGTGCTTGCTGGAATCAATGTCTTTGCAACCGGCGGACTTGGTGGAGTGCACCGAGGCGCCAATGAAACTTTTGACGAGTCAGCAGATCTGACAGCGCTCTCTCAGCTAGATATCACCATTGTGTGCGCAGGTGTGAAATCCATTCTCGATGTTTCAGCAACTCTTGAACGTTTAGAGACTCTCGCAATTGGAGTCGTTGGTTATAAGACCACCGCTTTTCCTGGCTTCTATCTCACTGATTCAGGATTTACTATCGAGCACCAGGTTAATAGTGCAGAAGAGATAGCCGCGATCATTGCACAGCGTAAGGCGCTGAAGACAAACAATGGTCTTGTTGTCGCAAATCCGGTTGCGAAAGAAATGGACCGTTCTCGCCACGATGCAATTTTGAAGAGTGGCATGGAGGGTGCTGAGAAGGCGGGTATTCACGGAAAATATGTCACTCCATTCTTACTCGAGCATTTCCACACTGCATCTGAAGGTGAATCATTGAAAGTAAATATCGACATCATTAAATCCAACTCAGCTTTGGCTGCTGATATCGCTGTCGCTTCTCAGAAGCGATAACAATGACCGCAAAAGTTCTCTGCATCGGTGATGTGATGCTCGATGTCATCACCAAGATCTCTGTCATGCCTGGCAAGATTAATTACGGCAGCGATACCCCCTCTCGAATTTCAACCCATGGCGGAGGTGCGGCAGGCAATGTCGCTTCCTGGCTCACTCGTACAGATGCCCGCGCCACCATTGTCGGTCACGTCGGTGATGATGCTGCCGGAGCTGCTTTGGTCAGCGAATTCGATGCACTTGGTGTTCGCCATAAGAATCTGATGGTTGATAAAGGGTCGTCAGGTGTCGTTGTTGTATTGGTTGACCCGACTGGCGAGCGCACCATGTTCCCAGATAACGGTGCGAATTCAGGATTGCACATTGGCGATCTGCCAGAGCTCGATGAATTCAATGCTGTCTACCTCTCTGGCTATTCACCGCTTGATCCACTCTCCCGCCCTGGCGTGATGGAGATGATTACAAAGATTAAGGCTGCGGGATTGCCGCTCTACTTCGACCCGGCATCTGTCGGTGGCATGATGGAAGTTCCACTGGAAGAGGTAAAGTCTTGGATTCGATTAATGGATGTCATTCTTCTCAATGAGGAAGAAGCTATCTATCTCACTGGAGAAACGGATCCAGAGAAAGCAATCGAACTCTTGCTAAAAGAATGTGAAACCGTTGTTATTAAACGCGGTTCGCAGGGTGCAATAGGAAAGAGCCGTGGATCCATTCTCGTATCGGTTCCAGCCCAATCAACAGATGTTGTCGACACTACTGGCGCTGGCGACTCATTTGCTGCAGGTTTCATCGCTCATTATGCGCTCTCCAAGAATATGCAGCATGGCTTGGAATCTGGGGCGGCAGTTGCGGCCCGATGTGTTGCAATCGTTGGGGCTCGTCCGCGTGTAGGTACCGTCATTTAGCCTCGCCGCAGGGCAGAATACGCGCCATGGCAACTAAGAAGGCCGCTCCCGCAAAGGGAGCTAAGGCAAAAGCGACAGGTCCAAAGCCGGGCGAATTCCCAGGCAAGATCGTCGATATTGACGTCTCATCCGAGATGTCTGAATCATTTCTTGAATACGCATACTCGGTTATCTACTCTCGCGCTCTTCCCGATGCTCGTGACGGTCTCAAGCCGGTGCACCGCCGCATCTTGCACCAGATGGCAGATATGGGTCTTCGTCCTGATCGTGGCCATGTTAAATCTGCTCGTGTAGTCGGTGAAGTTATGGGTAAGTTGCACCCACACGGTGACTCAGCAATTTACGACGCCCTTGTTCGTATGGCGCAATCTTTCTCTATGCAACTTCCGTTGATTGATGGCCATGGAAACTTTGGCTCACTCGATGCAGGTCCTGCAGCGATGCGTTACACAGAGGCACGTCTTGCAGCTGCTGCGATGACAATGGTTGCCGAATCCGATGAGAACACAGTTGATTTTGGCCCTAACTATGACGGTCAGTTGCAAGAGCCGCTTGTTCTTCCTGCTGCGTTCCCAAACCTTTTAGTTAATGGCTCATCCGGTATTGCAGTCGGTATGGCCACGAACATGGCCCCTCACAATCTTGGTGAAGTCATCGCTGCAACGAAGTTCTTAATTGATAATCCAAAGGCAACTTTGAATCAGTTGATGAAGCACATTCCAGGTCCAGACTTCCCAACCGGCGGCGAACTCGTTGGCCTCGAGGGAATTCGTGAAGCCTACGCAACCGGCAAGGGTTCATTTAAGGTCCGCGCGACAGTCGAGATCAGTAAGGTCACTTCTCGCAAAATGGGAATCGTGATTAAGGAACTTCCATTTAACGTTGGACCTGAGAAAATTGTTGAGCGCATTGCAGATCTTGCGAAGGCAAAGAAGATTCAGGGAATCTCAGATATCGTCGATCTCACCGATGGCCAGACCGGCACCAATGTCGTCATCGAATTGAAGAATGGATTTGAACCAGAGACTGTGCTCGAGCAGCTCTATAAGTTAACTCCGATGGAAGATGGCTTTGCTATCAACGCGGTGGCGCTTGTGAAAGGTCGCCCACAGACACTTGGCCTCAAAGAACTGTTGCAGGTCTTTATCGAGCACCGCATTGAGGTAGTTCGTCGCCGCAGTGAATTCCGTAAGGCGAAGGCCGAAGATCGTCTCTCATTGGTTGATGGCTTGCTCAAGGCAATCATTGATATCGATAAGGTCATCAAGATTATTCGCGGTTCAGATGATGCATCTGCCGCAAAGGAAGCGTTGATCAAGGGCTTTAAACTCAACGAGGAACAGGCAACCTACATCTTAGATATGCCACTTCGTCGTTTGACCAAGATGAGCAAACTTGAACTCGAGACAGAATCTAAGGAACTCAAGGCAACAATCGCTGCCTTGACTACTCTCTTGAAGTCAGAGGAAGCGATGCGCAAGCAAGTTTCTGAAGAGTTAACTGCAGTTTCTAAGGCCTATGCAGTTCCACGACGTACCGCAATCGGAAAAGAGTAACTAGCGCGGCAGAATAACTGCCGTTCCCTTTTCGTGACTGAGGTATTCAAGTCTGTGGCGAGGAAGTGAAGCTGCAAATTTCTCGGCCATCTCTCTTTCTCCATCTCGACCGACATCATCGATGATAACAATTGCATCTGTTGCTAATAGTCGAAGGCACTCATCAAAAGCTGGATGTCTCGCTGCGGGATTTTTCGATCCAGGTGGACCATCAATGAAGAGCAGATTAATCTCTGTAATTCCAGAAAGTGCAGATGGTAGATACCAATCAACTCCGGATGAGTGTGGCACTAGCGGTGCGACCCTGAGATCCACATTTGAGATTTTGTGATCGAGTAATACTTGAGCGGTCTTAGCTGCAAATTCTGGTGAGTTATCAATGCTGATTACCTGCGCGGCCGGTGCGCTCTTTGCAAGGATTAACGTTGAGAGTCCAGAGCCCAAATCCAGAATCACACGTGGTGAAGTTCTTTGGGCATGATGATGCAGAGTAAGCAATAAGTCAGGTGAGGCTGCCCAATTTCTGGTTGGTGGCAGTGGGGCTTCGAATTTAAGAAGTGAGATTAATTGCGTAAATGCTTCACCTTGGCGATAACTCTGGCGGATGGATTTCTCAAGTTCCTTTGTATTTTGACGAACATCTTTCTCGATGGAGACAATTGTGTTCAGTTTCTTATTGACCCGACGGAGAATTCGAGCGAGATAAAGAATGCCTGATAGTGCGAAGAGAGCGAGAATAATCGCTAAATAGTCGACCATTTGAGAAGTCTAGAGCGATTGCTCTTTCGGCGGAATACTGTGGGAAGATACGCCAAATGATTTCTACCTCTGCCCTAGAACTCCGTGCCGGTGCACGCCTGCTTGTCAGTGGCGTCAATATTCGCGTCAATAGCGGTGACCGCGTGGGCTTTGTTGGTCGTAATGGCGCCGGCAAATCAACTCTGGCAAAGGTTCTTGCCGGCGAAACCCTGCCAGCAGGTGGTGGCGTTCAGCGCACGGGAAAGATCGGTTACCTCCCCCAAGATCCACGCACCGGTGAAGACCAGGGAACAGCGCTTGACCGTATCTTGTCTGCTCGAGGCTTAGACGAAATTGCTAAGCGTATGACTGCAGTCGAACTCGAACTTTCTACCACCGAGGGCGCTGAACTGGAAAAGGCGCTCGAGCGATACACGCGCGTTGATGCAGAGTTCAACGCTGCAGGTGGATATGCCGCAACTTCCGAGGCTGAAGCGATTGCTTCGTCACTTGGAGTTTCTGAAGATGTATTTCACAACGAGATTGCAACGCTCTCTGGTGGTCAACGTCGCCGTATTGAACTCGCCCGTATTTTGTTCTCTGGCGCTGAGACTCTCCTTCTCGATGAGCCAACAAACCACCTTGATGCAGATTCAATTATCTGGCTTCGCCAGTATTTAACGAACTACTCGGGTGGCCTCGTCATCATCTCTCACGATGTAAATCTGATTGAGACAGTTGTTAACAAAGTTTTTTATATTGATGCCAACCGAAACGTAATCGATGTCTACAACATGGGCTGGAAGCAGTACCTCTTGCAACGTGAAGCAGATGAGCATCGCCGCAAGAAAGAGCGCGCCAATGCTGAGAAGCGTGCTGAGATTTTGCAGAAGCAGGGCGAGAAGATGCGCGCCAAGGCTTCTAAGGCAACTGCAGCTCAAGGAATGTTGCGTAGAGCCGAGAAGCTTCGCTCTTCTCTCGAAGATGTCCGCGTCTCAGATAAGGTAGCAAAGCTTCGCTTCCCAACCCCAGCACCATGTGGCAAGACTCCCCTATCGGGTGAAGAGCTATCTAAGAACTACGGCTCACTAGAAATCTTTACCGACGTTTCTTGCGTAATCGATAAGGGATCACGTGTTGTGATCCTGGGCCTCAACGGTGCTGGAAAGACAACCTTGCTTCGTATTTTGGCTGGCGAACTTGAATCAGATACAGGCAAGGTCGAGCATGGCCACGGTCTCAAGATTGGTTACTACGCCCAAGAGCACGAATCACTTGATTTCGAACGCACCATCCTTGAAAACATGATGTCTGCAACGGCTGAGATTCGTGAGCCAGAAGCCCGCAACGTCCTGGGTTCATTCCTCTTTGCTGGTGATGATGTCCATAAGCCGGTAAAGGTTCTCTCAGGTGGTGAAAGAACTCG
>CAZNEQ010000060.1:0-7738 GCA_964572265.1 uncultured Candidatus Planktophila sp.
AAGCGCTAACAATGAGCCAAGAGGCAGCGCGTCGCCCACTCTTTGAGGCTACTTCGACAGAAGAGATGTGGGTCGAAGGAACATCACGATTTTCAGATTCTAAAGTCCTCGTGACAATTTCTAATGCCAATGGCGAACGCACGGTATTAATTACCCCGACAGATATTGCGCCAACAAAATCAAAACTTTTTGTGCAGGCTCCACCAGAGCGCATTGCTACGCCAACCCAGGCGCGCAATAATCGGATTAACAATGCAATGAAGTACCTCGGTTATGCGTTAAGTGCAGTTCTCATTTCATTCTCAGTTCTCTCGGCTTCCGGATTTATGAAGGCTCGCATTGTTCTAACTGGCTCCATGGAGCCCGTCATCAGTCCAGGTGACATAGTTCTTCTCGCACCTGCTCCACGTACTCAACCAAAGCTCGGCGATATCGCTGCCTACACAGCACGCCGCTTTAGCGGTGAATCAGTCGGAATCTTTACCCACCGCATTATTGGTGGCGATCCAGTCAATGGTTGGTTAATGAAGGGTGATGCGAATCCATCGCCCGACATTCAAAAACCTAAGGCTGCTGATATGAACGGCGTGGTCTTCTTTGTGATTCCATGGATTGGTAAGTTGATGTCTCCGAAGATGTTGATGATTCTCATCCCAGTTGCAGTTGGCATTTGGCTCATAATCGATACTTTGAAGGGGGATTGACGATGAGAAAGATTAAGTTCATCGCTCTCGCTCTTATCGCATTAATTCTTACGCCCACCGCGGCACAAGCTTTTGATATTCCGCTCCTTACCTGGGAACGTGGCCGCGAGCAGCAAGTGGTCCTCGGCGGCGGTGCTTACACGCAATCGTGGACCGTTACCCTTGAAGGAAACGGGACCGAGCCATTGAAGTTTTCTTCGAGTCAAAAAAATGATGCTGGATATGTCGTCTACTCACTGAACATCCCCGCAGATCACCCAGTTGGGCCATATTCAGTGGTCACCATCGGTAAAGGTTCTCCACGCACTGTAGTAGCAGGTATCAACCTGGTTGAAGCGCAGACGACAACTGTTGCATCTAAGCTCTTTGACCTCACTTTGATTCTTGCCATCTTTGTATTTTTGACCGGCATTGTTTCGACTATTCGTGCTCGCAAGTATCAATATATTCCATTTAGAAGTGCCCAGGTATTGCCTCGTTTGACCGACCCAATTTATGAAGAAGAAGAGAATTTCTGGGATCGCCTGGAATCTGCTCCATATCGGGTTCGCGTACGTTCGCTCATCTCATTGCGCCCGTCATTGATTCGTTTCTTGCTGATTCGCGAAGGTGAATTAGCTCATCGCCTCTCCAAGGCTTTCTATGGTTTGAGTCCACTTATTGGCCTTGCTGCCGGAGCAGTTGCATCTGTTGAGGTATCTCGAAACACCAATCTTGCAGCCACGCCGATGACAATCTTTATCATTGTCGCCGCAATCGGAATCTTCGATGCCTTTGCTGGAGTCGCCGCAACGCTTGGCTTCTGGGCCGTTCAACTTGCCACTGGAAATATTTCAAGCTTCCGAGATTTCTTGATTGCAATCGCCATCGGAATTGCATGGGTTGGCCCATCTCTCTTCGCGGCGCTTCTTCGCGAAACAATCAACCGAGATTTCAAAACTCAAACAATTCGTGGTGAAGATCCCATCAAGTTTGTTGGAGTCGTAGGCTCAAGCATCGTGGGAGCGGCCGTCTTCTATCTTGGTCACGCTCTGGTTAATAGCGTTCTCTATATCGAATTCCAAGTTCGCGCAGTGACTTTGACCCATGTTTCGATTATCGCTGGATTGCTTTTGGTGCGTGGATTCGCAGATGGTTATGTTCTCAACTCCAAGATTCCCGTTGAAACCCGGGATGAGTCTTTCTTTGTTGCGCGAGTGAGCTCACCCTTGACTGCATTCTTGATTGTTGCAATTACCTATGCATTTGTTTATATCTGGACCGAGTCTGCTTCAAACTCTTTCTTTGTCTCAGTGCTCTTCGCTCTTCCGTACTTCTTTATCTTTATCCGTTTCAACAAAATTACATTTATCAAGACCGATCGCCTGCCTCGCAACATTCTCCTAGAGTCAGCAATCATCGCGGCCGCGACCTTTATCGCCTTCCGCCAGATTTCGATGCAGCCACTCCTGATTGACCAGCGAGCCAACCTCCTGCTCCTATTGGCGGGCATCGCACCGGTCATTCACGCCATTTATAGCGCCATTTACTCCTCTAACGAGGATAAGTTTTCTTTTGAGGAAAATACGGAGATAATAAAGCCATGAAGAAGTTCGCAGTCATCCTCGTAGTGCTCTCGTTGACCCGCATCGGCGTGGCCTACGCAGACACCACTAATGGGGCAAATTCTCAGAACTATTTCTTCGGAACAAAGAACGCAAATGCAAACCTCAACCAGGTTCTCGCTCTTCTCGTCGGACCAAAGGGAGATCCAGGTCCTGCCGGTGTTGCAGGTAAGGATGGCCTTATCGGCATGGACGGTAAGGATGGAAAAGACGGCAAGGATGGAAAAGACGGACTTAATGGTCTCGATGGTGCGCCAGGTGTAGTCGGACAGCCAGGTGCAAATGGAACTGGCGTTCTCGCAGTCGCATTTACCGGTGTTGAAGGTGGATGTACCGTAGGCGGAACCAAGTTCACCGACGGCACAGGTAAGACAACCTATGCTTGTAATGGACGCAATGGCTCTGATGGCCAAAATGGAACCGGCGGCGGTGGTGGCGCAACCTATGTAACTAACATTACCCAATTGATCACTTCACCCGAGACCGCATCTGCAGTTCTGGGCGATGGCTCCATCGCGGTTCAAGCCTGCGACGCGGACCGCACCGTGAAGTTCGGTATCAGTCGCTATTTTGACGGAACAGATTTTAAGTTCGATGCATTTAACTTTGGCGCGAGTAGCTCTCCGATGTCACTTGCCTCTGCTTGTGCTGATCTTCCGGTAGCCGTGAGCTTTAAGATTTCCTCGAGTGTCTCGCAGAGCGCTTCACGAATGTATCAACCGCAAGATGTCGTCACCTGTACCGGACGCACGCCTGTGAGTGGTTTATGGAATAACGCAGGTCCTCAGGTCTCGATCACTAGCGGTGCAAATAATTGCAAAGTCATTCGTCGATTTGTCACTGTCGCGGGCGCACCTGCAATTCAAACAGCCTTTGACCTAGCTGATATCAGCACGCTTGACTTCACTGGAACGATTGGTTTCTCGATTGGCTAACCAAGAGAGCGAGAAGTCTGCACCGAAGGTTTCAAAACTTCCCCTCCCAATCTCCGATTCACCACTGGTAATCGACTTGCCAGATGGACAGAAGATTGTTGTCGGAAAGATGACCCAGGGCAGCGTGATTGAAGTTGCTACCTGGCGTGGTGTAGGTCGTCCAGATAGCCGCACTAGCCGTTTGATGCTTGGTATGGGTAATGGCAACGTCAATGAAGATGCTGATCAAGAGGCTACCCAACAGAATCCACAACAGCGACCAGCTGCTCCAAAAAAGCCAACAGGTTTTGCTGGAGTTATTTTCTCGATCCAGTATTTTATGAAAAATTTCAGCAAGATTAATTGGTCGGCAACTTTTAAAGCGCTTCTTGCATCTTTAACTTCAAAGAAGGCAAAGGCACCTAAGACGCCTCTTCCAGTTGCGGAATCTGAGTCTCCTTCATCAGTCGAGACTGATGTGCGCCCAGCAATTACCGTCGCTCCTGTATCCGAAGATGCAGAGATTGAAGAGTGGCTCAATAAGATTACCGAGAAGGCTTCTCGCTCAACTTCAGGCTCAAATAAGCCGGCTGCCAAGAAAACTCCCGCCAAAAAGGCAGCTGTAACGAAAAAGGCTGCAGCCAAGTCAACTGCCAAGCGGAAGTAGTAGGTTAGACTTTTCCTATGAAGATTAAGCTCATTGCAGTTGCTGCAATTGCAATTGTGCTCTTCGCGCTCGGTTTTCGCGCAGTTCATCCGGCCGATGGGCTATCTAGCGCCATGGGTTCTGCCAAGTCGAGCATTGTGATTTACAAGAGCAGTGGACCTTATACAGTTGGTCAAAAGGTTGTGGTTGAGGTTTCAGGCCAAGGCAAGCAATCAGGAATCGTAAAGTCTGCCACTCCAGAAGCGGTCGATGTTGATACTCGCGTAGCATTTGTCCGCGTCAAGCAGGAAGATGTGCTTGGAAAACTTTACCTAGTGGTTCCATTCTTCGGCACCCTCTTCGGCATCATCGGTCTTTAGCCAGTACGCAATCTGAGGTTTAGTTTAAGGATTTAGTTTGGCGCAAGAGTGAGGCGCAAAACAATCTGATTTGGCTTTAACAAATTGCTTGAGCCAAGATCAATCTTTGCATTTTCAAAGTATGCCAATTTAGCTTTAGTGATTTCGGCGCTAAATATCAATGCGCGGAACTTCGCATCCTCTTCACTCTCGGTAGCTGCATTAAAACCACCTACAATCTTGGCAAAGAGCACCTTAGAGCTGCGGGGGAGTTTCTCGGCTGCAATAAATCCATCGATATCCTTTTGGATTTGAGCTGCATCAAAACTTTCATACGCAATGTTGAGACCCTTGACGTAATTTCCACCTGCGATGTTGCCGATATTTCCAGTTCCGGTGAGACCTCCACCGAGAGATGGCACAAATGAGATGGTTGCTAAGAAGATCACCATCAAAGCAAGGAAAGAGTCAGCAAAGAGCCAGCCACCTTGGTGGGTTGCATCTTCCTCTTCTCGATGACGTCGGGTCTTACGCACGGCGTGACTTTCGGGTTGGTGCATCGAGGTCAGTATCGAATGAGAGTGAACTTAAGAAAGAACTTTCAGAAGATTGCTTAGGCAACTTACGTGATGCCTTTTCAATGAACTTTGAGGCATCTTCCAAGTTGTTACTTGCTGTCACCAGGCGAGATATTGAACCTGCAAGGCTGGCATTCATGGTCACTGTGGTGATCTTGCGCTTGTCGTGAAGCGCAGCGTGAATCTCAATAGCGAGGGCGAGGCGTTCGCGGTCATAGATTGCCTCTTCAGCTTCGCGAATAGAGTCTGCCTTGTAATTTCCGCGTGAAACATAGAGGGTCAGCACGATAACAATGAGGACGATAATGAAGTCGAGGCGAGCTACGTTACCGATTCGCCACTCTGGCGCAAGAATGTCATAACCGTTCTGCCAGAAATCAAGGAAGTTCACAACATCTGCGCCATTTTGATCGATGTACTCAGAGAATCCTGTTGTCGCTTCACCGACTGCAGCCCAGGTCAGGGCAACCGGTGCGAAGACTAGGACATTTCGAATCACAGTAAGGATTCGAACCAGCCGCTCTGTGGGGCTGGCGCTCTTCGCTTCTGGGTGTGGCAAGTATTCAGTCGGGTCGAGCTCTGCCCAGATATGAAGATCCTTCTTGCTCTCAATAGCCGCAACAAGTCCATTGAGGTAAGGATCGCTCTGTAGGTTGTGGCGCACAATCCACTCTGAGAGTCGGCCGGCTAATTGATCAATTGCTTGCGGCTTACGTGGCTTACGTGGCGCCATGAGTACTTCCTCCTGAGATCCGATCGCCTCGGAGGGTAACCCCAGGCTAATACCGCGAGTCTATTACAGGTGTGGCAAAGGTAAAAGATAAGGTGCAGCCCATGAAGAACCCTCGCACAATCGTCGCCGCCATCTTGGCCCTCACACTCGTTGCCCTCGCGGCTATAGGAGCGCTCCAAATGAACTCATCAGATGATTCCTCAACAACATCCGGAACTTCTTCTGCAGCCGGATCCCTTCCAACCGTCACAGCAAATGCAGGTGAGGTTCCACAGGTAGGTGCACCAACAGGAACGCCTCCAGCAGAACTCACAACACAAGACATCATTGTTGGCACAGGCGCAGAAGTTCTTCCTACATCTACTTTGACAGTTCATTACTACTTGATGGCATGGTCAACCGGAAAGGTGATCGAGTCATCATGGATTGGTCAGCCTGCAACATTCCCATTGGCACAAGTTGTTGAGGGATGGCAGAAAGGTTTGCCTGGCGCAAAGGTTGGCGGACGCCGCCTCTTGGTATTGCCACCAGAAATGGGTTACGGAGCTACCGGTTCTGGCCCAATTGGTCCCAACGAAACTTTGATCTTCGTCGTAGATATCTTGGGTGTTTCCTAAGCTTTGAACCAGACCGTCGTTGCTGGCGGAATCTTTCCATCAACCAAAGGCTGAGTGCTTAAGAGCACTTGGCCTTTGGGCATTGGGTACTTGCCAGCTTTAAAGTTGATGATGCAGTTCCAGCCATTCGGACGACTAAAGTGCAAGACATCCTGACTTGTTGTTGCATGCCATGTGATCTCTTCTGCACACTGAAGTTCGCGGCGAAGCTTGAGAGCGGTACGGAAAATTTCAAGCGGTGCATCAGGATTGCCATTCTCGGCTTCTACTGAGTAGCTGCCAAACCAATCAGGTTGTGGAAGGTGCGGAGTACCTGTACCGAAACCAAAGTTCTCACCATCGCGCTTCCACGGCAGAGGCACGCGACAACCATCGCGACCTTTCTGCTGCTTGAGATTACGAAGATACATTGGATCTTGAATCTGATCTTCAGGGATATCAGTTACTTCGTGAATTCCAAGCTCATCACCTTGGTAGATATAAGTACAACCAGGCAGCGCCAAAATAAAGACATTTGCTGCTACAGAACACTGTGTACCAATCTGAAAATCAACCGGGTGCGACTTTCCATCGGTTAACAACCAATCTTGGCGATCGAGAACTGGGTGCAAACCTTGCTTTGTTGCATAACGCATCTGGTCGTGATTTCCAAGAGTCCATGTAGTCGAGGAGTTGTTCTTCTTCGCTAAATCAAGGCTATCTGTCACGCAGTGCTTAAAGCTTGCGGCATCAAAGTTGGCATCAATAAAGCGGAAATCAAAACATTGCCCAAGTGTTTCTTCGCTTGCGTAGAGCGGCATACGGCTTGGATGCACATTTGCCTCAGCAACTGCGACTCGTGGTGGGTCATATGAATTAAAGAGCTTGCGCCATGAGCGATAAACCTCAAATACTTCATCGCGATCCATCAAGATGCCATTGCCTTCAACGTTGCGTGGCTCTTCATACTCCATCGTGTCACGCATGCGAAGTGGCTCGGAGAGATCCTTCTTGAGTGCGTGAGCGACGTCAATACGGAAACCATCGACACCACGATCTGCCCAGAACTTCAACGTTGCAAGGAAGTCAGCTTCAACTTCAGGGTTGTCCCAGTTCCAATCTGGTTGCTCTGGTGCAAACCAATGCATGTACCACTGATTGCCGGTTCCGCCCCAGACTGATTCGTGAGTCCAGGCAGATGGAGCAAAGTGTGATGGCCAATCAGTTGGTGGAAGTTCACCATTGGCGCCGCGACCATCTCGGAAAATGTAACGGTTGCGCTCGGGTGAGCCAGGCTCAGAAGCAATTGCATCCTTGAACCACTGGTGGAGGTTGGATGAATGGTTAGGGACGATATCTACGAAAACACGGATACCTTCTTTATGGAGAGCGGTGAGCATCTCATCAAAGTCATCGAGCGTTCCGAGTTTTGGATCGACGTTGCGATAGTCATCGACGTCGTAACCACCATCTGCAAGAGCTGATGGATAGAAAGGTGAGAGCCAGACTGCATCGATGCTCAGAGATTTGAGGTAATCGACGCGAGATGTGATTCCCTTAAGGTCACCAATACCGTTTCCATCGGTATCTGCAAAGCTGCGGGG
>CAZNEQ010000061.1:0-7601 GCA_964572265.1 uncultured Candidatus Planktophila sp.
TCAGGAAGCACCGCCAGGATTAGAAATATCTGTTTTAAGATCGATAGCGCTCTAACAACGGGTTACACAACCTCCACTGATGCAACAGCGAACTGGAACTGGAGCACAGAAAACGTCAACGGCATTGGAACATGTCGTTACACCGGTGGATATATCGGCGGCACAGCTGACTTTGCTTGGGTGCTTGATGCAACCAACTTAAGCAATGGAACCCACACCTTGGAAGTTCTCATCGTCGACTCCACTGGAAAGTTATCAAGCTGGGCGAGCACAAGTTTTACCGTTAACAATCCTCTTCCGAAAATCCGCGTTGTCTCACCGAGCGCCGGTGCAGCAGTGGCAGGAAAAATGACCGTTGAGATTGCTATTGAGTCTGCCTTAGGCGACATGGCAGTCGGCATCAATGATTTCAACGCTAGCCCAACCGGCTACTACAACTCGAGCTCTCGAAGCGCCTCCGGAATACCAGCAAATACCCGTCTTTGGGCAATCGGTACAGCTACTAGTTTCTCTTGGACGTTAAACACGATTTCATGGCCAGTCGGACCAAGGACGTTAATAGTTTCCGTCGTTGATCGTGCAAACCAAGTCGCAACAGCTGAAATTATTGTGGTCGTTCAGAGCGTTAAGCCGACCATCATGATTACTTCTCCGGCACTTTCACAAACGGTTAAGGGCAAACACACAATCTCAGCTCTACTCACTTCATCTGCCGCGGCTGGAAGAACTTTGGAGAAGGTCGGAATCTCAGAGTCCAATGCAACGGCGCTCTTTAGCAATAGTTCTGGGTATAGCAGCCGAATGTCTAGTCGATATCGTGTCAACAATATTGATGGCGATACCAGTGCACTGAGCGTTAGCTGGACTGTTGATTATTCAAAGGTTTCACCAGGTAATTACACGGTAACTATCGCGGTTGAAGATTCTGCAGGAGATGTCACCGAGCAATCTGTTCAATTTGTTGTTGCCAAAGCAGTTCCCGTTGTCAAGATTATCTCCCCATCAGCTAATCAGACGGTTAATGGCGCGTTGAGCCTCAAAGTTAATGCAATAGGAGATCCAGCTACAACCGCGAAGATTGCTTACATCGCAGTCAATAGCAACCTCTTTACTCCGCAATTCTTTGGGCGTACTTCAAGTTACTGCCAACTTGATAGTCGCTATAGCTGTCTCAATGTTGACGATCTTAAGGATTACAGCTGGACATCAAATGCAGGAAGTTGGAAAGATGGAAACTATTCACTGACAGTTGTTGCAATTGACGATAATGGAAATTCAACAAGTCAAACAGTATCTTTCACCGTTTCAATTGTTGCGCCAACCGTGACAATTACCTCACCGGGATCAGTCATTATTGAAAAGGCTCCATTCACGCTCGCAGCTTCTGCAATTCCAAATGCTTCAAGTGGAGCAGAAATTATTGCTATCGCCATTAGCGAAAAGAGCGCGACTCCTCAGTTCGCAGGAACTTATTACAGCAAGCTGGTTACAGGCCTCCCAAGTACTGCTGCGATTTGGCAAGTAGCAAATATCAAGAATCCAACTTGGCGAATTGACGCTTCATACTGGGAAGAAGGCGATAACGTGATAAATGTTTTCGCAATCGACTCCAATGGAAAGCTTGGACAATCTTCTATTACGGTGCACGTGGCTCCTGAACCAACTTGGAGAATCGATTTACAGGGAGCACCAGTTCTCGGTAAATCTGTTCCGGTGCTGATCACGATGACTACCGAAACACAGCGCCGAGCAAACCCGCCGGTTGTAGTTACATTGCAGAGCTCCAGTACTTCAGCGGGTCCATGGACTGATTTAGGTGCAATTACATTAGATGCTGCTGGAACAGGCGCGGGCCGTGTCCTGGTAACAGAGAGTCTCTACGTACGCGTGAGCCACCCCACCCTTGACGCAGTCCAGCCAGGTGTCAGTTCAGCGAAGCGCATCGTCAATGTTCCCGATCCAGCGCGAGCTGGCGGTAGCAACGGCACGGGAGCTCAGAACGAAGATGGATCTATTCCATCTGTCACTTGTACCGCTCCACCAAAGGCAAAATCAGGGGCGAAGGTGAGCATCACTTGTGTTGCACAGGATGTTCAAGACACATCACAGCCCGTCACCATTTTCCAACAAACCAGCAACGGCTTGAAGAAGCTTGGATCCGCCAAGCTACGAGGGACAAAAATCACGGGTACTTTCACAATCAAGTCAACAAACCGGGTCTCATTTATTCTGAAAGGCGCAGGGGATGAGTACGTCCCTTGGTCTTCTAACGTCTTCACCGTGAAGTTCAATTGAAGCAATCTATGACCAGACAGAGCTCAGTTTTGACTATCCAACATCGCACAACCATCCAAATAGAAAATAGAGTGAATCCATGAAGAGAATCGTTATAGCCGCAACAATGGTCCTGTCACTTATCGCCGTGGCTCCTGCAGAGGCTGCGCCAGTGAAGAACGGCGTCAAGTGCGCAAAACAGAATCAAACTACAAAGGTCGCTCGCGTGACATTTACATGTAAGAAATTCGGCGACTCGTTGATGTGGGCCTCAAAAGACTGGGCGCCTCCATACACAGCTCCAAATGGTTCTAGCAGTGCTTACAGCTATGGATACAGCCTCTTCTTACAGACAAGTTCTTCCACGCTCTACGATTGGAATTACTCATACGTTTTTGGTGGCACTAGCTTTGCCTCCCGATCACGTGCCCTTTACTGGTGCGCTAACTACTTCGTAGATCCTGATTTCTTTGAAGATTATTACTCAATGAGTAACTTCGAACGCAATCAAGCAGCTCTGGGCTGCACCGACGGAGTTTTGCGCCGCGACGGCTAACTCAATTAACAATAAACCCCCAACTCTCATGAGTCTGGGGGTTTATTGCATTAAGAGCTAATCGATTGGAAAAAACAATGTGAAGGTGGCCCCGTGGCCGAGCTCTGAAACCACTGTGACAGAACCTTTATGCCCCTTCATTACTGCATCAACAATGGAAAGACCTAAACCACTTCCTTCGCCGTCGACTCGAACACGAGATGTATCAGCGCGATAGAAGCGTTCAAAGATTTTCTCTTGGTCTGATTGAGAAAGTCCAGGACCATTATCACTAACAGAAATTCGTACTCCATCACTATCGTGGCTTATGGAGACCCGAATCTCAGTTCCCGCAGGTGTATGCGCACGAGCGTTCGCCAATAAATTTGCAATCACTTGATGGATACGTGGTTCATCACCGAGTACGAAGATTTCAGAATCAGGCTTAGTAAAGATAACTGGGTGGTGTGGACCGGCTGCGCGAGCTGAGACAACTGCTGAATCAACTACTTCGTTCAGATCCACGGGCTTACATGCCATCTCGCGGGATTGATCGAGACGTGCAAGAAGTAAGAGATCTTCGACTAACGATCCCATCCGCTTAGATTCACCTTCAATACGTCCCAAGAGTTCGCGAGTGGCATCCTCACCAGAGACAGCGCCCTGTCGGTAGAGCTCAGAGAAGCCGCGGATTGCGGTCAGCGGAGTGCGAAGCTCATGGGAAGCATCGGCGACGAATCGACGCAACTTATCTTCAGATTCTTTACGAACCGCAAAGGAACTCTCAATTCGAGTCAACATTGAGTTTAAGGAAGTGACCAGACGTCCTACTTCGGTATTTGGATTGGCCTCCGGCATACGCGCTGATAAATCACCGGATGCGATCTGCTCGGCTGTCGCTTCAACGTCCTCCAGTGGTCGCATTCCGATTTTGATAACGATGCGTGCCGCAATTGCAATGAGAGTTAAGAGCGAAAGACCAATCAATAGAAAGAAGAAACCTAATTTTCCAACAGTGCGATCTAGGTCGCCCAATGACTGCGCGGCAATAATGGAACCCGAATCATTCGGTAGTGCTACAGCAAGCGCTCTGAAGTCTTCACCCGCACCCTTTACGGTAAATGGTTTGCCAGCCCTTTCTCTCACATCACTGATGTCGAAACCACTCAAATAATCAGCGATCTGCGCTGAGTTGAGGTCTCCACCCAGCCTTCCAGTAACGAAGCCGTTGGCATCTAAGACGGTGAGTGAAGTTGTCGTTGGGATGCGTGAAAATGGATTGCGAGGGCGAGGCGGGTTCTCTTCAAGGTCGCGACCTTCTCCGCGGTGTTCGAAATCATCCTCTGCTTCCTCACGAACAATTCCAGCGACTGCAATGATGGGAAGAGAAGTCTTTGAAAGGCTGATGAGTTGGTTATCAACTTGACCGATGAGATATCCCTCGAGCGCTTGCTTTGCAACAACACTAGAGAGCACAAACCCAAAAGCTGTCAGCAAAAGGATGCCAAGCGTGAGTCGACTTCGAAGAGACCAGGTACGTAGTGATTTCATAAAGTTCTCGACCTTACTTTGCTGGTGCAATACGTAGTCGGTAACCAACACCGCGGACGGTGTGAATCAGTGCAGGTTCATAGATATCGATCTTCTTGCGTAGGTAAGAGATGTACGTTTCAACAATTGCGGCATCTCCACCAAAATCATAATCCCAGACGTAATCTAATATCTGGCTCTTTGAAACAACGCAATCTGCATTAATGAGCAAATATTTTAGAAGAGTAAATTCGGTCGGTGATAGATCAATTAACTGCCCCGCACGGTGGACTTCGTGGGTCGATTCATTGAGAACCAAATCCGCATATGAAATTTTTTCGTCGTTGACTTCTTGTTCAACTATTCCAATTCGACGAAGAAGCGCATGCACGCGTGCGACGAGTTCTTCCAAGCCAAATGGCTTTGTTAAATAATCATCGCCACCAATCATCAGTCCTTCGACCTTATCTTTAGTCTCATCTTTCGCGGTGAGAAATAAAATACCCACTTGATTGCCAGAGTTTCTAATGTTGCGACAAACTTCGAATCCATCCATCACTGGCATCATCACATCGAGAATAATTGCGTGAGGTTTAAATTCTTCGACCACAGTTAGCGCTTGTGCGCCGTTGGCAGCCGTGCGAACATCAAAACCGACAAATTTAAGGCTGGTGGAGATCAGATCGCTGATAGTGGATTCATCATCGACAACGAGGATTCGGTACTGCGCAGCATCTTTAGCCATGGCGCCATCTTCCTCGCACTCCCTGAGTCTTTGCTGAGAAGTGGAGCTTCGAATTACACGTATGTAATTTATCCACAGTGTGGATGAGGCCTGTGGAGGGGAGATTGACTCACTTTTACGAGTTTGGCTATAGGGAAGGCTAGGAGACGGGCTGAAACTTCCCGATTTCTACCACCCAAGGCTTTTGACGGTATTTACAGATTGGATTTACCACTAGGATAATTACCTACCCCGAGCGAATCGGGCTTCTAAGGGCCTTCAGAGCGATTTTTATTCTGGAGCCCCGAAGAGGAGATGGCGATAGGAGGTCCTTGGATGAGCGATGCGAAGAAGGGCTATGACGCCTCTTCCATCACCGTCCTTGAGGGCCTTGAGGCTGTTCGCAAGCGTCCAGGCATGTATATCGGCTCCACCGGCGAACGCGGCCTCCACCACCTCGTCTATGAGATCGTCGATAACGCAGTAGATGAGGCGCTCGCTGGTTACTGCACCGAGATCGAAGTGACCTTGATGGCCGATGGATCACTGCGCGTTGTCGATAACGGTCGCGGAATCCCAGTTGATATCCATCCTGTTGAAAAGAAGCCAGCTCTCGAAGTTGTTCTCACAGTTCTTCACGCCGGTGGAAAATTCGGCGATGGTGGTTACTCGGTCTCTGGCGGTCTTCACGGTGTCGGATCTTCTGTTGTTAATGCGCTCTCAACTGATTTACACGCCAAGGTAAAGCGCGATGGATTTATTTGGACTCAAGAATACAAATTAGGTGTTCCTACTGCGCCAGTGAAAAAAGGTGAGGCCACAACAGAAACCGGAACCACAATTCAATTCTGGCCATCTGCAGATATTTTTGAGACCGTTGATTTCTCTTTTGAAGTTCTCTCCACTCGCTTCCGTGAAATGGCATTCCTTAACAAAGGCCTGATTCTCTCGCTCACAGATTTACGCCCAGGGCATGTAGATGAAAAGGGTGAGCAGCTCACTGTTCGCTACCAATACGCCGGTGGAATCACCGACTTTGTAAAGCATCTCAACTCCACTCGTGGACAGCTTCACAAGTCTGTTATCGCAATTGAGGCAGAAGATAAGAAGGCACGTCTTTCCCTCGAAGTATCAATGCAGTGGAACGAAGGTTTTGCCGAATCTGTTTACACCTTCGCAAACACCATTCACACCCATGAAGGTGGAACACATGAAGAAGGTTTCCGCACAGCGTTGACATCTGTTGTTAATAAGTTTGCGGAAGAACAAGGTTTGATTAAGAGGAAAGAAGATCGTCTTACTGGTGACGATGTTCGCGAAGGTCTGACTGCAATTGTTTCTATCAAACTCGGCGAGCCACAGTTTGAAGGGCAGACCAAGACAAAACTTGGTAACACTGAGGCAAAGTCATTTACTCAAAAGATTGTTAACGAACAGTTGACTGCGTGGTTCGAACAGAACCCACAAGAAGGAAAAGATGTTATTCGCAAATCCATCGATGCTGCTTCAGCTCGTGTGGCCGCGCGAAAAGCACGCGATTTAGCGCGTAATCGCAAGGGTTTACTAGAAGGCCGCGGAATGCCAGGAAAACTCGCTGATTGTCAGTGGACCGATCCTGCAAAGTGCGAGCTGTATATCGTTGAGGGAGATTCAGCGGGCGGCTCCACTAAGGGTGGACGCGATTCTCGCAATCAAGCGGTACTTCCAATTCGAGGCAAGATTCTTAACGTCGAGAAGGCGCGCATCGATCGCGTATTGCAGAACAACGAAGTACAAGCGTTGATTACAGCACTTGGTACCGGAGTTCATGATGATTTCGATATCGAAAAACTTCGCTATCACAAGATCATTCTGATGGCCGATGCCGACGTTGATGGTCAGCACATCCGTACGCTCTTACTCACACTCCTCTTCCGCTTTATGCGCCCATTGATTGAAAACGGTTTTGTCTACTTTGCACAACCACCTCTCTATAAACTCAAGTGGTCAGGTAAGGAAGAAGTCGAGTACGCATTTAGCGATCGCGAACGCGATGCAATGATCAAAGATGGCATTGAGGCAGGAAAGCGCCTTCCTAAGGAAGACGGTATCCAGCGCTTCAAAGGTCTCGGCGAGATGCCAGCGAAAGAGCTATGGGATACAACAATGGATCCAGATCACCGAGTTCTTATTCGGGTCACACTCGATGACGCAGCGGCAGCTGATGATTTGTTCTCAGTTTTGATGGGCGAAGATGTAGAGAAGCGTCGCGCATTTATTCAGCGCAATGCTAAGGATGTTAGGTTCTTGGATATCTAATGAGCGATGAGAAAATGAACAATCCTGATTTAAAAGCAGACTCAACCGGGGCAACATACGATCGGATTGAGACAGTCGACCTCCAAGTCGAAATGGCGCGCAGCTATCTCGATTATGCGATGTCTGTCATTGTTGGTCGCGCACTTCCGGATATTCGTGACGGATTAAAGCCAGTTCACCGTCGCGTCTTGTATGCGATGTTCGATGCTGGATATCGCCCAGATAAGGGTTATTACAAGT
>CAZNEQ010000062.1:0-7245 GCA_964572265.1 uncultured Candidatus Planktophila sp.
TCTTTCTCAACGTCATCCCATGTCATCGCTTGACTCTTGAGAGCTTCTTCGAGAGCTGACTGACCCTTTCGCCAGACCCACATGAGGTATGTAATTGCAGCGCCAATAAGCAAAGGAACCCAAGCACCCTTAAATATCTTGGTCACTGTCGCCAGGAAGAATGAAAGATCAATCATTATTAAGACTGGAACAACTAAGACGAGAGCCTTCTTGCTCCACTTGAACTTCTCTGCCGCGATATAGCCGAAGGCAATAGTTGTCATCAGCATCGTCGCTGAGATTGCAAAGGAGTAAGCATTTGCAAGAGCGCTTGAAGTCTTGAAGTTAACTACTAAGAAGACGGCCCCAAGTCCTACGATGAGGTTGACTGCAGGAACATAAATCTGACCTACGACAGTGTTACTGGTGTGCACGACCTTAAGTCGTGGAAGAAGACCTAATCGAACCGCTTGGCGGGCTAATGATGCAACACCTGTAATCAGGGCTTGTGAAGCAATGATTGTCGCGAGCGTTGCAAGCACCACGAGATAAATACGTGTTACATCATTGGGAGCAAGTGCGAAGAAGAGACTCTTATCTTCGCCAGGTTCCTGAATTGCGATAACAGCCTGACCTAAATAGTTAAGAACTAAGGACGGCGCCACTATAAAAATCCAGCCGATTCGAATTGGTCGCTTTCCAAAATGCCCTAAATCAGCGTAGAGCGCCTCTGCACCTGTCACAGCAAGGATGACAGAGGAGAGAATGATGAATGTGTGGAAACCATGGTGGATGACATACTCGACTGCATATGTCGGAAGCAGGGCTTCAATTACCTCTGGATGCTCCTGAACTTTAATAAAGCCAAGAAAGCCAAGAGTTGCGAACCAGATCAAGATAATTGGACCGAAGATTTTTCCTAGCGCATTGCTTCCCTTGTATTGAAATCCAAAGAGCGCCACCAGAATTGCAACGGTGAGTGGCACAGTCCATGAAGCAAAACCAGGATTAAGAGTCTTGAGGCCTTCGGTTGCAGAGAGAACTGAGATTGCTGGTGTGAGCATTCCATCGGCCACAAGAAGTGCAGTGCCGAGGAGCATAAAGATCACGAACAAATACTTTGTACCGCCGGTGGCATTGCGCACTTTGCCTGGCAGCAGCGCGAAGAGTGAGAGGATTCCACCCTCACCGTTGTTATCAGCGCGAAGAACGAAGACTAAGTACTTAAGTGTGACGACCAACATCAGTGACCAGAAAATAAGCGAGACGACACCGTAGATGTCGTAGAGCTCAGAGCCGGCTGTATGAAGTGATTCGCGCAATGCATAAATCGGACTAGTGCCGATATCTCCAAAAACTACGCCAAGCGCTCCTAATGTAAGCGCACCAAGGGAGCCGTGCTTTGCTGCGTGAGTCATTGTGGCCTTTCGATGCGGAGAATTTTCTCCCTCAATCACTGAACTATCTTAACTTCAAGAGCCCTATCTCAGAGCCCGCCTCAGGAAGTAGTATGGCCAAATGAGCGCGCCGACTCTCTCTCACGACGATAAGTGGCCACGGGCAAACGCCATTTTTGGAGATAAAGGTACGGGCTCTGATCTTGCAATTATTGGAGTCCCGGCCTTTGCAACATCACTTTCAGCCACATCGGCTCATCACACCCCAGCCGCTATTCGGCAAGCCCTCGCTCGCTACTCATCATTTTCTGCCACTGGAAAGATAGATCTTCGAAACCTTTCACTCTTAGATTTGGGGGACGTCGATTCTCCTGACGGTGATGAGGGAGAAACACGAGTCGCAAACGCGGTTGCACAAGCGCGCTCTCGTCACCAGTTATTAATCGCACTCGGTGGCGATAACTCAATAACTTATTCAGTCGCTCGCGGAATGTGGGACGATCTCTCAAAAGTTGGAGTCATCACATTTGATGCACATCATGATTTGCGCGATAGTAAATCAAATGGATCGCCCATCTGGAGGTTGGTGCAAGCAGGTTTACCTGGAAAAAACATTGTGCAGATTGGTATCTCGGATTTTGCTAACAGCGCTGAGTATTCTGCGCGTGCTGAAGAGCTAGGAGTCACCGTCATTCACCGGAGTCAATTGCGATCTCGGTCGATGGAAGAAGTAGTCTTACAGGCGCTCTCCATTGCCGGTGCAGAGGGGCGTGAAATCTATGTGGATTTCGATGTTGATGTCTGCGATCGTTCGGTCGCACCTGCATGTCCCGCCTCTGTTCCTGGTGGAATCAGTGCAGATGAAGTGCGACAGGCAGCACGACTAGTAGCAGTAGACAAACGCGTACGTGCAATCGACATTACAGAAATTGATGCGCTGTTGGATGCACCCGATCAGAGAACAATTCGACTTGCAGCGCTGTTAATTCTTGAGGCTGCCGCCGGGGTTGCAGCTCGCTAGCGAAGCTCAGCAAAAACCTCACGAGCTACTGCGCTCACTTGGCCAGAACGGACTAATGCATCGGCCGCTTCTAATTCAGGCGAAATAAATCTATCTGGACCTGGGCCAGCGACGCTCTTTCGGAGTTCAGAAATCACCTTGCTGGTAGCAGCAGATGGAGTTAAGCCGCTGCGTAAATCAATCGCTCTAGCCGAGGTCACTAGTTCGATAGCAAGGATGCGAGAGAGATTCTCTACAACTTTACGAAGTTTGCGCGCAGCACTCCATCCCATTGAAACATGGTCTTCCTGCATCGCTGAACTAGGAATTGAATCAACGCTTGCGGGTGAAGCAAGGCGCTTGTTTTCGCTCACTAAACCGGCTTGTGTGTATTGGGCAATCATCAACCCAGAATCAACGCCTGGATCATCGGCCAAGAATGGCGGTAGACCAAAGTTGCGAGCTTTATCAAGAGCGCGATCGGTGCGACGTTCTGCAATGGATCCAAGGTCTGCTGCGGCAATTGCTAAGAAGTCTAAAACATAAGCTACAGGTGCGCCGTGGAAATTTCCGTTGGATTGGATACGTCCATCGGGGAGGACAACTGGGTTATCAATCGCACTTTGTAATTCACGTTCAGCAATCGTTGCAGCATATGCAATGGTGTCGCGCACTGCTCCTGCTACTTGAGGTGCACAACGTAGTGAATATGCATCCTGCACCTGAGAGGTGTCATTGAGGTGAGAAGCAACAATCCCAGAACCCTTAAGTAAACCGAATATGTTTGCGGCGCTTATTGCTTGGCCAACTTGAGGGCGAAGTGGAAAGTGAAGGTCTGGAGCAAAAACTTTGTCGGTTCCAAGTAAGCCTTCAATACTCATCGCCGCAGTGATGTCAGCAACTCGAGTAAGCTCTTGCAAATCTCGAATCGCCATAATCAACATACCGAGCATTCCGTCGGTTCCGTTGATGAGTGCTAATCCTTCTTTCTCTTCTAATTCAATAGGCTTGATTCCTGCAGCCTTCATCGCCACCAGTGAATCGACTACTTCTCCTTGTGGATTATGTACGCGACCTTCACCCATGATAGATAGTGCACAATGTGACAAAGGAGCTAAATCTCCACTGCATCCCAATGAACCGAATTCTGGAACTACAGGCGTGATATCTGCGTTGAGAAAGTCAATGAATGTCTGGGCAAGTTCAACGCGGACACCGGTTCGCCCAGTGGCCATCGTGCGAAGACGAAGAAGCATCAGAGCGCGCACGACTTCCTTCTCCACTGCAGGCCCAACACCGGCAGCATGTGAGCGAATGAGTGATTTCTGTAGCTGTACTCGGTCCTTTACATCGATATGGCGAGTAGCAAGTGCACCAAACCCAGTAGAAACGCCGTATACGGGAGTATCCCCGGAGGCATACTTCTCGATGAACGCGCGCGATGCTGACATTGCAGTGATTGCCGCTGAGCTCAACTCGACTTTCGCTCCGTAACGCGCAACTGCAATCACATCATCAAAGGTGAGACCGTCAGTGCCAAGACCCCCAGTGCCAAGAGTGATCATTTCTTTACTTGATTCGTTTGCCATTGCGCCATACCTGTTCTATCTGGTTAACACCTGGCCGATAAGCGAGGTGGATGTAAGAAGGGGAGGAGAGAATTGAGAAGTCTGCATTCATGCCTTGAGTAAGTGCGCCTATGTCGCCGCGACGAAGTGCGGCAGCGCCGCCAGCAGTCGCCGACCAAAGGGCCTGCTCTGGCGAGAAGAACATTTCTCTCACAGCTAATGCAATAATGAATGACATGTTATTGGTAAATGAACTACCAGGATTGCAATCTGATGCAAGCGCGACGGTAATTCCAGCCTCTAACATTCTTCTGGCATCTGGATAGTTTGATCGGGTAGAAAACTCTGCTCCGGGCAAGAAAGTAGCTACCGTATTTGAACCAGCTAATAACTCAATATCAGCATCCGTGAAATGTGAAATGTGATCGACCGAAGCTGCATCGAATTCAACTCCAATCGCAATCCCTTCTCCTTGCTCTAATTGATTGGCATGCAAACGAGGTTTCAGACCCTTTGCAATACCAGCGGCGAGAATCCTACGTGTCTGATCTGGATTAAATGCCCCGCGATCTGAGAAGACATCAATCCACTTAGCATTACTTACGACGCCATCAAGCATAGGACCGGTAACGAGGGAGAGATAATCTTCAGGTGAGTTGGCGAACTCTGAAGGGACGATATGCGCGCCCAGAAAAGTAGTTTCATCCGTGAAATTTGCAGCAATCTCAAGAGAGCGCACCTCATCATCGATGGTGAGGCCATATCCAGATTTAATTTCAAGTGTCGTTGTGCCAGAAGCATGTGCCTCGCCGACTAAGCGCCCAGCATTGGCTTTTAAGGCTTCGGTTGCAGCACTCCGTGTTTGACCAACGGTGTAATTAATTCCTCCTGCTGTGTACTTCTCGCCTTTCATGCGAGCAGAGAACTCAGCGCTTCTATCTCCAGCAAAGATTAAGTGGTTGTGAGAATCCACGAAGCCAGGAATCACACACATCTTATGGGCATCAACAACTTCAGGTATCTCACCTTTTGGTGCCTCTGCGTTGGAACCGACCCACTCAATTTTTCCATCACCAATAAGAATTGCAGCATCATGAACTAATCCAAGGGGAGTACCATCACGACTTGCGTCATTTGTGACGAGCAGGCCAATATTGGTAATAAGTGTGTGGGACATAAAAGTTATTACTCGATATCTAACATAGGTACATGAACATGGCGCTCTTGCGCCGTTTTAATTGCAATGTCATATCCGGCATCAGCATGGCGAATCACACCCATACCTGGATCATTGGTAAGTACTCGTTCGATCTTTTGTGCAGCAAGCCTTGTGCCATCGGCCACGGAAACTTGGCCTGAATGCATTGATCGACCCATACCTACACCGCCACCATGATGTAATGAAACCCATGACGCACCTGATGCAACGTTAACCATGGCATTGAGAAGTGGCCAGTCAGCAATCGCATCAGAGCCATCAATCATCGCCTCGGTTTCACGATAAGGAGATGCAACCGAACCGCAATCCAGGTGGTCTCGCCCAATGACAATCGGCGCTGAAACTTCACCGCGAGCAACTAAATCATTGAAGGCCAAGCCAGCTTTATCACGCTCTCCATAACCCAGCCAGCAAATGCGCGCTGGCAACCCTTGGAATGCAACCTTCTCTTGCGCCATTGTGATCCAGCGATTGAGGTGTTCGTTCTCAGGGAAGAGATCAAGGATTGCTTTATCTGTGCGATAGATATCTTTTGGATCGCCAGATAGAGCGACCCAGCGGAATGGACCTTTTCCTTCGCAGAAAAGCGGGCGAATATAGGCAGGAACGAAGCCAGGGAATGAGAATGCGCGATTAAAACCGCCTTGGCGAGCTTCATCACGAATGGAGTTACCGTAATCGAAGACCTCTGCGCCTTTATCCATAAAACCAACCATCGCTTCGACATGAGCCGCCATGGATGCTTGTGAACGCTTTGTGAAGTCCGCTGGATCATCTTTAGCTAGGCGAGCTGCATCGTGATAATCAACGCCAATTGGCACATAGGACAATGGATCGTGCGCTGAAGTTTGATCTGTCACGATATCGATTCCGATATCCATGGTGAGGAGTTTCGGGAAAATCTCAGCAGCATTGCCGACCAACCCAACAGAGAGTGGAACTCCAGCGCTCTTTGCCTTTAACACGCGATCGACAGCGTCTGCAAGATTGTCTGCAATCTCATCCAGGTAACGATCATGCTTTCGTTTCTCTAAACGAGATTTATCAATATCAACAACGAGACAGACTCCGCCATTCATTGTGACAGCGAGAGGTTGCGCTCCACCCATACCACCACATCCACCAGTGAGCGTGAGAGTTCCTTGAAGTGAGCCGTTGAATCGCTTGGCTGCAACAGCGGCAAAGGTTTCATATGTTCCTTGCAGAATTCCTTGTGTGCCGATGTAGATCCATGAACCTGCTGTCATCTGGCCGTACATTGTTAGGCCAAGATTTTCTAGACGGCGAAATTCAGGCCAATTTGCCCAGTCTCCAACGAGGTTAGAGTTTGCTAACAGAACACGTGGAGCCCATTCATGGGTCTCAAATACGCCGACGGGCTTGCCTGATTGAACAAGAAGGGTTTGATCATTCTTGAGATTAGTCAGACTTTTCACAATGGCATCAAATGATGGCCAGTTACGCGCAGCTTTTCCGGTGCCGCCGTAAACAACTAGCTTCTCTGGGTGCTCAGCAACAGCTGGATCGAGATTGTTGTGAAGCATGCGAAGAGCAGCTTCCTGCCCCCAGCCCTGCGCTGTCATAGTTGATCCGGTTGCGGCATGAAGAATGCGAGAAGAATCCATTTGCCGAGAATAGCGAAGGAGTGGAGCTTATAGAAGGGTGGCTAATCTTTAAATTTGCGAACTTCTTGTGGCCATCCGCAAGCAACAGCAATCTTCGCGCCCCACATATTGGCTTCTTCATCTGTGGCTACATCAATAATTGTTAAACCGCCAACAAACTCACCATCAGTGGTGATTGGTCCTGACTTTTTGCCGTTCTCATCAAACCCAACTGCTTCTTCAATTTCTTCAACAAGGCCACCAGCAAAAATAACTACACCGGCTGCCTCCATCTCAGCGACAACAGCACGAGCGAGCGGGCCTCGAGTGTCGTACCACTCGGCAGGATGATCACCAACCCATTGTTGGTTGAAGTAAATAATGTATTTGCTCATAACTCGTATAAACCCCTTTTCTCACTGCCAAGAATGCCAGTTGAGATATCGTTAAGCAATGCAACGACGATTCCGACAGGTAG
>CAZNEQ010000063.1:0-7110 GCA_964572265.1 uncultured Candidatus Planktophila sp.
AGCCTTTCTTCTTGATTGCTGCTGCGATCAGACCCACGAAGAGTGGATGTGGTCGAGTAGGACGTGAACGGAGCTCCGGGTGAGCCTGTGTTCCTACATAGTATGGATGCACTTCACGAGGAAGTTCAACGAATTCGACAAGATTCTTCTCGGCAAATATCCCAGAAAACATAAGTCCGGCTGCAGAAATTTGATCACGGTACTTGTTATTGACTTCGTAACGGTGACGATGGCGCTCTGCAATCTCAGTAGCGCCATACACCTCAGCAACAATCGACCCTGGAGTTAACTGAGCTTGGTAGAGACCAAGGCGCATCGTTCCGCCCATATCTGCCTCACCGGCAACGATATCCATCTGTTCGACCATAGTTGCAATCACATGAGTTCCGCTTTCAGGCGTGAACTCAGCAGAGCTGGCATCTTTAATTCCCGCTAGCGAACGAGCCGCCTCAATGACCATGCATTGAAGTCCAAGGCATAATCCAAGAGTTGGAATTCTGTTTTCGCGAGCAAAAGTGAGTGCGCCAAGTTTTCCTTCAATGCCGCGAATTCCAAAACCACCCGGGACGCAAATCGCGTCGAGATTTCCAAGTTCGCGAAGAGCGCCCTCAGGCGTTTCACAGTTATCTGAAGGAATCCAAATGAGCTCAACCTTTGAATTGTTCGCAAAACCGCCGGCACGAAGCGCCTCCGATACTGAGAGATAGGCATCTGGAAGATCGATGTACTTTCCAACTAAGCCAACACGAACATGGTGGGCTGGATTGTGTACCTTTTCAAGTAGCGCATCCCATTCGCCCCATTGAACCTCATGACCGCCAAGGCCAAGTCGTCGAACAATGTAGGAATCCAAACCTTCACTATTGAGAACCTTAGGAATGTCATAGATTGACGGTGCATCGACCGCTGCTACAACTGCTTCGATATCGACATCGCACATTAAAGAGATCTTCTTCTTAATGCCGTCAGGAATAGGGCGGTCACAGCGCAGAACTATGCCATCGGGCGCAATACCAATACTACGAAGCGCTGCAATGGAATGCTGAGTTGGTTTTGTCTTTAACTCACCCGATGGCCCGATATATGGAACGAGCGAGATGTGAAGATAGAAAACATTATCGCGTCCTACCTCTTGTCGAATTTGACGAGCTGCTTCAAGGAACGGCTGAGATTCGATATCTCCAACCGTTCCACCAATCTCAGTTATAACTACATCAATCTCTGGTGAGTCATTGCCCAACATACGTTCTTTAATTTCGTTGGTGATATGCGGAATAACCTGCACCGTCTCACCGAGATATTCACCTCGACGTTCTCGGGCAATTACACGTGAGTAAACCTGACCCGTTGTGACGTTTGCCGAACCTTCTAGGTTGCGATCCAAAAAGCGCTCATAGTGGCCAATATCAAGATCGGTCTCAGCGCCATCATCAGTAACAAAGACCTCTCCGTGTTGGAAAGGATTCATCGTTCCTGGGTCAACGTTGAGATAAGGATCGAGTTTCTGCATCGTTACGCGTATTCCACGAGCAACTAAGAGGCGACCGAGACTTGATGCGGTAAGGCCTTTACCTAAACTTGAGGCGACACCGCCGGTAACAAAGATATGTTTCGTGACATGTCCATGGCGATCATCTTTTTGGCTCATGGAAGTCGAACCTATCATTGAAAACCCTACCGACCTCGCATGGCGAGGAGTTCAGCTGCGTGTTCTAGCGCACTTGTGGACTCTTCCAGACCTGCCAGCATGCGGGCGATCTCTTCTACGCGAGCGTTCTCGCTCAATTTTTCGACCCCTGATTGCACAATCGAACCATCGCTGCGCTTGGCCACCCGGAAGTGGGTATCTGCCCAAGCCGCAACTTGCGGGAGATGGGTCACCACGATGACCTGAGAATGTTGGGCAAGTAGGTGGAGGCGACGACCAACTTCTATCGCAGCTTTTCCGCCGACGCCGGCATCAACTTCATCAAAGATGTACGTTCCGACCGGATGGCTCTGCGCAATAACAACTTCCAGGGCCAACATAATGCGAGACATTTCACCGCCTGATGCACCTTTTCCGATTGCAATCTTTGCAGCGTTTGCGTGAGCTTTAATAGAGATTGAGATTTCATCGCAACCAAAGATTGTGAAGTCACTCTCCTTCAGCGCTCCCGCATAATCTGGTGTAATCACATCAACGACAAGTTCGGTATGAGGCATTGAGAGCTGTTTGAGTTCAGCCGAGACCGCGAGCGATAGCGAATTAGCTGCTTTAGCACGTGCGGCAGAGAGTGCACGGGCAGACGATAGTAGGTTGGATTTAATGGTTGACAGTTCTAATTCGAGTTGAGCGATTCGCTCATCTCCCCCGCGCAAATCGGTGATTTCTTCCCGTCCGCGCTTTGCTTTGGCTGCAAGTTCCACCATGACATTATCAGGCTCGCCAGATGATCCCCACTTCTTAACAAATGCAGAGAGTGCAGCCTTACGCTCTTGCAATTCGTTAAGTCTCTCGGGATCTGCCTCTAATCCGGAGAGATAAGAGGAGAGGTCGCGCGATGCTTCGTCAAGAATATAGAAACTCTCCGCAATTTGATCGGTGATGGCATCTAGTCGTGAATCTCTACCCTTTGCGTTCTCAAGGAACCTTTTGGCTGCACCAAGAGCGGTAAGTGCGCCGTTCTCTTCATTTGAGATGGCTTCAAATGAACCGGTCGATGCGATACGTAAATCTTCCACACTGGATAGCCGAGAAATCTCATCTGATGCAGCCGAGAACTCATTACGAACTGGTTTGAGTTTGCTCCAGCCTTCTAAGAATGCCTCTAGTTCGGCGATTTCTTTATCGCGTTCGGAGGAAGCAGTCTTCATCGCTTTAATACGGTTTTTTAAATCTACATACGCTTCGAAGTGAATCGAATACTCTCTCTGAGTTTTCTCGATCTCTGATCCCCCGAAACGATCGAGGAGTTCGCGTTGACGGGATGTTTTAACCAATTGAACATTGGCCGATTGACCGTGTATCTCAATCAGATGGGTGGAGAGATCCGAGAGCGTGCTTGCGGGAACGGTTGTTGCATTACAGGTCGCTTTGCTCTTTCCCTCCGATGTAACCGAACGAGAGAAAATTAATTGAGACTCTTCAACTTCGAGATCGCTTTCTTGGAGAGCTGTAGCTAAAGATGCTGGAATGTTCTTATCAATTGCAAAAGTTGCCGCAGCAATTAAGCGATCTGATCCATGGCGAACTAGCGCACTATCTGATTTCCCGCCTAAGACCAGGTTGAGGGCGGTCAAAATCATGGTCTTACCGGCACCAGTTTCACCGGTTAAGACATTGAGCCCTCTTCCGAGTTCTAAGTGGGACTCTTCGATGATTCCAAGATTACGGATTGAAATCTCTTCGAGAAATGTTCTCTCACTCACCACGCCATCCTTCGATCGGGAGCTTGAACTTCGCCACTAACCGATCCGTGAAGAGCGTTGGGTTGATGTGAGCCAACTTTATTGTGTGTGGATTGCGCGTAATGATGACTCTATCTCCCGATGTCAACGGCAACTTACGAAGCGCATCTGCAGAGAGAATTGCAAATGGAGATTCAACAGTCACAACGATTTCGGATTTTGTCGAGACTACCATCGGACGCGAGAAGAGGTCATGCGCTGAAATTGGTAGTAGTACCAACGCATCAATCTCTGGCCAAAGAACAGGCCCGCCAGCGCTAAATGCATATGCTGTTGAACCGGTTGGCGTTGAACAGATCAGACCATCACACCCCCAGTGAGAGAGAGGTCGCTTATCAATTTCAACGAAGAGCTCGACCATTGTTGTACTTTCACGCTCGACCGTAATCTCGTTGAGCGCCCAACCCTGGGAGATTTCCACTCCAGCTCTCTCGACAGAGTAACCAAGAACCATTCGAGTCTCATAGACGTAACTCTTCTTGACAATACTTGCTGCAATTTCAGAAATGGCAGGTTTGGAAACTTCGGCGAGAAAACCGACTTTACCGAGGTTGATTCCAAGGAGCGGAATATCTCTCAGCAATGTCGCCTCTGCGCCGCGCAAGATTGTGCCATCGCCCCCAAGAACTATTGCTATCTCAATGTCGAGCAGCGTTTCGAGAGGCATATTTGTAACGCCCTCGATAACAACATCCGATGACGAGAAGAGTTGGAAATCTGCTTTAAGAAGAAGCGCTGACAGTTCTATCGCCGCAGCAACAGCTTCGCTGCGAGAAGGATTAACAAAGAGAATTGCGCGACGTTGGCTCATGCTGGTCCATCTGCAATCGCACGGTCTAGTTCGCTCTCGTTAATCGCCGGAGCACCACGACGGAGCCAGAGGAAGTATTCGACATTTCCGGCCGGACCAGGAAGTGGGCTTGCTGCAATGCCCATCGTGCCCAATCCGACATCGTAAGCAGAATCGGCAACATCGAGAACAGCAGCCTTGCGAAGTTCAGGGTCGCGTACAACGCCACCTGCACCTAGCTTCTCGCGGCCGACTTCAAACTGTGGCTTCACCATCAAGACAAAATCAGCATCTGATCGAGACACTGCCGCCAAGGCAGGAAGAACGAGTGAGAGGGAGATAAAGGAAAGGTCAGCTACAACGAGTGCGATCTCTTCGCCAACCTGATCGCCGGTGAGGTGGCGAATATTGGTGCGATCCAAAACTTTAACGCGTTCGTCAGTTCTTAGCTCCCATGCTAACTGCCCATAGCCCACATCGACTGCTACAACTTTCTTGGCACCGCGACGCAGCAGCACATCAGTGAAGCCGCCAGTGGAAGCGCCAGCATCGAGGCAGATCTTCCCTTCGACAGCTACATCTGTGAAGACATCAAGTGCGCCTGCGAGTTTATGGCCGCCGCGAGAGACAAAATCATCGCGATCTCCTTGAAGAACAATCGAGGTTTGGGCATCAACTTGAGTAGCTGGCTTGGTCGCAGGAATTCCGTTGACCAAGACCGAACGAGACTCGATTAAATCTGCAGCTTGTTCACGCGAACGTGCGAGTTCGCGCCGTACTAATTCTGCATCGAGTCGAGTCTTCATAATTGTCGCTTAAAATTAGAGGCCATCGATAGAGTTAAGTGAATCCTGCAACTTCTTATGGAGTGCATCAAAGCGGGCTGCATGCTCTGAAAGATCTGAAGAATCAATCTCTTCGAGTTCGCGGCGTACGCCGTCGACTATAGATTCTTCTGATGTTTCTTCAACCGATGTGTTAATGAAATCGTCGCTCATTACTTGCTCGCTTTCTTTGAGGCAGCCTTCTTTGTTACTGCGGTCTTTTTCACCTTTGTCGCTACTGCCGGCTTTTTAATAGCGCTCTTCTTTGTCACATTCTTTACCGATGTGGACTTCTCCAGTTTTTCAACACGAGCGAGCAACTTCTCGTATTCAACTCGCTTGATAAATCCCATCTTAGAAACTTGGGCTTCAACTTCTTCGGCTACCTTAGCTTTAATCGACTCCGCGCTCTCGCGAGCCCATCCGTTGAGAGCAGTGGCCACTTCGTTTGGCGTCCGCTCTCCATCGGTCAGTTGATTGATGTAACCCTTCAAGGTTGCAAAGAGTTCGCTCGTTGGATTTTTAGCCATAACCGTAGAGTATCGGGTTAGTACGACGAAGTGCCCATCAAAGGCTGGCTTTAGCAGGCCTCATCACAGTCTGGAGATGGTAACTGCCTCTATCTGCCAACGACTTGCAAGCCCAGCGGGACCTTGCCAAAAACGACGCCGCACAGAGCCGGCAACTTCAATCCACTCCCCTGCTTTGAGCGAGAGCGCGCTGCGGCGATTCTTGGGGCTCCAGGCGGCGATATCTAAGGTGTCCACACCTTCACGCTGATCGCGAGTGATAATCAGCCGAAATTCAACAACATGTTCGCCGCTTGGTAATTCTCTATCTGTTGCGGGAGCAGAGACTCTTCCCCGTAGCAGGCAGTCATTGAGTGAATAATCAACATCTTCATTTTCATTCTTCTTCGAACCCATTGAAAACTCCTTCGTTCTGGTGAAGAAATGATTCTCCAATAGTGAAAACTAAAGAAGAGTTGATGAAGAACAACCTGTGGAGAAGTTAGGCCTGCGCCCGTTCGGCCGCATCAGTCTCTTCATCCTCATCGAGGGCAGCACACTTAGCAAACCATTCGCGGGCTTCTTCCAATCTTCCGGATGCGGCGAGAGCATCGGCGTATGCATAACGAATTCGTAGCGACCACGGTTCGCGATCATTCTGCAATTCACGACATTGAAGTGTTACGACAGCAGCATCAAATTCGCCGAGATCGCGACGTGCGCCAGCTGCAACAATACGCATCTCAATTTCCTCAGCCTTACCGAGACGCGAAACCTCTGGAGAGCCAGCCATTTTCAAGGCTTTTAGGGGGTTTCCAAGACCTCGTTCGCAATCTGCCATGACCGGCCATGCTGTAACGTCACCGGAAATTCGATGAGCCGCACGGAGCTCTTTTAACGCAATTTCATAATGTCCAGCACGATAAGCAGCATATCCGGCAGTTTCGCGAACAACAGCGAGCCGACCAGCGTGGTACGCAGCAGCAGTTGCATGTTTGTGGGCGAGCTCTGGATCAATATCCATGTAGAGATTAACGCAGACCATATGTCGCGCAACGACTTTTGCATTCTCTGCCGAGAGACTTAGAAGTTCAGCGCGAACGCTCTTCTCTAATTCTTCACCAGTTACGTGTTCAGGAATATCCGGTTCGAAAATACGTGGACGAACGCGAGATGGATCGCGATCCATCGGTGTTGGGCGAAAACCTCGTGGATCACTTACTGAACGACCATCGGAAACGTTGCGTGTTGCGCCCGCGCGATCATCGCGTCCGCCGCGACCTGCATTTCGCACTTCAGTCCGATCACTAGGTCGACCAGATGAAGGACGTGATGGGCGATCTCCGGGACGTGATGGGCGATCTCCGGGACGTGATGGGCGACCACTCGATGGTCGATCGCTTCTAGGTCGGTCTCCCTGTGGGCGACTTGGTCGCTCGTTACGATCGTTCATTTACTCTCTCCCGTCGAGGTAACTGTTTCTTGCAAATAAAAACAAAAAGGGCGCTGATTGCTCAGCGCCCTTTTTATAATGTAA
>CAZNEQ010000064.1:0-6993 GCA_964572265.1 uncultured Candidatus Planktophila sp.
GGTGCCGGGGTCATGGAGTAAGAGTACGACAGTAGGCTTATCTATTGTGAGCGATGCGAAGACCAATTTAGGGCGTGAGTTAGCCCTGGCGACCCTGGTTGAGCGGGCGCCGCTAGCCAGCTCGCTCGCTGCCGCATTTAAAGAGAAGGGGTTTCGCCTCGCCCTTGTTGGAGGTCCAGTTCGCGATGCAATTCTCGGTCGCCTCGGTAACGATCTCGATTTCACAACAGATGCACATCCGCTAGAGACAAAGAAGATTCTCAAAAGCTGGGCGGAAAATGTTTGGGATACCGGAATCGAATTTGGAACTGTTGCTGGCAAACGTGGCGATACAACTGTTGAAGTAACAACATATCGCACCGAAAAATATGATGAAGATTCACGTAACCCAGATGTTGAATACGGTGAAGATATCGAGGGAGATTTATCTCGTCGCGATTTCACTATTAACTCAATGGCACTCGAATTAACAACAAGTACACCAGAGTTTATTGATCCATTTAATGGTATTAATGATTTAGCAAAGAAAGTTCTGCGCACTCCGGCTAGTGCAGAACAATCTTTCTCTGATGATCCACTGCGAATGATGCGTGCTGCTCGATTTGCAAGTCAATTAGATTTCACTTTAGATCAAGAAGTCATTGATGCAATGAGAGATATGTCAGGCCGCATTTCAATCATCTCTGCCGAACGTGTTCGCGATGAATTCATCAAGTTGTTGATGTCGCCCCACCCACGAATCGGAATCACAATTTTGGTTGACACCGGGATTGCTGAACATGTGTTGCCTGAGATTCCAAAGCTTCGTCTTGAAATGGACGAGCACCATCACCATAAAGATGTCTACGAACATTCAATAACTGTTCTAGAACAGGCGATTACTCAAGAAGATCGTTTAGGCGGTCCTAATTTGGTAAATCGTCTCGCAGCCTTATTGCACGACATTGGAAAACCAAAGACTCGCAATCTCATCGCTGGTGGTGGAGTTTCATTCCATCATCATGAAGTAGTCGGGGCGCGTCTTGCTAAGGCGCGTATGAAGGCGCTCCGTTTTGATAACGAGACAATCAGCGCCGTAGAAACTTTGGTCGCGCTCCACCTGCGCTTTCATGGTTACGGCGATGGTGAATGGACTGATTCTGCGGTTCGCAGATACGTCCGTGATGCCGGTGAATTATTGACGCACCTTCATGTGCTGACACGTGCGGATTGCACTACCCGCAATGTAAAGAAGGCAGAACGCCTATCTCGTACATATGACGGTTTAGAAGAACGTATTGCCAAATTAATGGAAGAAGAAGAACTTTCAAAGATTCGCCCTGATCTCGATGGTGCACAAGTGATGAAGTTACTGGGAATCAAACCATCGGCAGATGTCGGCAAGGCGCTGGATTATCTAATGGAGCTTCGAATGGAACATGGTCCTTTAGGTGAAGAACGAGCCACCGAAGAACTTAAGCAGTGGTGGACGAGTCGTGCGCGCTCAAACCGCCGAAGTGATTGAGTTTTCTCTTTCATCTTTCAAGAAGAACTTCGCTGGCCGTAGCGTAATCAGTGCAATCAAGAGATAACTCAGCGAGACGAGCGCAGGAACCAACCAGGTATCTCCGCTCTGCGGCAATAAGAGCGAGGCAATAACTGCGCACGAGACAATCGAACCGTTGACGACAACGTCATAAACGGCAAAGACGCGACCACGGAATTCATCACTTATCTTTGATTGCACTAACGCATCATTGGTCACTTTGACGCTCTGTCCAAAGAGCCCAGTGGCAAAAGCTGCTGCGCAGAGCAGAATTTGATTTCGATCAATCACTAAAATTAGCGCACCAGCAGATGCAGCAAACATAGATAGTCGCATCCAACGATGGCGACCAGTCCAACGAACACCAAGTGGTGCAATCAGCGCGCCGATAGTAAAACCGATTGCAGCAAAAGAGAGTGCAATACTCAATCCCGCTAAACCTGCCTCGCTATCAGCTGGATCATTAAAAGTATTTCGCTCCAGCAACATTGCAGTCAAAGTGAGCGCAGTGATTCCGCCACGATGGATGGCGGTTGCGAATATTCCACGTGCTGCATCTTGGTGGCGAGCTAAGAATACAAAACCCTCACGTACCTCAATGAAACCTTCCATCAAAGAAGCTTTCTTTATTTGATGGGGCAGAGGACCAATCTCTGATTTCTTCATCAGCGCAGCGAAAGTTGCTGCAGTGAGGTATCCAAGTGAGGCGGCGAGAATGAGGTAACCATCAGCGTGATCAGCGGTAGCCACAGCATCGGTGATACGCCTTATTAATAAGCCCATTCCCCCACCGAGGACAACCCAGACAGATCCACCCGTTACTGCGAGAGCGTTGGCGGCAATAAGTGAGGAAGGAGGCGCAACAAGTGGAAGACCAGCAGAGAGCCCAGCGAGAATCAAACGGTTTACACCAAAAGCAACAAGGACAAAGACGGTGAGCTCAATACCGGTCCGTCCCTGAAAGATAAGGAGTGCAATAAAGATAAGAGTCACTGAACGTGTGAGATTTGAGAAGAGAACCGCGCGTTGGCGAGAGAATCGATCGAGCAGTGTGCCCACCATCGGCCCCACTATTGAATACGGTAGAAGAACAACAGCAAAGGCAACTGCAGCACTCAGTGCGCTCGCCTGACGCTCTGGTGAGAAGAGGACAAAAGATGCGAGTGCGCTCTGAAAAATTCCATCGGTGAATTGGCCGGTCCAACGTGTACGTAGCAAAGGACGAAGGCGGCGATCAGAAATCAACTGCCAGAAGGTAAAACTCTTTGCCTGCACACGAGAAGCGTAGTGGCGATAAAGCGAATATTCTTCTCGCCATGACGCAAGTTCGAACCAAGAGAGGCTTTATCGATTATTCACTCGATAAACGCCAGACTCTCCTTGCGCTCTTTCGCGGCGTTGTAGATGCCTGCGATGCTGATCCATATTTAATGCGCGCGGCTAAATTTCATGGCGAGAAAGCGGGGCGCAACTGCCCGGTCTGCAAGAAAGATTCGCTCGTTGAACTCTGTTACACATTCGGCGATCAATTAGGTCAATACTCAGGCCGTATTAAATCTCCAGCAGAGCTCTTGCAGATGGAGAAAGAATTCGGTGAGTTTGCTGTGTATATCGTTGAGGTGTGCCGTGATTGTTCATGGAATCACCTCTGTTCTACCTATTTATTAGGTGATGGAACGATGCGAAAGCCACCACGACGCCAACGCACCCTCGAGGATGAAGATTTCAGCGGTAACCTTTGAAAGTGATTAAAACCAAACTGATTCGCGCCGCCGTATTCCTTACCGGTTTTGGCTTCGTTGCGGGCTCTACTCTCTTTGCGCTCGCTTGGTTTACCGTCGACATTCCAGATCCCAATGCCTACGTCAACAGTCAGGCAACGGTTATTCAATATTCCAATGGTCAAGAGATCGGTCGCATTGGTGCACAGAACCGCCAAATTCTTCCTTTAGCGAAGATCCCACTACGTCTTCGTTACGCAGTGATGGCAGCAGAAGATCGCAACTTTTACTCCAACCGTGCATTTAGCGTCTCTGGAATCAGTCAGGCAGTTCTCTCCAACGTTCTGACTTTAGGCAAAGGGCGTGGTGGTTCAACCATCACTCAGCAATATGCCAAGACTGCCTTTTTAACGCCAGAGCGCAGTATTCAACGAAAGATCAAAGAACTTGTCATCTCTCTTAAGTTAGAGAATGCAATGTCAAAAGATCAGATTCTAGAAAATTACCTCAATACAATTTACTTCGGACGCGGTTCTTATGGAGTACAGACTGCAGCGCAGCAGTACTTCAATCGCAATGCCAATCAACTATCGATTTCTCAATCGGCTGTGATTGCCTCCATCTTGCGCTCACCTGGACTCTACGATCCTTTCTATGGTGATAAAGAACAGAGAGCTCGCAACCTCGCTCGCTTAGAGGCACGCTTTAAATACGTTATTGATGGAATGCTGGAAGAGAAGTGGATTACCGCGCAGGAAGCAAAGGCAGCAAAGATGCCATCGATTGCTCCACGGACATCAGGCGGGTCACTCAGTGGACCTAAGGGTTACATTATTGATGCCGCACAGAAAGAGTTGAGCAAGCTCGGATTCACCCAAGAACAATTGATGGTGGGTGGATATGTCATCAAGACAACGCTTGAACAGCGCGCACAACAATCTGCTGTTGATGCTGTAAATAAGTTGTACCCATCAAAGGCTCCGGCAAACTTACATATTGGTCTTGTCGCAATCCGACCAGGCACAGGTGAAGTAGTAGCGATGTATGGCGGAAAAGACTATGTAGTACGCCAACTTAACGACGCTACCCAATCTATTGCACTTGCTGGTTCAACCTTCAAGCCATTTGCTTTGATTGCAGCGCTCGAACAAGGAATTCCACTGACATCAATGTGGAACGGCGATTCACCACAAACATTCGATGATCTCGGTCGCCCATATCTGGTTGATAATTATGGCGGCGAAGGTTGGGGTCAAGTCGACTTGATGACCGCAACACAGCACTCCATCAACACTGTCTATGTGCCTCTGGGTATGAAGGCAGGCCTAGATAAAGTTGTTGATGTTGCACGTCGCGCTGGCATTCCAGAGAACATCGCGATGATGCCAACTCCATCTGTCTCACTCGGTGTTGCTAGCCCCCATGTCATTGATGTTGCCAACTCTTATGCAACATTTGCCGCAAACGGTATCTATGCAAAGCCATATATGGTGAAAGAGGTAATCGGTCCAAATAAGGGCGTGCTTTACCAAGGTAAGCCAAAGACTCAAGAGGTATTTAGCAAAGAGGTAATGGCCGATCTCACCTATGCGCTCAAATCTGTCGTTAATGGTGGAACTGGTGCAGCAGCTCTCGGATTAGGCCGTCCAGCCGCAGGAAAGACTGGAACATCACAGTCAAATGCATCTGCATGGTTTAGTGCATACACACCAAACCTAGCTGCCTCGGTTGCTTTCTTTAGAGATAGCGCCTCTGAATCACTCAACGGAATTGGTGGGCTCACATCTGTAACTGGTGGATCCTTCCCGGCGCGCATCTGGACTGCCTTTATGAAGGGTGCGTTACGTGATGAACCGGTTATGGAGTTCCCACAACCTGCAAATATCGGTGGCCTTGATCCGATTGTGATGACCAGCGGTGGCAAGCAAACACCAAAGAAGAAGTAAGCGAATATAAGTAATGCGCGTAAACACTCGCGTAGTAGTAGTCCTAGCAATCATCGCTTCACTCTTCTCGTTTGCAAAGTTCAGCCAATGCCAATCAACAGTCTGGGCTGGTCCAGACCAATATATTCACGCTTGTTATAGTGATTTACCGGCCCTCTTTAGCGAACGTTCTTTCGGTAAAGGTGAATGGGTTTTCAGCGGAGGAGACCAAGCCGCCGAGTATCCAGCGCTTCAAGGGTTAGTAATGTGGGCAACGGCGAAAATCTCCCCCGATGGTCCTGTGAGCTACTTTAATTTCAGCGCGATTTTATTGGCGCTTCTCTTTATTGCATCTGCCTATCTGGTCTATCGCATCAAACCTGAAGTCGCAATTGTTTATGCCTTAGCTCCCACCGGTGTTTTAGCGCTCTTTATCAACTGGGATCTCTGGGCGATACCGACAATGTTGTTGGCAATCTACTGGTTTGATCGAAAGCGCGAATATGCCAGCGCTGCAATTCTCGGAGTATCGATTGCCACAAAGTTTTTTCCAATAGTTCTCCTCCTGCCTATTGTCATTATCTATCTACGTCGTCATCAGTTAAAGCAAGCGCTGCAATACATTGCAATCTGCATCGGAACTTTGATTGCCATCAATCTTCCTTTCGCGCTGACTACCCCTGAAGGGTGGTGGCGTTTTTATTCGCTTAACCTCAATCGCGATGCTGATTGGGGATCGATTTGGTATGCACTCAGCGTCTTCGGTGTAAATCTTGCGAATATTAATTACCTTTCGATTCTTACGCTTCTGATTGGCGTCGCAGTTGTAGCTATCTTTCTCTTGCAAACTCAAGAGACTCTTCCGCTATCGGAGAGCGCTCTCTACATCTTTATTGTTCTACTTACTGTGACGAAGGTGTACTCACCTCAGTATGTTCTCTGGTTAACACCACTAGTGTTGTTGGCGTTACGAGATAAACGAGATCTCTCATGGTTCTGGTTCTGGCAGATTGCAGAGGTTGCTTATCACTTAGCAATCTGGCAACACCTCGCCTTGTTAACTGGTGCGACATTTGGATTACCAGTGAAGGCATATGCAGTCATCACCCTTATTCGCATTGCAGCGGCAGTTGCTCTGGCGATTGCCTTAGCCCGCCGCCATCGCTCGGCAGGCTTGCTTGAGGCCAGTCGCTGGCCGGAATATCCCATTTAGCCGCCTGCTTCTACCCAGCCCTAAGCCCAAATTTCTCTCTTTGCGCGGGGAGAGTTACCCTTTACCTCCTGCTGTAAAGGGCCATCCGGCTCCTGCGCAACAGGTTTTTAACCCTCCTGTCACGGAAATACCGTGGCCGTCTTAGTCCAGAGGAGGTCGGGTTAACACATGCGTCACTATGAACTCATGATCATTCTTGATCCAGATCTAGAAGAACGTACAGTCACACCATCACTTGAGACATATCTCAAGATCATCAAGGATTCCGGTGGAGTCGTCAACAAGCTCGATGTTTGGGGCAAGCGTCGTCTCTCATTCGAAATCAACAAGAAGCCAGAAGGCATCTACGCAGTTGCAGATATGAACTGCGAGCCAGCGGCAATCAAGGAGCTCGATCGTCAGCTCAACCTGAACGAATCAATCCTTCGCACAAAGGTGATGCGCCCGGAGTAATCCAGTAAATCTATCCACATCAACGGAATTGCTTCCAGAGAATGTGGGTGGTGGCGAGTAACTTAATAGCACGGACTCAACCAGTAGATAACCCCCAGAAAAGAAGGTAGAAAAATGGCAGCAGGAGATACAACAATCACATTGGTCGGCAACCTC
>CAZNEQ010000065.1:0-6757 GCA_964572265.1 uncultured Candidatus Planktophila sp.
ACTGGTGTCTGGGCAAATACCGACGAATTGAAAGCGCTCTGGCAACAATCTCGTCGATGGAATCCGACATCTACCGAAGAGAGTAGAGCAATCGGTTATACCGGTTGGAAGAAAGCGATTGAACGCACCCTTAACTGGGCTTAGCAAGAAAACAACCTCTAGCGGGATAGAGTTACTCCATTATGAACGAGATTAAAGAGTTATCAGCCGGCGTAATTCGCACCGACCGCACCATGAACGACGGTCGCACTATTCGCTACTACGACACTGCTGGTCAATCTCGTACCGTGCTCGACCAGCGCGAAAAGGAAGAGCAGCCAGGAATTGGTGAACTTCGATTAGATCCGCTCGTCAATGAGTGGGTTGCGATGGCTGCCCACCGCCAAGGTCGCATCTTTTTGCCTCCTAAAGAGCTCTGTCCACTCTGTCCAACAACGGGCGAACTCCTTACTGAGATTCCTGAATCTGAATATGAAGTAGTTGTCTTCGACAACCGCTCCCCATCACTTCGTCCGCCTGAGGGAGATTTTGCCCTCCCTGATTTAGTGGGCTCCGACACCGACGAAGGTGTGGCGGCAGGTAAATGCGAAGTTATTTGCTTTACCGGTGATCACGGTGGTTCCTTTAAGACTCTCTCCCCCCAGCGAGTTCGCACCTTGCTAGAGGCATGGCGTGATCGCACAGCTGAACTATCGACGCTTCCATATGTTGAACATATTGCACCTTTTGAAAATCGTGGTGAAGAAATTGGTGTCACCCTCGCCCATCCGCATGGCCAGATTTATGCCTATTCCTATCTTCCTCCTCGCGTCACGAAAATGTTGGCAGTTGCGCTAGAGCATAAAGAGAAGACAGGTCGCGTTCTCTTTGATGATGTACTCGCTCGCGAACTCCGCGATGGTGTGCGCATCATCGCTCGCAACGAACATTGGGTTGCATACACTCCCTATGCATCGCGTTATCCATTTGAGATTCATGTAGTTCCACTGCAACCCGTTGCCGATCTCACCGAACTTTCACCAGCTGCCTGTGATTCTTTCCCATCTATCGCAATCGAAGTAATGCAGCGCCTCGATGGAGTATTCGGAATTGAAATGGCATATATCGCGGCTTGGCATCAAGCACCGGTGCGCCAAGGTCGCGATCTCTTGCGCCTGCATTGGCAGATCACCTCTGTCCGTCGTGCACCTGGAAAGTTAAAGTACTTAGCTGGTTCTGAATCTGCGATGGGGGCTTTCATTATGGATATGAAGCCAGAGCAATCAGCCCAGCAGCTCAAAGATGTAAAGCTATAAGCCATGTCTGCGCTGGAGACTACTTTTCAAGAATTATTTGGGCATAGAGCTCAAGTAATTGCAGAGGCGCCAGGTCGTGTCAATCTCATCGGTGAACACATTGATTACAGTGAAGGATTCGTACTCCCATTCGCAATTGCAGATCGCACTGATGCGCTGATTAGCCGTAACAACGATGGCTTAGTTCGAATTGCATCACAGCAACGTAAGAATCGCATCTTCACCATCGATATCAACGATGTAAAACCAGGAAGCGCTGGCGAGTGGGAGAAATACGTCCTCGGAGTAATCTGGTCGATGGAAATCACATCGGGTGTAGATATATTGGTTGATGGCCATGTCCCATCTGGTGCAGGCCTCTCTTCATCTGCAGCACTCGAATGTTCGGTTGCTGTAGGCCTCAATACCCTCTTCGACTTAGGCAAATCTCTCCAAGAGATGGCACGTGCAACCCAGAAAGCCGAGAATGACTATGTCGGAATGCCATGCGGAATCATGGATCAATCCGTCTCATTGATGGGCCGTGAGGGTTCAGCGCTTCTCCTTGATTGCCGTGACCTCACAACTGAATCAGTTCCCTTCGATGTTGCTTCGGCAGGTCTCGAACTTCTCATCATTGATACTCAAGCGCATCACGCACTCGTCGATGGTGGATATGCCGAACGTCGCGCATCATGCGAAGCTGTAGCAGCAAAGTTCGGAATCCCATCTATGCGCCACCTTTCAATGGATGTACTTCAATCGCGGCGGAGCGAAATTACAGAAACTGAATTCATCCGGGCTCGCCATGCTGTTACTGAGATTCAACGTGTAAAGGATGCTGTTACCGCTTTGCGCTCATCTGATTTCACAACTCTGGGTCGCCTCATTAATGAATCTCATAACTCACTACGTGATGACTACACCGTTTCTTGCCCAGAACTCGATGAAGCAGTTGACGCCTCACGCGCAGCTGGAGCTCTGGGTGCACGCATGGTTGGCGGCGGATTCGGTGGCAGCGCAATTGCACTTATTAAGGCAGATCAGATTGAAGCAACAAAGGATGCAATCAGAAAAGCCTACGCAGCAAAGAACTTTAAGGCTCCGCGCTTCTTCACATCCCTGCCAAGTGCAGGCGCTTCTGCTCGCTTAGTTAGTTGAGCTTGGCGTTGATCCGAGTGTAACTTTGTAAGTTCTCTCGCCACCGGTAGGAAGTGTCACCGTCACCGTCGCTGAGGATCCAGGAATAAGTGAACGGATACGAACAATCGCGCTTTCGGTATCAGGAATTTTCACTCCATTGATTGAGGTAAGAATTGCTCCTGCAGGGATACCTGCCTTCTCGGCTGCTTCACCGGCGCTCAAGCGAGTGATGCGAGCACCAACTCCTGTGTACGCTGGATCAAAGAAGACTCCAAGGACTGGTCGTGTAGATCTTCCAGTATCGATGATTTCATCGATGATTCGTTTTGCCTCAGTAATAGGAATTGCAAAACCAAGTCCGATGCTGCCGCTTGCACCACCAGAACTCAGAGTTGCAATGGCGGAGTTAACGCCGATGAGGCGGCCCTGAGCATCCACAAGCGCTCCGCCAGAGTTGCCTGGATTAATTGCAGCATCAGTCTGGATTGCATTGACATATGACTCAGATCCAGCAGACCCAGTAGTTACTGGACGATTGAGGGAAGAGATGATTCCGCTGGTTACCGTATTTGCGAGTCCGAGTGGTGAGCCAATCGCTAACACTGCTTCACCTACGCTTACTTTGGTGGAGTCTCCGAGTGCGATTGTAGGAAGATTGCCAGCATTGATTCTGACAACAGCTAAATCATAATTTGCATCGCGACCGACAATGGTGCCGCGGTATTGATTTCCATCGACTAGTTCGATGGTGATAGTGCCACTTGATGCTGCACTTTGGATTACATGGTTATTTGTGACAATAAAGCTTGTTGAACCATTTGATCGATAGATAGAGCCAGAGCCATTGCCGCCACCAGATGGGCTTGTAACTTTAACTGATACTACGGAAGGGGTAACGAGGGATGCGATTGTCTTTGCATCCATGGATGAGCTACTGCCGATTACGACAGGAGTTCGCGTGCCAGTACACACTCCATTGTTTGCGAGATAGAGAACTTTGGTACGAGAATCAGCGCAGGCATTGACTGTTGATGTGGGTGAAGTTGCCGCAGTTGCGACTCCACCTGCAATAGCAGCTCCAGCGACAAAGGCGATGATGGTCTTTGAGTTCTTCATGGCGCATATATTGCCCCAGGATTCTGAGTTTTTCCTGTTATCAATCTTGAAAAAAGATTAAATGTGCGGCGATTAAGCCTCGACGACCCATCCACCCTTGATGGCGACCTTGATTGAAGCAAGTGGCTTCTCAGCCGGCCCGGCAACTGGTTGCGCTCCCTTGGTTGGATCAAATTGAGCGCCGTGGCAAGGGCAGACCAACTTGTTCACCTTCTTGGCGTAAGTGACGGTGCATCCTTGGTGGCTACAGATCATTGAATAAGCGAATACGCCAGCCTTTGTGCGGAAGGCAATTGCCGGAATCCCCTTCGCCTTGGTTGTGAAAGTAAAAGTTCCGCCAACGGGAAGTTTGTTGACTCTCACAATTCTTACATCGGCAGCTGTTGCGCTCTGCTTCGAGAAAAGTGAAGCGGTAGAGGTAAGGGCGATAAGCATTGCGCCGCGGAGTGTGGTGCGGCGTGAGAGAGGCTTGCCGTTATTCATATGCTCCCTGACTTGGATTCGAACCAAGAACCTGTCGATTAACAGTCGACTGCTCTGCCGTTGAGCTATCAGGGACTATCGTCTTGCGAGAGCGCACTCTATCGCACCGCTGGGAGTGCGACAAAATTAAAGGCTTCCGACCGCCAGTTCGTGCAGGCTACGGCGGGCGCTTTCCAGGGCTACTAATTGAGCGAAGGAGGCGTTGTACTCCTCCCCATTTTCAACTGGGTTGAGGCGCTGGAGGCGCGACTTGAGATCTGCGATTGCACGGCTGATACCAACCTCGCGAAGTCGAGCAACAATGCTGGCAACGTATCGCTCGGTGATTTCTCCATCGGCGCGAATAGGTTCCACCGATAATTCTGTAAAGAGCGCCTTCAATTGTGGATCTGAAATCTCTTCGCTGGTGAAAGCTCGTGTTGCACCGAGTGAATTAATTGTTGCTGCAAGAGCGCTATATGCAGGATGCGTAAATGATCCATCTTCAATAGTTGTCCATGTCGAAACAAGTGCTGGAAATTGGACTCGAGCTTTAAGAACTTCACGTTCAAGCATCAAAGTTGGTTCAAGTGGATCTGGCCGCCAAGAACTCTCAACTGGGGCTTCTTCGGAAGAAGCTTGAGGTTGGGCAACACGCTTTACACCTTGGGCAACAGCGCGAGAAACGATTTCGACTTCAACGCCAAGCCAACCAGCAAGCAAACGTGTGTACTCAGGGCGAAGTGATTTATCGCGAATCTGACTTACCAATGGCGCTGTTGCATTGAGCGCATTAACGCGTCCTTCAGCGGTGTTGAGATTATGCTGATTGAGCTCAGTCTTAATCGCAAATTCAAAGAGAGGAATACGACGGGCAATCAAATCACGTAGTGCGAGGTCACCTTTATGTTGACGAAGATCGCATGGGTCAAGGCCATCGGGTTCAACAGCTACGAAAGTCTGGGTCACAAATTTCTGATCTTCATTAAAAGCGCGCATAGCGGCTTTTTGACCAGCAGCATCACCGTCAAAGGTAAAGATAACTTCACCGCGGAATGCATCGTCATCCATCAATAGTCTGCGAATGATACGGATGTGATCGGGACCGAATGCAGTTCCGCAGGTTGCAACTGCGGTGGTGATTCCTGCTAAATGGCATGCCATTACATCGGTATAGCCTTCAACAACAACTACTTGGCGCTTCTTGGCAATCTCTTTCTTCGCTATATCTAATCCATAGAGAACTTGGCTCTTCTTATAGATCGGAGTCTCAGATGTGTTGAGATATTTAGGTCCTTGATCCTCTGTGTCGCTCGCTAGTTTGCGGGCACCAAAGCCGACCACATCACCAGAGATATCTCGAATCGGCCACATCAAACGATTTCGGAACTTATCTATGGGGCCACGTTCACCCATCTTGGAGAGTCCGGCAAGTTCGAGTTCATCGATAGTGAAGTTGAGGGCGCGTAAATGTTTAGTAAGTCCATCCCATGAATTAGGTGCATAACCAACACCGAAAGCTTCACATGCGGCGCGATCAAAACCGCGCTTCGTTAAGAGCTCGCGACCGAATGCAGCATCGGGTGAAGTATTGAGAAGATTCTGAAAGAACTTTGCCGCCTCTGCATGAGCTGCGACTAAACGGGATCGGTTGCCAACTGGAGCTTTCTCACCGCCGGAATACTCTTCATAGCGAAGTGTGTATCCCATCCGATCTGCCAGACGTTCGATAGTTTCGGTAAAGGAGAGGTGGTCAATCTTCATCAAGAATGCAATGACATCGCCGCCGGTCTGACATCCAAAACAGTGGAAGTAGCCCTTACTTGGCGTTACATGAAAAGAAGGAGACTTTTCATCATGGAAAGGGCAGAGACCTTTCTTCTGACCACCGCCTGCGTTCTTGAGTTGAACGTAATCTCCGACGACCTCATCAATCGGTGCGCGTTCGCGGATGTACTGGACATCCTCATCTCTAATGCGACCGCTCATGTTGCTACCTTAACCACGCTTTCCGATTTGTCCACCGAGATGGGCGTGAAGCGCATAGGCGCCAGGATCAGTCAGGCTAGCAATCTGGTCAATCACTACGCGCAAGCGTTCTGCATCGCTATTTGCGCGCTTCCAATCATCTTCAAAGATTGGGTCAAGTTCTAGTGGCGCCTTTGCAAAGAGCATCTCTACTAGTTCGTGAATCACAACCTGCTGCTTCTCATATCGCTCTTGCGATGCAGCGGCATTGATGAGGTAGTGGCCGGCAACTGCCTTAAGGAAATCCACTTCGATTACTGCCTCACGTGGAATCTCAAGATTTGCGTTGTAACGAGAGAGATTGCCAGACCCATGAATCTCACGTGTCTGTCGTTCTGCAGCTCCCACAAAACGGCCAATCAATTGTGAAGTCGTGTCTTTTAATCGAGCCAGTGATGCATGAGTGCGATCAAAGCCACGAGGCCAGCAAGAGAGTTGAGCTAGACGTGAGAGCGCATCTGCGGCTTCCGCTTTACTGGAATCGCTCTTGTAATCATGGACCATCACTGAATGAAGCAAATCAAAGTCACGTTCGAAATCATTGACTGTTACTTGGCCGGCAAAGATTGCATCCTCTAAATCATGTACCGAGTAGGCGCAGTCATCGGACCAATCCATAATCTGCGCTTCAATACATTTGCGATCCTGTGGTGCACCTTGACGCATCCAATTGAAGATTTCTACATCATCTGCATAGACACCGAACTTACGAGGATTGACTTGGTTGCTCCATG
>CAZNEQ010000066.1:0-6713 GCA_964572265.1 uncultured Candidatus Planktophila sp.
CCGTCTCCACCATTTTCAGTTGGAACGTGAGCTGCAAATAGCCCAGATTTCAATAGCGCATCATGCGCCTCTTGTGGGTAGCGATGATCTTCATCGACCGCATGTGCAAAGGGTGCAATTTCTTTCTCGGAGAGCGCGCGCACAGAGTCACGAAGGTCGTTGTACTCCTGTGGAAGTAGGAAGACATCCTTAAGCGTCATTGCTTCTCCTCATTCGTTGAGCTGCGCTTCTGCTCGCGCTGCGCAAGTGTATTCAAATATGCGTTGTACTTCGCCAAGTCATCATCTTCGCCCATGGCGGCTAGACGAGCTTCATTTCGATCAATACGAACTGTTTCACGCTTATCTTCCCGCATCCATAAAATAAAGGTGGCAATAAGCGCCAAAATAATTGGTACTTCTCCCATGGCCCAGCCGACCGATCCGCCTGCTTCTTGGTCGGCGAGGAGATTGGTATTCCAAGGTGTTTGAAGCGAACCGTAATAACCACCATCAATCAGAGTAGATAGTGACATCAGAGCGATTGAGAAGAATGCGTGGAGACTTACGGCAGCGAAGAGAATAACAATGCGGATGATATGCGGAACTTTCTTTGGAGCTGGATCAACGCCAATGACAACGCTAAAGAATAAGAAGCCAACCAAGATAAAGTGAATATTCATCAGAACGTGTGCAGCATGGTTCTGCATCAAATTACCAAAGAGATCGGTGAAGTAGAGCACGAAGAGTGATCCATCAAAGAGCGCAAGGGCGGTCAGCGGATTGGTGATGATGATGGAGTATCGAGAATGAAGAATCTTGAGAGCAAATGCGCGAATGCCTCGCTCTGAATCGGTGCGACCTTGCGGCAATGTGCGCAACGCCAAAGTGATTGGCGCACCAAGAACTAACCCAATCGGAGCAATCATTCCCAAAACCATGTGAGCAATCATGTGATATTCAAATGAGAAGAGTGCGTAGACACCGAGTCCGCCTGATGTTGCAAAATCGATGAGCGCTATTCCGATGGCAAATGCAACAGTTCTACCTACTGGCCAAGAATCTCCACGAGATTTCAAAACTGCCACTCCCTTGATGTAGAGAGCTACTGCAGTAATGAGGATTGCAATCATCAATCCATCTGGGTTGTAGAGCTTGAGAAGGTTTACAAATGAAGGTGGTGGTGGAGTCTCTTGTCCAACAATGATCTGTGCAGCGCTCAGTTCTGTTACATCACCAATCGGCGGTTGAATCTGTGACAACCAACTTCCCATTAAAACGACTGAAGCCATCACCATCGCTTCGACGCCGACCAGGCGAGCCAGCTCTTGAAGTCTCACTTCATCACGCGATTCAAGGGCTTTGCGGTTGGCGTACCCCATTGCAAAAAGCGCAATAGTGAGAAGAATCTTTGCGATTACGACATATGAGTATTGAGTCCCCCATGCAGACTTCTCGTTTAATCGTGTCCAGGCAGTCAGTGCACCGCTGATTACAACTGCAATCGCAGCCCAGAGCGCTAATTGAGAGAAGCGATAAAGCGCAACCACGCGCTCTTCACGCGGAATAAGCATGATGCCAAAGAGGCCGCCGACCCAGAGAGTGAGCGCAATAATGTGAGTTACTAAAGCTCCGACAGCAAGGGCATGTGAACCACCGGCGGCAGCATGGCTTTGAAAGACCGGCGCAATTAACGCGATCATGGCAAGTCCAGTAATGATTACCAATGGCAATGCGCGTTTAAAGAATGGAATAAGTACTGAAACGATTGCCAAGCCGATTAATTGGATCAGCATTGATTTGCCAAGATCGGTTTGGGTTAAGTACGAATTGATAGTCGTGGGATCGAATGCACCCGCAAAGTTGGTACTGAGAATCTGGGCAACTTTGAGAATTACACCGGTAAATGCCGAGAGCAACCAGAGAGATGCGAGCACGCCTGCGATTTTCTTCAACCGCATGCCGACAGAGGTGAGCGCCCCATCTTCATTTAGAACAAAGAGTGAAGATGAAAGCAGAGTGCCGATGGTGGCAAAGGCGAGTAAATAAAACGCGCCTTGATTGGCAATCATCATTCGCTATACAACTTTCTCGCATAACGAGCGAGCGCCACAGTTACGACCAACGCTGCAAGTAATAGACCCAGAACAAACATTGTGGTGCCAGCATTGTTGCCAGTGGGTACCGGAGTTGGTGTGGGTTCTGGAGCTGTTGTTGCCACGATTGTTGGCTCAGCAAAATTAAATGTGAAGGATCCAGTGAGTGGAACATCGTTCTCGGCCAACAGTGTGTAGTTGACTGTGTAAATTCCAGATCGAACAAAATTCTTCAGTCCTACGACTGCTTCATTCCCGGCGATAGTCAGGGTTCCATCATCAACACGAATTCCTGATGGATCTGTTACGACAACTTCATTTCCAGTATCGAGAATTGGCACTTCAGCTGTCAGTGTTACTGCGCTCGGTGCTGATTCGAGCGATTGGCCTGCAGAAGGGCTGGTAGTGACCAATGTATTTGCGGATAAGGCCGCGCTGCCTGAAAAGAGAAGTCCCAATGCGATCGCTGCCACGCTTGCTGCCTTCTTCATAGAGCCCTCCAGGTAGTGATACTGCCGCTGATTCGCGCCTATCGTCTCACTTCTTTAGACTATGCCACCAGTCCTAGCGCTTCCACTTTTAACGGTCGAGGCCCAATGAAGAAAGGTCACATCTGATGCCTACATATCAATATGCATGCAGCGCCTGCGGCCATGCCTTTGAGGTCTTTCAATCTTTCTCCGATAACGCGTTAACGGAATGCCCTCAATGCAAGGGTGTAATAAAGAAGGTCTATAGCAATGTGGGGGTCGTCTTTAAAGGCTCTGGTTTCTACAAGACTGATTCTGCGCCTAAGCCATCTTCAGCTGACTAATTAGCCTTCGTGATGCGGAGGGCGATCGCCCTTGATTTCTTCTTCCCGACGGCGGTCTTCGCTCTGATCCTCTCGAGGGTCGCGCTCATCATCAGTTGTTGCAGGAAAAATGTTACTCACAGCACATACCCCCTTTCGAAAGAGACGGCTTAAGTCTACTCCGCCATACTTCAACCATGTTCGAGAAACTTGGCCACTTCGCCGTTCGTCGCAAGAAGATTGCAGTAATTACCTTCGTTATCTCCATCCTGGTCGCAGGTGGAATCGGAGCACAGGTATTCAATCGTCTCGATTCAGGTGGATACTCAATCGCATCGAGTGATTCATACAAGGTCTATACCTACATCACAGATGTACTTAAGGAATCCGACCCAGCGATCGTCGTCATGGTCGACGCAGCAACAAGCGTTGATGACCCTGCTGTAGCTGCTCGAGCGATTGCACTTGAAAAAAAGATGGGCGCTGAAGAAGGTGTATCGAAGACACTCTCATATTGGTCAGCTGGCGGTGCGCCCTCATTGAAATCAAGTGACGGAAATGCTGCCTATATTTTAATTTATGGGGATGGCGAAGCTTTTAGTCCGAAGAGCCAAGATTTAGGAAAAATCTTCCAAGAAAATTACGATGGCAAAGTTGATGGTTTCACTCTCTACGCTGGCGGTTTCGGTGTCATTGGAAATGCCATCACAGAGAAAATCAGTAAGGATCTCAAGCTTTCGGAAGCTATCTCAATTCCTTTGACATTTATTTTGTTGGCATTTGTATTTGGTGCCCTCGCAGCATCGGCAATGCCTCTCATTGTTGGAGTTGCTGCAATTCTCGGATCATTTTTTATTCTCTATCTCTTAACGCTCTTCACTGATGTCAGCGTTTACGCACTCAATCTCGTGACAGGTATGGGTCTTGGACTCGGTATTGACTATGCATTGCTAATGGTCAATCGATTCCGAGAAGAGCTGCATCACGGAAAGAGCGTTGAAGAATCCATTGTCACCATGATGGCAACCGCTGGAAAGACTGTCTTTTACTCAGGTCTGACCGTTCTCGTCACCTTGATGTCACTTATTTTCTTCCCACTGCCATTCCTAAAATCTTTTGGTTATGCAGGTGTATCTGTAGTTGCTCTCGCCGTTGTTGGCGCACTCTGTGGATTGCCGCCTATCTTGGCTCTGCTCGGAACCAAGATTGATAAGGGTGTAGTTCGCCGCGGATCAATTACTCCAAAGGAAGAAGGTCGCTGGGCGCAGACAGCTCGCTTTGTCATGCGACGCCCGGTATCAGTCACCGTTCTCTCATTGATCGTGCTCGCAATTCTGGCTGCGCCTCTGACTTCAGCGAAGTTTTCTCAAACTGATTCACGTGTATTGCCAGCATCAAATCCAGCAGCGGTAGCCACTGCAGTTCAAGCAGAGCGCTTCGCGGGTCAGACGGGTAATCCAGTTGAAATCATTATCCCCAATGGCGTGAATAAGAGTGTCGAGGTTAATTCGTATCTTGCTGCGATTTCAAAGGTTGAAGGAATTGTTCTGGTCAATCCGGCCGTTCCTTACGGTGAAGATCTGAGAGTGACCGCAATTCACTCAATGCTTCCTCGTTCGCCAGAGGCACAGAAGTTGATTCATGATCTCCGTGATCTTCAATCACCGGAGGGCACATTGATTGGTGGTGTTGCAGCCGATTACACAGATTCACAAGATGGAATCTCCTCCACGCTCCCACTCGCATTTGGATGGATTGCAATCAGTGTTCTGATTCTGCTCTTCCTCTTTACTGGATCAGTCATCTTGCCGATCAAGGCAATCATTCTCAACGTACTTTCACTTGCGGCAACTATGGGTGTGCTCACTTGGGTCTTCATCGATGGAAATCTGCAGTGGCTCGTCGGTGACTTCACTGTGACCGGAACACTCGATACTTCAATCGTTATCTTGATTGCAGTGGTCGTATTCGGACTTTCCATGGACTATGAAGTCTTCTTGCTCTCACGTATCCGCGAAGAACATGACGCCGGAAAATCTAACGAAGAGGCAGTTGCAATTGGTCTGCAGCGATCAGCGCGAATCATTACTGCAGCTGCAGTCTTGCTTGCAGTCGTCTTCGCATCATTTGTTTTGAGCGGTGTTACCTCTATTAAATCTATGGGCTTTGGCGTTGCTTTGGCAGTGATGCTTGATGCAACCATTGTCCGTGGACTTTTAGTTCCAGCGCTGATGCGCCTCTTTGGAGAGCGCAACTGGTGGGCACCGAAGTCCATGCAGCGATTTACTATCAAGCACTAACGTCCCTTACCCTTAGGTCATGGACCTCATAGCCACTCTGCAATGTGCAGACCAGCCTGGCATTGTGCATGCAATGACGAGCGCTGTTTTGGCTGCCGAAGGCAACATCATCGAGAACCAGCAGTTCACTGACCATGCGACAAATACCTTTGTGATGCGCACGCGTTTTGAGTCAGCGCAGTCACTTGAGAAAGCGGCATCGACCTTGCAGGCAGGTTTGGCGCAGTTCAATCCAGCGCTTCACATTCGCCCAACAGATGAGAAGCCGCGTGCACTAGTGATGGTCACTAAAGAGAGTCACTGCTTACGCGATCTTCTTTATCTACTTGAGCTCAATGAACTACCAATTGAGATTCCGCTTGTTATTTCAAATCGTGAAGAACTAAAAACTCTCGTTGAATCACATGGAATTCCATTCCTCTATCTTCCGATTGACGCCGTGAACAAAGCGTCGCAAGAAGCCGTGGTACTCAAGAAGATTGAAGAACTCAAAATTGATTTCGTAGTACTTGCCCGTTACATGCAAATTCTTTCTACTGATTTCTGTGCTGCGTTGCCAGGAAGAATCATTAATATCCACCATTCATTCTTGCCTGGCTTTAAGGGTGCTAAGCCATACCACCAGGCACATGATCGTGGTGTCAAAATCATCGGTGCCACCGCACACTTTGTGACAGCTGATTTAGACGAAGGTCCGATCATCGAACAAGATGTCACCCACGTCGGTCATACCTCTACACCCGAGCAGCTCACCTCTATCGGCCGCGATATTGAACGTCGTGTTCTCTCACGCGCTGTGCGCCTCTACGCAGAGGACCGCATCTTCATCGTCGGCCAACGCACCGTTGTCTTTGCGTAAAGGGGATAGACCATGCTTGGTGGAGTAAACAATGCGCTCTGGTTTCAGAGTATTGCTGGCTATTTTGTAGTCGGCTTGATTCTCATACCAATTCTCAAATGGGCTTTTCCCACAAATAAAGCGATTAAAGCTGAGCGAGCTGAAATAAAGCAGATGCGGAAAGAATTACGCCGACTCAAGCGTAAGTAATTTACTTTCCAATTAACTTCTTATCTCGAGCTCGGTAGAACTCCCAGAACGAGAGCGTCAATAAAATCATTGAAAAGCCAAAGAGTAGATCTTCAATCGGAGCACCGGCCAAGCGTGGTCCCGTAATAGTTTCGGGTGAATAGATCACAATATTTGAAGAAGTGAGCCACCAATTCGTCAAAAGCTGGAATGGGAAGATTAATCCGTAGGAGAGCCAGAAGATACCTTTGGTGATCATCTGCACTCTAATGAAATAGAGATCAGATATCACCGCAAAAATCACCGCGTAGAGAGCGATATCTGAATAGTTCATCGTCGCTCCTTCATATATTTAATAATCTTCAGCAGCGTGACATAGACGATTACTGTCATAAGAGGAACGATGATAAAGAAGAGGACTTCCTCAACTGGAATGATTCTAAAGAGATAGAAGCCGAGAATTTGTTCTTTATCGAAATCCCAATTATCTTTTCTAATCGCCCAATAATCCCAATTGAG
>CAZNEQ010000067.1:0-6441 GCA_964572265.1 uncultured Candidatus Planktophila sp.
CAATGAAAAATAATGAGCTCTTCCGTGCATCGTCGATTATGGCAGTTGGAACCATACTCTCTCGCATCACTGGATTCTTCCGCGCCATCCTTGGAGTAGCTGTTCTCGGTACCGCGCTCTTGGCAGATACCTACAACGTGGCAAACACAATGCCTAACATTCTCTATAACTTGCTCGTTGGTGGCGCACTTACCGCAATTTTTGTCCCACAACTCGTTCGATCTTTTAGCGATGAAGATGGCGGACATGGTTTTGCCTCACGTTTAGTAACAACAATTTCTGGAATTCTCTTACTGCTTGTTGCTGTGGGAATGATTTTTGCGCCGCTGCTTGTGCGTCTCTATGCACCTGAATTCTCTGATGCTGGATTTGAGCGTGAGCAGGCGATTGCTGTTGCATTCACTCGTTACTGCTTGCCGCAAATTTTCTTCCTTGGCCTCTTCACCATGCTCGGCCAAGTGGCCAACGCTCGAGGCTCTTTCGCCCCTCTGATGTGGGCGCCAATCGCTAACAATCTGGTGGTAATCGCTGTATTTGCTGGTTTTCTCGCCTTCCAGCGTGAAATATCAGTTGGCACAATCACTGATACCCATATTCAACTTCTTGGGTGGGGAACAACGGCAGGCGTAGTTATTCAGGCATTGATATTGATTCCAGTAGTCCACCGATCTGGAATAAGAATTCGACCTATCTTTGGTGTGAAAGGTTTAGGCAAATCTTTCTCACTCGCAGGTTGGACTCTGGTCTACGTTTTGATCTCTCAGGTCGGTTATCTCGTCACTGTCAATGTTGCTACAGCAGCTGCAGTGCGAAGTGCAAAGGCGGGAATAACCACTGGTGTTGGTTTTACTCCATATACGAGCGCTTACTACATCATGTTATTGCCTTATTCGATTGTGACAATTTCAATCGTTACCGCTCTCTTGCCACACCTTTCTAAATTGGCAATTGAGAAGAAAGTTGAAGATGTGCGCCTGCAATTAATTCGTGCAATCAAGATGGTCGGCGTAGTGACTGTGCCGAGCGCAGTAGCTCTCATGTTCTTTGGTCCATTAATGACTGAGGTTCTCTATATGGGAATCTCTCTCGATGATTCGCGATACATCGGATATGTATTGGCTGCCCTGGGTTTAGGACTTGTTCCATTTAGTATCAACTTAATCCTGGTCCGTGGCTTTAATGCTTTTGAAGATACCAAGACTCAGGTTGTCTCGATCTTTATCATCAACGTCATTTCTGTGATATTAAGTTATATCTTCCTTTGGCAACTCGATAGCGATATCGTGACAATCGGTCTCGGCATCGCCTTCTCTCTCAGTTACATCGTTGGACTCTCCATCACTTTACGGCTAATTAAGAAGCATGTCGGAACTTTGTCGATCCGTGATTTCGCTGGACAACACCTCCGACTCTTTATCGCCGCGTTTCTTGCCATGGCCCCACTCTTTGCTATCTCCACCTACCTAGGGTGGGTCAATGATGATGTCTCGCTCATCGTCAGAGCACTTCGTTTACTTGCTGTTCTCCTACTGGCTGGTCTTGGTTTCCTCTTCGCCGCCCATCGTATGAAAGTGGCTGAAATCGCAGGTCTGCGTGGCTTCGCCACATCTCTTCTGGACCGCCGCAAGCGCTAACAGCGCGATAAGGTGCGCATATGAGCACTGAAGTACGCGATATCGTCATTGTTGGTTCTGGTCCTGCCGGTTACACCGCTGCAATTTACGCAGCTCGTGCAGATTTGAAACCGTTAATCTATGAAGGTTCTGTGACAGCTGGTGGTGCCTTAATGAATACCACTGAGGTTGAAAACTTCCCAGGTTTTATCGATGGAATCATGGGACCAGATCTCATGGATAACATGCGTAAGCAAGCAAAGCGATTTGGTGCAGAACTCGTTACCGACGATATTGTTGAGATGAACCTCGATGGCGATATCAAAACACTCACAGATGGTTCGGGTAATGTCGTTAAGGCAAAGGCTGTCATTCTTGCAATGGGATCTGCCTATCGTGAGATTGGTCTTGAGAACGAGAAGCGTCTCTCAGGCCGTGGAGTTTCATGGTGCGCTACCTGCGATGGTTTCTTCTTCCGCGATCAGGTGATTGCTGTTGTAGGTGGAGGAGATTCAGCGGTTGAAGAGGCAACCTTCTTAACAAAGTTTGCATCTAAGGTTGTTTTGATTCACCGCCGTGATTCATTGCGCGCATCCAAGATCATGCAAGAGCGTGCATTTAATAATCCAAAGCTTGAGATTATGTGGGATACCGAAGTTATTGATGTCCTTGGTCAAGATAAGGTCGAAGGACTTAAGTTAAAGAATACAAAGACCGGTGAAGAATCAACTGGAGCTTTTACTGGTCTCTTTGTCGCTATCGGACATATTCCTCGCTCTGAACTTGTGACTTCGCAAGTTGCCCTCGATGGTGAGGGGTATGTAAAGGTGGAGGGTCGTTCGACTCGTACCAACCTCTCTGGTGTCTTTGCATGTGGTGATCTTGTCGACCACACCTACCGTCAGGCGATTACCGCTGCAGGTTCTGGCTGCCAGGCCGCGTTAGACGCTGAGAAATTCCTCGCACACTAGTACTCTTATCAAATCGAAAACAGTTTCATTCACAACGTCTAAAAGTAAACAGGAGTAAGTCATGAGCGCACCTATCAAGGTAACAACAGCAGATTTCGACCAGGTTGTATTGAAGAGCAGCAAGCCTGTTCTCGTTGATTTCTGGGCTGAATGGTGTGGTCCATGCCGCGCAATCGCTCCAATCTTGGACGATATTGCAGCAGAGCATGGAGATAAGCTCACAATCGCAAAGCTCAACACAGATGAAGAGTCGGCGATTGCTATCAAATACGGCGTGACTTCTATTCCAATGCTCAATGTCTACGTCAACGGCGAAGTTGTAAAGACCATCATCGGTGCAAAGCCAAAGCCAGCACTTTTGAAGGAACTCGAAGGCTTTATCTAAAAATCTTATGAAGGAGTTATCTCCCGACGAGATTCGCTCTTTTCAACAAGAGCGTGGACTCCATGTCACTGGCGAATTAAATGATGCGACTGTACGCGCGCTAGAAGAGGCGCGTTGGAAGCTCGGTGATCGCTCACTCTATCTACAACCATCTCCCATGATGCGTGGAGATGATGTGGCGACTCTGCAAGCACGTCTTACTGAGATGGGTTTCAACGCTGGCCGAGTCGATGGAATCTATGGTGTCGCAACCGAGAACGCGGTAAAAGAGTTTCAAAAATCAGTCGGTGTAACTGTTGATGGAAAATGTGGTCCGGCAACAATCATCGCCTTACTACGTTTAACAAAAACTATCTCTGGTGGTGCACCTACTGCACTTCGTGAAAGTGCGGCGCAGAAAAATCGTGGCCCTGCTTTAGCAAATAAAGTTGTGGTACTTGATCCTGGATCTAACATTGGTGAAGAAGAGATCACTCTCGATATTGCACATCGTATTGAAGGTCGTCTCTTGGCACTTGGTGCAACAGTCTTTCTCACACGAGGTGCGACAAATAATCCCAGTGAGAGTGAACGAATTAACTTTGCCAATAAAAATAAAGCTGATCTTCTCATTTCAATCCATACTGATCGCCATCTCAACCCAGAGGCACAAGGTGTAGCAACTTTCTTCTATGGCAGTGATGCACATGGAATCCATTCAATTGTGGGCGAGCGCTTTGCATCGTTGGTACAGCGCGAAATATCAGCTCGTACCGACTTATTGAATTGCCGCACCCATGCAAAGACTTGGGATATTTTGCGGTTGACGCAGTCACCAGCAATCCGTGTAGATCTTGGCTATCTCACCAACCGCGGCGATAGCCAACGGTTGGCGCGTGCTGAATTCCGAGATACTGTCGCCGAAAGTTTCATTATTGCGATTCAACGCCTCTATCTCTCGGCTGAAGATGATGCCAAGACTGGAACTCTTCGAATCTCAGATCTGCGTAGCGCGGGCATTAGACGTTAAATATCAAGATTTAATACCGGCGTTAATTAAGTACCGATTCCCATCGCTTTTATGGGAGGATTCCACCCATGTCAGAGGTAAATGTTCGTTATCAGACCGGTGCTCCGCAGAATCTTGAAACAAGATTCGCTGCGCGAGCCGCTGGAATGTTGCCCTCTGAAATTCGCGCCCTCTTCGCTGTAGCTTCGCGTCCAGAGATTGTTTCACTCGCGGGTGGAATGCCAAATCTCTCAGCGCTACCAATGGAGATGATGGCTGGAGTAGTTAACGATCTCATCCTTACCAATGGTTCTGAAGCGCTCCAATACGGCAGCGGACAGGGACATCCAAAGCTCCGCGAACAGATCTGTGATGTGATGGCGCTTGAAGGTATTCGCGCCAATCCTGATGATGTTGTTGTAACAACAGGCTCTCAGCAGGCGCTCGACCTCATCTCTCGTATCTTTATCGATCCAGGCGATGTTGTTCTCGTTGAAGCACCTTCATATGTCGGTGCCCTCGGAACATTCCGCCAATATGAAGCATCTGTGGTCCATGTCGAGATGGATCACGATGGAATGGTTCCAGAATCTCTTCGTAATGCGATTAAGAGCGTCCGTGCAGCTGGGCGAAAGATTAAGTTCCTCTATTTGATTCCTAATTACCAGAATCCGACTGGAGTCTGCCTTCCAGCAGACCGCCGTACTGAGATTCTCAATATCTGCCGCGAAGCGGGAATCTTTGTTGTGGAAGATAACCCTTATGGGCTACTTGGTTTTGATAAGCCATCACCAAATGCGATGCGCGCTGAGGATTCAGAGAACGTTATCTATCTCGGTTCTTTCTCTAAGACAATCGCTTCTGGTCTTCGTGTGGGTTGGGCGCTAGTTCCACAATCGCTAAAAGATAAATTGGTGATTGCCTCTGAATCATCGATCTTATGTCCATCAAACTTTACACAGTTGACTATCTCGAGTTATCTCGCAGATCAACCTTGGCGTGATCAGATTGCAAGCTTCTGTGAGCTCTATAAAGTTCGTCGCGATGCAATGCTTGAGTCCCTAGAACAGTATTTTCCGGCTGAGGCGACATGGACAAAACCTGGCGGCGGTTTCTATGTCTGGGTTAATTTGCCAGCTGAGATTGATACCAAAGCTTTGATGCCTAAGGCGATTGTCGCCAAGGTTGCTTATGTTCCAGGTAATGCCTTCTATGCAGATGGCCTTGGATCTTGGTCGATGCGTCTGTCGTACTGCCACCCAACTCCTGAGCGCATCCGTGAGGGTGTGAAGGCTCTTGGTGGGGTTATTAAGCAGGAGATGACACGTCGCGGTACCGCGATTAATTAACTCTTAACCCTCGATTAAATCAACGAGGCGTTGTAGATCTTCACTACCGGCAAATTCAATAACAATCTTGCCTTTACCTTTGCCCATATCAACACTGACTCGGGTATCGAGATAATCGCTCAAGAGTTCAGCTGCGGCTAGGCCAGCACCTGATACACCTTTGGTCGCACTCTTCTTCGCCTTTGTGGTTGATGGTTTAAAGGTGGCAATGATTTCTTCAGTTGCGCGAACACTTAAACCTTCACCGACAATACGATTGGCAAGTTTCTCAATATCGTTTGCATCAGTCAGACCCAAAAGCGCACGCGCATGGCCGGCAGATAAAATTCCAGCAGCAACTTTCCGTTGTACTGATTCAGGTAAATTCAACAAACGGATTGTGTTTGAAATTTGTGGGCGTGATCGACCTAATTTGAGCGCTAATTCATCGTGGGTACAACCAAAATCTGTAAGAAGTTGTAAGTATGCAGCGCCTTCTTCAAGTGGGTTGAGTTGGCTGCGGTGAATGTTTTCAATGAGCGCTTCACGAAGAAGTTCGTTATCTGGAGTCTGACGGATAATGACAGGAATTGACTTTAATCCAGCAGCTTTTGCAGCGCGGAATCGACGCTCTCCCATAATTAATTCGTATTTGTTCTCAGCTACTTTACGAACAACTGGCGGTTGCAATATTCCAAATAGTTTTATAGATGCGATTAGCTCATTGAGCGCATCTTCATCAAAGACTGTTCGTGGTTGACGAGGGTTAGGTGAAATCTGATCAAGAGGAATTTCATTTTGAGTTGCAACAACTTCTTCATTAACTGTAAGAGTTGTTGGGATTAATGAATCAAGATTAATTCCGAGTCCGCCGCGCTTTGTAGCCATTATGCAATGCCATCCTTATAGTTAATGCTCACAACGTTTGAATTAAACTGTGAATTAAATTCGTGAGAAAGATCTGACTCTTTAACTTTTCCGCGCTCTGCAATTTCACGAGCAACTTGCATATATGCAATTGCACCTGGTGATAACGGGTCATATGTCATCACTGTTTGATTATATGAAGGCGCTTCAGATACACGTACTGCACGTGGAATGGGAACATCAATTAACTCGTTTGGAAAGTGTGCGCGCACATTCGCGGCAACATCAT
>CAZNEQ010000068.1:0-6253 GCA_964572265.1 uncultured Candidatus Planktophila sp.
GATACTTTTCTTGAACCTCATGGAGGATTTTGACCATGGCTGCGCGCAAAATAGCTTCACCCGCTTCGACATCACTATCTTTCTCAAAGTAGAGCGGCTCACCAAATGTGACAGAGATAGGGACTCCGCGCTGTAGAAGATTCCGCTTTACCTTCTTTGTCCAGAGACGCTGAGATCCCCAGATGATGGTGGGAATTACAGGAACGCCAGCACCCTGGGCCAATCGAACTGCACCGCTTTTGAGCTCTTTGATTTCGAAAGAGACCGAGATTGTTCCTTCCGGGAAAATTCCGATTATTTCGCCGTCGCGTAATGCACGAAGAGCCGCAACTAATGAAGCTGAACCATTAGATCGATCGACGCTGATGTGATGCATTCCGCGTAACAGTGGGCCTGCAATCTTGTTATCAAACAATTCTTTCTTCGCCATAAAGCGGACATAGCGTTTCATCGGAAGCGCTGCTGTTCCTATGAGAGCAAAGTCGAGATAGCTGATGTGATTCATCGCCAAAACCGCACCGCCATGTTTGTGATCTGGCAGATGTTCTTGACCTTGAAAATCAAACTTCAATCCCAATGCGCGCCAACCAGTTGTCACCGCACGGATTACTGGGGGATAGACCAGATCAACCATTGAGAGCGCGCTTTTCTTGAGCCTGCTTATAGAGACGACCAGCACGGTATGAAGATCGAACTAGCGGACCGCTCATTACTCCACTGAATCCAATATCTTCTGCGCGCTTTGCTAGATCGACGAACTCTTCTGGCTTTACCCAACGCTCGACCGGATGATGCTTATTGGTCGGACGCAGGTATTGGGTAATAGTGATGAGGTCGCAGCCAGCGCTGTGGAGATCTTCTAGTGCTTGAATTACTTCACTAATTTCTTCGCCCATACCGAGAATCAAGTTAGATTTAGTGATCAGTCCGAATTCGCGAGCTTGCGTAATGACATTCAATGAACGATCGTAAGAAAAGGCAGGACGAATCCGTTTGAAGATGCGCGGAACTGTCTCGAGATTGTGAGCAAATACTTCAGGACGAGTTTCAAAAACTTCATTGAGAAATACTGGATTACCACTGAAATCTGGCGCCAACATCTCAACGCCGGTACCGGGATTAAGTTCATGGACTTTACGAATCGTCTCGGCATATAGCCAGGCGCCTTCATCTTCGAGGTCATCGCGGGTTACACCTGTAATGGTTGCGTACTTAAGACCCATAGTTTGCACAGATTCAGCAACGCGACGCGGTTCATCGCGATCGAGTGGATCTGGCTTGCCGGTATCGATATTGCAGAAATCGCAACGTCGAGTGCAGCGCTCTCCGCCGATAAGGAAGGTAGCCTCTTTATCCTCCCAGCACTCAAATATGTTGGGACAAGCCGCCTCTTGGCAGACAGTGTGAAGCGACTCAGTCTTCACCAATGTGCGAAGTCGGGTGTACTCAGGACCCATATTCGCTCTAGTTTTAATCCATTCGGGTTTGCGTTCGATTGGGACTTCTGCATTTCGGGCTTCAATGCGAAGTAATTTGCGGCCTTCGGGTGCGATTGTCATGCGCTCACCTTTGTTAATGATTCGTAGAGGTATTTCTCAACAATTGGGGTTACTTCCTCGATCGAAATTTCACGCTGCAGTTCTCGTGCCATTGAGGTCACTGCCGCATCAGATATTCCACATGGAACTATCGCATCAAAGGCGGTGAGATCAGGGGAGACGTTAAGAGCAAAGCCATGCATTGACGTGCCCGAGGCGACACGGATTCCGATTGCGGCAATCTTTCGTTCACCATGTTGATCAACAATCCACACACCTGAGCGACCGTCGACGCGAACACCGGTGATGCCAAACTCGGCACAGACTTTAATAAGACCGCTCTCAATCTCGCGAACAAAGCCAACTAATTCGTGAGGGTTGGCAAGCTTGACGATCGGATATCCGACGAGTTGTCCTGGACCATGCCATGTTATTTTTCCGCCGCGATCAACATCGAGAACCTTTGCGCCATTTCCTGGGCGTTCTTCGGCCAAAGTGCGCTTGCCAGCGGTGTAGATAGAAGGATGCTCGAGCAGAATCAAGGTGTTAGGGCGATTGCCAGCTGAAACCTCTGAATGAATACTTCTTTGGATTGCCAAGGCGTCTTCGTACTCAACCAAGCCACTTCGCTGAAGGGCTAGAGGGGGAGAGTCTAAGAGCGGCACCGGGTAAGCCTAAAGGTAGACTCCCGCCCATGCTAATCAAGAATAAGAAGCCTGTTTCAGTCGCTGTTTTAGTGGTAATTGCCTGGTTTATGATCACTGGCATCTTTGGGCCACTCTTCGGCAAGCTCACCAGCGTCCAAGAGAACAACAATTCATCCTTCTTACCTAAGGGTGCGGAGGCGACGCTTGCCGCCGATGAAATCGCAAAGTTCGCAGGTGATACATCTTTTAACTTTCCTACTCTTATTCTCTTCGAAGGTTCAGCTACCCCTGAGGCGCTGGGTCAGATCAACGCCCATCTCTCCACAATTAATACCCTGACGCTCGGCGGTACATCGGCGAAGATCGGTGATTACCTGTTGAAGGATCAACCAATCACGGCATTTCCTTCACAGGACGGTAAGGCTATTTTGGTCAACGTCCCGCTCGATGGAAATTCCATATCCAAACTTCTTCCTACAGAAAAGCCAGTCTTGCCTGCAGTCATTGAGGCTCTTCGTGAAGATATAGCACCGATAGCAAAGGCTGCTGGATTAACTCCTTATGTCACAGGTCCTGGTGGATTATTGGGTGACTTGTTTGGCGCCTTCGAAACTCTTGACTCAACGCTTCTCCTAACAACACTTGCAGTGGTTGCCGTTATCTTGATCTTCGTTTACCGCTCACCGGTTCTCTGGATTATTCCGCTTCTAACATCTCTCTTCGCTCTTTCCACCGCAGGTGGAATTATCTACTTGCTCGCAAAGAATGACATCATCGATGTTGATGGACAGTCTCAAGGAATTCTCTCGGTTCTTGTGATTGGTGCGGCAACGGATTACGCACTTCTCTTGATTGCGCGTTACCGCGAAGAACTTCATCTCCACGAGAATCGCTTTGATGCGATGCGCGCTGCCTATAAGGGAGTCTGGGAACCAATCCTTGCTTCTGGTGCGACTGTCGCAATCTCGCTGATGATGTTGATCTTTAGCCAACTCACAAATACTGCAAGCCTTGGACCAATCGGTGCAATTGGAATTGTTGTCTCAGTCATCACAATTCTTACTCTTCTTCCAGCTCTGCTTGTACTTTTTGGTCGCTGGATTTTCTGGCCACGCAAGCCGCTCAATGATGGTGATGACCACGTGCTCAGTGGAACGTGGTCAAAGGTCGCTAACGGAATCGCCCGAAATCCTCGCAAGGCATGGGTAATTACCAGCGTTGTTCTTCTAGCGCTTGCCTTTAACTCAACCACGTTGAAGGCAGATGGACTTGGAACGGTGGATTCCTTTACTGGCAAGCCGGAATCGGTTGTCGGTCAAAAGCTGCTTCTGACGCACTTCCCAGGTGGAGAGGGTGACCCAACTCAGATTGTTACATCTGCAGATAAGGGTGATGCTGTTATCGCTGCAGTGCGCGAGGTGAAGGGCGTCTCTGAAGTTGCATATGCAGTGGACCCAATCTCCCAGAACGTAAAGATCGTTGGCGGAAAAGTCATCGTTAACGCCACCTTGGATCAAGCACCAGATAGCGTTGAAGCAGGTGAATACATTCCTGCGATTCGTGCGGCGGCGCAACAAGCTGATTCAAGCGCACTAGTAGGCGGTACCTCTGCCGTTTACTTCGATGTTCGCACTGCTAATGATCGAGATAACAAGACGATTATTCCAATCATTCTCTTTGTTATCACCATCATCCTTGGCCTATTGCTTCGCAGTATTCTCAGTGCGGTAGTCCTCTTGGGCACAGTGGTTCTTTCATACTTCGCAACTCTTGGCGTTTGTGCGCTGGTCTTTAACCATGTCTTCGGCTTTGCCGGTGGCGATAACTCATTCCCACTCTTCGCCTTCATCTTCTTGGTGGCGCTCGGAATCGATTACAACATCTTCTTGATGACGCGCGTTCGCGAAGAATCTTCCAAGCTCGGTACTCGTGCAGGTGTAACCAAGGGCGTTACCGTGACTGGCGCAGTGATTACTTCTGCTGGAATCGTTCTGGCAGCAACTTTCGCTGTGTTGGGGCTCTTGCCACTTGTACCTTTGGCGCAACTTGGTTTTGCAGTCGGATTTGGCGTTCTGCTCGACACCATCATTGTTCGCTCCATCTTGGTACCAGCTCTTGTTCATGAGATTGGTCCGAAGATCTGGTGGCCTTCAAAGCTACAGAATAAGTAAGCACTCTCATGTCCTATGTAGTAATTGGGGGAGGGCTGGCGGGAATTAACGCCGCCCTCACATTGCAGGATGCTGGTGAGAGCGTCGAACTTTATGAGGCTTCCGACGATCTCGGTGGGCGCGTTCGCTCTGATTACATTGATGGCTACATTCTCGATCGAGGATTCCAGCTCATCAATGCTGGCTATTCAGAACTCAAAAGACTCGACGTTATTAGAGAGATTGATTTCTGCAAGGCGGATCGCACTCTTGATGTCATCACACCTTTCGGCGTCAGTTCTATTGGAGACCCTCGAATCCACCCACTAATGGGCCTACGTTCACCTCTGGGCTCTCTCAAGGAGAAAATTGGTGTTCTCACCTTCCTGGGAGATAGACCGAACGGAGATATCTCTTTACGCGATGCTCTCTTGGCATCCGGCACCGGTAATTTCTATGAGAACTTGCTCAGGCCATTCTTACGTGGAGTCTTCCTCGATGAGCTAGAGAATGTAGATAGTTCATACGGCCGCGAGATTATTAAGAGTTTTATTTTAGGAGATTCTGGTTTGCCTTGCGCCGGCGTCGGCGCTCTTTCAGAAGCCCTCGGTGCACGAGTTGAGAATGTTCAACTAAATTCTCCTGTCGATTCTCTCGCGCAATTTGTAGGTAAGAAAATTATCATCGCCACCGATTCTTCTACTGCGGCAAAGCTCTTACAGATTGAACCAACATCCACTTCAGTCAAGAGCACAACCTGGTATCACGCGATCCCTGCCAATGTGCTTGCTACAAAACGTTTACGAATTACGAGCGCCGCAAGCCCGCTAGTCAACTCAATCGCGATCAGCAACGTTGTTCCCGAATATGCTCCTGAGGGAAAAACACTTATCTCTTCCACATCATTGGAAGTTCTGAGCGATGAAGTTGCGGTGACAGAAATCTCCAAGTTCTGGGGAATACCTGCTTCAGAGTTCGAATTCATCAAACGTTATGAAATCGCATCATCACTTCCACAATTCTTCCCAGGAAAAATGGAGGTGAGCGCAGCTCGCATTATAGATTCAGTATTTATTGCAGGAGATTATCGCGCTGCTGGTTCGCAGAATGGTGCGTTGCTATCTGGTCGCCTTGCGGCGATGGAGTCACTCGCTTACTAAAGCAGTGAGCGCGCTAGTGATGTGCGGGTAATCCCACTCAAAACCGGCATCGCTCAAGACCTGAGGCATTACCTTTTTAGATCCCAAGATCTCTGATGAGAAACCACCCATCGCTACCTTGAGTGCGATAGCTGGAGCTGGGAAGAGTGCTGGGCGATGTAACGCACGTGCAAGAGCTGAGGTAAATTCCTGATTTGTAACCGGATTCGGTGCAGTGAGATTTACAGGGCCTTCAAGATTGCTTTCAAGCATAAATGTGATGGCCCGAATCAAATCGTGGAGAGTGATCCACGACCACCATTGCTTGCCATTTCCCATCTTGCCACCGAGGCCAAAGCGAAAGAGTGGCAACATCTTGCCGAGCGCTCCTCCGGTTGGATCGAGAACAAGTCCGGTGCGAATTTTGATAGTGCGGGTATTTTGAGCTGTATCAGCCGCTGCTTCCCATTCTCGGCAAACAGCGGCAAGGAAGTCGTCGCCGCACTTATCTGCTTCAACAACTGCGCGATTGCCTGATTCGCCGTACCAACCGATGGCGCTGCTCGAGATAAAGACTTGCGGTGCAAGTTCGGTAACTGCATTAGCGATCGCAGTTGTTCCCAAGAGGCGTGAGTTGAGAATCTCGGCTTTGTACTTCTTGTTCCAACGCTTATCGCCAACCCCTGCGCCAGCGAGATGGATGATTGCATCGACACCTCGAAGGGCTTCGAGATCTACATAGCCAGTCTTTGGATCCCACTGAACTTCATCGGGGGAGA
>CAZNEQ010000069.1:0-6227 GCA_964572265.1 uncultured Candidatus Planktophila sp.
ACAAAGCGACCTGAGCTTCAGGGCTTCCGGTATCAGTAGCTGATGAGCCGTACTTCGCAATGATTTCTTTCTTTACTTCTGGTGTTAATGACATTTTGTTTCCTTTTCAATCAGTTATCCGACCCGCAAGGCCTCCCGGTTGGACTCTCGGGAGATCGACTTTCTTGTGAGACAGCGTGAATTCTAGGCTATCCCCTGTGGATAACCCAAATTGAGCCTTATCTAACGGGTATTGCTCCGCTTAAGGACAAAGGTGGTTGCAACCGGTGAGGTGATAGAGCTGAGAGCGCCATCGGTGGGCTTAATCGTGGCATAGATCCGCTGACTTCCAGTAACAGTCGGTCTCCATGTGCAGGTAGCGGAATAGTTTGGATAACTTCCAGTTGTTGATCGTGCCAGGCAGTTAGGGATTCTCTTATCACCAACAAAGAATCGAAGGGCACCTGGCGTATCAGATGTAACGGTAATGGTGAGAATTCTCCCCTTTGATGGCGTGCCACTCAGGGAAGGCGTACCCATCACTGCGCTCTCCACCACATCTGTCACGGTAATTTTTAGTGAGAAGTCACTGTAGTTTCCTGATGAAAGAGTTGCTCTCACCGTGAGGTCGTACTCATTATTGCCACCAGAATCAGCACGTGCTTCAAAATCAGGGGAATTGATAAATCGAATTCGGGCGGTGACGCTATCGCTAAAAACAACTGTAAAGAATGCAGAATCGAGAACTGGTCGAATAGTAATAGTTGAGGATTCAGTGACGCTGATTGTTGCAGCATTGGTCGAGGTAGATGTTCTCTCTGCGATTGTTACCGTTCCAGTGTTAGTAAAGCTTGGAAGAAGGTAGCGAATCAATACAACACCTGATCCACCTGCACCGGTAAGGCCCCCGTCGCAGCAACCCGTACCTCCGCCGCCACCGCCACTATTAGGTGTTCCAGATTCTCCAGTGTTGTTTCCAGTTGCAGCATCTCCACCGCCGCCAGTTCCACCAGAGCCTGGTGTGTAGCTGAGCGTGATTGCACCACCACCACCGCCAGCAAAAAATACTTGATCGCCGGATACTTGTCCGGTTTGAGATAAACCTAACGCGGTTGCAATTGTTGTCGTAAATGTTGAAACCCAGATAGCACCTGTTCCACCATTTCCACCAAACCCGCTGATTGATCCATCGCTTCCAGCAGATCCGGCGCCACCGCCACCGCCTGACCACCAGTTCGTTGCGCCGCCGATCGTTCCGGAACCTCCTCGTCCACCGGAATTGCCTTGGCCTGCTGTACCAGCTGCGACTGTTGCATATTGCGCACCACCACCAGAACCACCGGACTGCGCACCTGCTCCACCTGCTTCTCCTCCGCCACCGCCTATTGCTGTCACGGATGTGAATGATCCGCTACCCGAACTCTTCACCAATGTGGAGTTAGATCCAGGCAAACCCGGTGCAGAGTTAGATCCACCTGAAGGTATAACTGCGGCGCCACCATTGCCAACACTGATGCTTAATGCCGTGATATTTGAAAGAGAAACATTTGTCGATTTCAGCAATCCACCAGCACCACCGCCGCCACCGTGGCGAGCTCCACCTGATCCACCGCCTGCGACAACTAGGTAATCAATAGCTAATACATTTGTTGGCACTGTCCATACTCGCGTACCTGCCTTAAATGCCACATAGCAATATCCCCCGGCAGAAGTCACAGCGACATCTGTGGCCGAGTCAACTGTCTGTGCGCACAGACCAGAGCCCGCCGTTGCTGCCAAGGCGGATGGAGCGCTTGTGAGTGTCAAACTTCCCGCCAGAAGAATAAGGAGGAAAACCGTGTTCTTTAACTTCCCTATAGGCCCGGTAATCATCGCAGGCCAACTCGCTTGGTTACATAAATTCTTAATACATCAGATTGGCTATTTTGGAATCCAGAGCCAGTAGGTCTAAATCTCGCCGTGAGATTGACATAGTTCTGAACCATCGGCTTCCAAGAACAATTTGCGACATTTGCAGATGTAGCAATGTTTCGGCAGTTTGGAATGATCTTCCCTAATTGATAGAAATCAACTCTGCCTGCCGTATTAGTTGTGACCCTAATTGTGGTCACGGTGCGAAATACGGCAGTTGTCGAAGCCGGATTCAGCGAAATCGCAGCTGAGGTATTGCTCGTCGCTGTTGAAAGATTGGTGACCGATGTTGTCGTTATAGCTGTAGCATCATTTCCGGCTTCATCCTGAATCGCACTCGCATCATTTCCAGCTGTTGGGTCAGCATATGCCAGGGTCACTGTCGATGAACCAAGAATAGAGAAGGTCAAGGAGAGCTGGATAGTCCGATCAGTGATACTGACTGAAGTCACGGCGTTAGAGACGCTGTTGACCAAGACGGTGAAGGCGCTTGCTTGTGGGGCGGTAGCGCTGAGTGTCTCGTCATATGTGATTGAAATGGAACTTCCACTACTCGAAGTTTGCGGAGTTCCTGCCACAGGCGGTGAGCCATCAACTTGTAAGAGAAGCGAGTTTGAAATGGCTACGTGAGTTAAAGACGCTGAATTGAGGCCAGCATCGACAATCGAGCCACTATTAAGTGCTAAAGAATTGGCGGTGAGTGAGATTCCATCTCTATCTACATCTCCACTCGTCACAACGTAGTTAAAGGTTAGTGATGTCGATCCACTTCCGCTTGAATAGGTGAGGAACTTCGAGGATAGACCTTGAATAGGAATGCGAGGAGATCCCGAAACTGTAACTGTTTCGCTCCACCCAACTGTTGCGGTAATCGTCTCACCTACTCCATAAATTGAATCAGCTCCTGGAGTTGAGGTAATGCTGATACTTGAAACGGTTGGTGCGGATGAGTCGACGCTCTGATTGAGAAGTGAGACAGCAGTGTTACTTGAATTATTGGTGGCTCTTGACCAGACACGAAAATCGTAAGTGCCACTAGCAAGCCCAGTAAGCGTGGCGCTCGGTGTAGATGCACTAGGTGAAGTGAGTCTTACGGTAGTTGAGGCATCCCATTGCTGCGCTGTCGTTTTATATTGAACTGCATACTCAGTTGCCGCACCTACTGCGCCGATATTGAGACGTATTGAGCCATCTCCTAAGTTAGTTCGTGTCAGAGTTGCTGGTGCAGCCAATGATGGAGTGGCCATTTTTCCCCAGATTTGGAATCCGGATGGATATGTTGCTGTTGTTCCATTCAACTGACCAGTCCCGCCGTTAATGGAGTATCCAAGGCTATCCGAGTAAGAGAAGACCGACGCGGCACCATATGAAGAGAGACCGATACCTGCTTGTGCATCAGACGAGTCGATACGAGGATCATCATTCTCATTATTGAATGCGATTCCCCATCGATAGGTTGCTGATCCAAACGAGTATGCAAAACCATATTTGGCATATCCAGTTTGATAAGCAAATACTAGTTTGCCAGAAGAGGAGTTTGTCTCTCGATAGAGGTCATATCGAGTCATTGTGCTGGTCTGGCTGTAGAGAATTCCATTGGTTGTAAAGCGTGTAAACATGGATTGAGCGGAGATGTCCTCCTTCCAAGTATGACCTCCAAACAAGTTTGTGCCGTAGACGCCAGAGCCGCTTGAGTTAAAGGGATATGAATTGCGATCCTTAAAGACTCCGAGAACTTTTGTCACAGGTAGGTAGTTGAATGAGTCAAACTTCGCATCGGTTGCAACATCGTCACTGAGTGAGTTGGTGTTGAGTGTCGTGCTCTGCGAGGTCCAATTTGTGGATGAGTAATTGAAATTTGTACTTGTCTTGGTACCTTTCATGCCTAAGAACCACCCACCAGAATCTGGGTAACTAGCATTCAGAATTACATAGGTTTGGGTTGCGGTGCCGTTTACATTAAGCCAATATGTTCCATTCGCTGTTGTCCCGTACAGATTTGAAATTTCCTGAGGAGACTGGGCTGGACAACTTGAACTTGAACCAATAACGCACGGCAATTGAACGATATTCGCATTTGCGGTTTCTGTTGGTAACAAGATGAGTTGCGCTACACCCAGGATGAGGGCGTACAGTGAAGATCTACCCTTCCGTAAGCCTGCGCGCTTCATCGCAATCCTTCTTCATCTGGACCAATAATTCATCTAAACCATTAAATTTAAGTGTCGGGCGTAAGAACCAACCGAATTCGATGGATGCAGCTTTGTCATATAAATCTAAGCCCTGTTGATCGAGGGCGTATGCCTCGACCTGACGACCGCGATCGCCTTCAAATGTTGGATTGGTTCCGATAGAAATTGCTGCAGGCCAGAAATTGATTCCAACTGTTAACCAGCCGGCATAGATTCCATCTGCAGGAATTGTTTGACCGTCAATCTTCCCAAGGTTGGCAGTCGGATATCCAATTTCACGTCCGCGTTTTTCGCCATGAACAACAATGCCATCGAGGCGATGTGGACGAGAAAGGAGTTCGCGCGCTTCTTGCACCTTTCCTTCGAGAACAAGGTTGCGAATGCGAGAGGAAGAGATTGGCTCTGCTCCCCCAGCTAGTTCTTGCACATCAACGGTAAAGCCATGCTTTGCGCCATCTGACTTTAGAGTTTCAACGTTACCGGCTGCTTTTGAACCGTAGGTAAAGTTTTTGCCGACAATCACTGTGCTCACATGAAGTTGGTTAACGAGAATATCTTCCACAAACTTCTCTGGACTCATTGCGGCAAACTGTTCGTTAAATTTCATCACCGCGACCTGGTCAGCGTTATGAATCTTCAACAGCTCGACGCGATCAGCCAACGTGGTGAGCATGGGCGGAACTGAGTCAGGGGCGAATACGGCACGTGGATGAGGGTCAAAGGTCAGCGCGACAATCTTGCGACCGTCAGCGATTTCTTTGGCGCGATTAAGAAGAGCCTGATGTCCCTTATGTACGCCATCGAAGACTCCGATGACTACTACGGTTGACTCGCTCATATCTGTAATTCTGCCCTACCTAGTTCGCAGCCGCAAAGACTGCGACAGGTTTCGCCTTATCGATTGAATTCTTCAGCAATGCAATGAGGCGATTATCCGGTGATAACGCTGCAAATATCTCATCGCCTGAATTTGCCGCTAATGGCCGGCCAAAAGAGAGTTCTTTCACTTCATCTTCAAGGAGCTCGCGCACCGAGAATGTCGCACGGGCGACATCTGCAAGATCGAGAGTTTTTACATTTCCGCCTTTGAGTTGATCCACGCCGATTGCTTGGTCGAGAGTAAAGCCAGCGACCCGGGTGCGGCGAAGAACATTGAGATGCCCCCCAACATTGAGTTCGGCACCAAGGTCGCGAGCGATTGCACGAATGTAAGTTCCGGCAGAGCATGTAACGGCGATATCCACGAGAGTAGTCACCTCTTTACGGCGAATACCAAGAACATCTAATTGCGAGATGGTGACTTTGCGGGCAGGAAGTTCAAACTCCTCCCCCGAACGTGCACGGTCATAGGCACGTTTTCCATCAACTTTAATAGCTGAAACATTCGTAGGGCGCTGCATGATTTCTCCAACCATGGTGCCAAGAATTCGTTTGATATCTTCTTCACTTACCTGTGAAGCATCTGCAGTCAAGGTAATTTCACCTTCATGATCATCAGTTGTTGTTGATGCTCCGAGAACAATAGTTGCTGTGTAGCTCTTATCGCCGTCTGTGATGTACTGCAATAAACGGGTGCCATTATTAAATCCAAGAACAAGAACACCTGTCGCCATCGGATCAAGGGTGCCAGCATGGCCTACCTTGCGAGTATTGAGTGCTCGGCGTCCAATTGCTACAACATCGTGGCTGGTCATTCCTGGAGCCTTATCGACGACTAGAAATCCGTCTGACATATTGTTAGGAATTACTCTTCCTCAGAGATAACTCGAGGTTGTTTGTATGCATCTTCAACAACCGGCTTGGCACCTTCACGCGCCTTAGCAACCTGGGCATCGAGCTCGTGCACCTTGTTGAGCAAGGTATCCATCGCACGTGCAGACTCTGGAAGTCCATCAAGAATGAATTCCAAAGATGGCGTAATGCGAGTTCCGAGATCTTTGCCCACGGCTGAGCGAATGACACCTTTTGCAGATTCAAGAGCCGCAGCAGTTGCAGAGCGCTCATCATCTTCACCAAATACTGTATAGAAGATTGAGGCGTGCTGGAGATCTCCAGTCACGCGCGCATCGGTAATGGTGACAAAGCCTAGGCGAGGATCTTTAATCTTCGTCTCGAGTAGCTGTGCCACTACTACCTTGATGCGGT
>CAZNEQ010000070.1:0-6056 GCA_964572265.1 uncultured Candidatus Planktophila sp.
AGGAAACCCATGCGCTAAGTCTAGAGCTTCACCTTCGCAATGTGAACGACTTTGCCGGATAACCTTGTTGGATCGAGACGAACATATGTGTGCGGAGACCACTGATACTGTGCAGAATCAATCAAATCGGTGACTTCAAAGTTTCGTTGGCTCTCGACTTCTGAAAATCCAAGTGCTGACATATCCCAATGGACGGTTGTCTCTTGTGCAAAATTGGGATCGAGATTGATCACAATTAATACGAGGTTATCGCCTTCGCGCTTGGAGTAGGCGAGAATCTGTTCATTATCGCAGTGATGAAAGCGAAGGTTACGTAGACGCTGCAGGGCGACATTCTCACGGCGGATTTTATTAAGCACAGTAATAAATGGAGCAAGTGTGAGTTGTTTCTTCTCTGCCGATGCCCAGTCACGAACCTTTATTTCGTACTTCTCCGAATCTAAATACTCTTCGCCGCCTTCTTTGAAACGGCGATGCTCGTATAGCTCATATCCCGCATACATTCCCCAAGAAGGAGTGAGGGTCGATGCCAGTGCAGCACGAATAGCAAAGATGGCAGGGTTACCACTCTGTAAATGGAATGGGTTGATATCTGGCGTATTGACCCAAAAATTAGGACGGAAGAAAGCAGATGTCTGATGTGCAACCTCATTGCAGTAATCAATCAGCTCTTGCTTCGAGGTACGCCATGTGAAGTAGGTGTAAGACTGGTGGAAGCCTGCCTTGCCAAGTGCATGCATCATTGATGGTTTAGTGAACGCTTCAGCAAGGAAAATTACATCAGGGGATTCGAGGCGAATAGTCCGCATCACATCAGCCCAGAAATGAACTGGCTTGGTATGAGGATTATCGACTCGGAAAATAGAGACGCCTTTATTAATCCAGAAACGAAGTGTCTTTAAGGATTCTTCCAAGATTCCCGCATAGTCATTATCAAAGTTGATTGGGTAGATATCTTGGTACTTCTTAGGTGGGTTCTCGGCATACGCAATAGTGCCGTCGAGTCGACGGGTAAAAAATTCTGGATGATCTTTCACCCAGGGATGATCTGGTGAAGCTTGTAAGGCGAAATCAAGTGCAACTTCAATCTTGTTCTTCTTTGCTATCGTCACAAAATCTTCAAAATCCTTCATAGTTCCGAGCGCCGGGTTGATAGCCATATGACCACCTTCTGCGCTGCCGATAGCCCAAGGAACCCCAGGATCTGTATCGGTCGGAGTCAATGTGTTATTTCGCCCCTTGCGATGCGTCTTTCCGATGGGATGAATTGGTGGGAGGTAGAGAATGTCAAAGCCCATCGCAGAAACTGCCGGAATGCGTTCAGCCGCGGTCTTAAATGTTCCGCTCGTGATGGTTCCGTCAGAGTTAAGCACTGCTCCCTCGCTGCGAGGGAAGAATTCATACCAAGAGCCAACAAGTGCCCGCTGATGATCTGCGCGAACCGGATATTTCTCGCTGAGAGTAGCCATGCGGCGAAGTGGGTTGGCATGACAATAAGCGCGGATCTCCGGTGTAGCGGCAATTCCAAAACGGTTGAGTGGCGCGAGAGTTTTGTCTTTGAGTGAAGCAATCGCTGATTTCAGTAATGATTTAGTTGAAGAATCTCGGGCAACTAACTCTTCGAAGAGTGAGGCACCGATTGCGCACATGAGTTCGGCATCAACATCTGCCGAAATTTTAATTTCTGCATCATGAAACCAAGTTGCAAGCGGGTGGTCGTAACTTTCAATAGCAAAGGAGAAATCGCCGCGAGCCGGGATAGTGATATCCGCGGTGTATCTATCACCGCCTTGCCAGACCTCGCGCATTACAGTGCGTGAGATTTCAGTGCCAGAAGAATCAAAGAGAACTACATCAGCGCCTAGCGCGTCATGACCCTCGCGAAAAACCGTGGCTGTCACCGGAAAAGTTTCACCAGCAATTGCCTTAACAGGAACAAATTCTCCTCCGAAGAAAGTTGCGGGGGAGATATCTGCTACTGGAATTCGATTAATCAGCCGGATCCTTCGGTATTGCCTGCATCTGCCGCCGTGACATCGAAGATACGGTACTTGTTAATTGCTTCAGTAACAAGAGATTCCTTGACGTCACCGTTCTTTGCAAGCTGCGCAAGCGTTGCTACAACGATTGATTCTGCATCAACCTTGAAGTGGCGACGAAGCGCACCGCGAGTATCTGAGAGACCAAAGCCATCAGTACCAAGTGCATAGAAGTCATTTGGTACCCATGGGGCAATCTGATCTTGAACTGCGCGCATGAAGTCAGAGACTGCAATGACAGGACCTTCGGCGCCCTTGAGTTTGCTGGTGACATACGCAGTCTTCTTCGAAGTTGGGTTGAGCAAGTTATGGCTATCAACTTCTAGGCCATCGCGACGAAGTTCATTCCACGAGGTAACAGACCAGACAGATGCGGAGACGCCCCAATCTTGTCGCAAGAGATCTTGTGCCTTAAGGGCCCAGTTGACTCCTACGCCAGATGCGAGGATCTGCGCATTCTTCTTGCGCTGCTTCTCACCTGACTTGAGTAAGTAAATTCCGCGAAGCAAGCCATCAACATCGAGGTTCTCTGGCTCTGCTGGCTGCTGATATGGCTCGTTATAAACAGTGAGGTAGTAGTAGATATTTTCACTGTTCTCGCCATACATACGACGAAGACCATCCTTAAAGATATGTCCGAGTTCGTATGCATAGGCTGGGTCATATGAAACAACCGCTGGGTTGGTCGCAGCAAGAAGATGTGAGTGTCCATCTTCATGCTGAAGACCTTCGCCGTTAAGAGTTGTGCGACCAGCTGTAGCACCGAGAACGAATCCTCGAACGAGCTGATCTGATGCTGCCCAGAATGCATCACCAGTGCGCTGGAATCCGAACATCGAGTAGAAGATGTAGATCGGAATCATTGGTTCGTCATGTGTTGAATATGAAGAGCCAACCGCGGTAAATGATGCGACCGAACCGGCCTCGTTGATTCCTTCGTGAAGGATCTGGCCCGTTGTTGCTTCCTTGTAAGACAAGATGAGTTCGCGGTCGACTGATGTGTACTGCTGACCGTGTGGTGAGTAAATCTTGAGAGATGGGAACAATGAATCAAGTCCGAATGTACGCGCCTCATCAGGAATGATTGGCACCAAGCGCTTGCCGATTCCCTCATCCTTCACGAGATCCTTGAGCATACGAACAAACGCCATTGTGGTTGCAATCTCTTGCTGACCAGAACCGCGCTTTACTGATTCGTAGACAGAATCAGGTGGCAATGGAAGTGGCTTAGAAACTGTGCGACGGCGTGGAACAGATCCACCAAGTGCAGCACGACGTTCAGCTAAGTACTTCGCCTCAATAGAGTCTTTTGCTGGCTTGAAGTATGAAGGTGTGTACTTATCGAGCGCGCTATCTGGAAGTGGAATCTCAAGGCGATCACGGAACTCAGTGATATCTTCGAGAGACATCTTCTTCATCTGGTGAGTTGAGTTACGTGCCTCAAAGTGCGAACCTAGAGTCCAGCCCTTTACTGTCTTTGCAAGAATGACAGTTGGCTTTCCATTCTTCTGTGTTGCTGCAAGATAAGCTGCGTAAAGCTTGCGGTAATCATGGCCACCGCGCTTGAGATTCCAGATGTCATCATCTGACCAATTAGCGACCATCGCAGCAGTGCGAGGATCCTTGCCGAAGAAGTGTTCGCGAACGTATGCGCCGGATTCGCCCTTGAATGTCTGGTAATCACCATCAAGAGTTGTATTCATGATGTTGACGAGTGCACCTTCGCGGTCTTGTGCAAGAAGTGGATCCCAACCACGGCCCCATACAACCTTGATGACATTCCAACCAGCACCACCGAAGATTGACTCGAGCTCTTGAATAATCTTGCCGTTTCCGCGCACCGGACCATCAAGACGCTGCAAGTTACAGTTCACAACAAATGTGAGGTTATCTAGCTTCTCGCGTGCAGCAAGACCAATCGCTCCTAATGTATCGACCTCATCGATCTCACCATCTCCAAGGAATGCCCAGACGTTCTGATCTGAAGTGTCTTTGATTCCGCGGTTATGCAAGTAACGGTTGTAGCGAGCTTGGTAAATTGCGTTGAGCGGACCAATACCCATTGACACAGTTGGGAACTGCCAGAAGTCTGGCATCAAACGTGGGTGTGGATATGAAGAGAGTCCGCCACCTTGATGTGAAAGTTCTTGGCGGAAGCCATCGAGCTGGTGCTCTGTGAATCGACCTTCGAGGAATGCACGTGAATACATTCCTGGGCTTGCATGTCCTTGGAAGAAAACTTGATCTCCACCACCTGGGTGATCTTGTCCGCGGAAGAAGTGGTTAAATCCAACTTCATATAGAGATGCAGATGATGCGTAGGTGGAGATGTGTCCACCGACTCCAACGCCTGGGCGCTGTGCACGATGCACCAACATTGCTGCGTTCCAGCGAACATAGGAACGGATGCGACGTTCGATATCTTCATCGCCAGGGAACTGCGGCTCAGCCTCTGGCGTGATGGTGTTGATGTAGTCAGTGGTACGTAGATTTGAGATAGGAACATTGCGTTCATGCGCACGACGCAGAAGTGCGAGCATCAAGAATCGGGCGCGGACCGGACCTGCTGCTGCGAGAGCGGCATCGAGGGATTGTTGCCACTCGAGCGTCTCTGCTGGATCTGTATCCACTAACTGATTGAGAAGGTAATCCGCCTGGCCCTGGAATTCGCTCATGGCGCATATTCTCGCGCCTATGGGGGTCCGAGGCAAAATAGATGGGCGTGAATCCCATTACCTAAGCCAAAAAAGGGCTACAAAAGTCACCTGCGCCATTGGCCAAAACAATGGGCCAGAAATCCGCACCGCAAAACTCTTGCGAAACTGGCCAGTATCTATTGGACTTAGCCCGTGGCACCCCTCAAGAACGTTGCTGGAATGGGTTTTCAACCAGGCGAGCTTGTGCTCGAACTCGGATATAGCTCCGATGCCGATCAGACTTTGCGTGAGGCGATATCGGCAGTCACTGGAACTTCACTCGTTGAAGATCAGACCGAAGAAGTCGTTGATGCTGTGATTATCTGGTGGCGTGAGAGCGATGGGGATTTAGAGGACGAACTCGTTGATGCCCTTACCTACCTCACCGAGAGCGGATCTATTTGGGTGCTGACTCCAAAGGCAGGTCGCGATGGCCATGTCGAGCCAAGTGATATTCAAGATGCTGCGCCGAACGTAGGACTATCTCAAACTTCTTCGCTATCGGTCGCTCAAGATTGGAACGCCACCCGTTTAGTAGCTCGCAAGACCGCCAAACGTTAACTGGGATATTGTGCGCACATGACATTATCAATTGGAACAGCAGCACCAGATTTCGAACTCAACGATCAGCATGGCAATAAAGTTTCGCTCTCGTCCTTCAAGGGTAAGAAGAACGTTGTGCTCTTGTTTATTCCATTCGCATTTACCGGAACTTGTACCGGCGAACTCTGCGCCATGCGCGATGACCTCTCATCTTTCCAGAACGAAAATGTCGAGTTATTAGCAGTCTCTTGCGACTCTATGTACACACAGCGCGTCTTTGCAGAGAAAGAGGGATACAAATTCCCAGTGCTCTCTGATTTCTGGCCACATGGTGCAGTTGCAAAGGCATATGGAATCTTTGATGAAGCTCGTGGATGTGCGCTTCGCGGAACTTTCGTTATTGATAAAGAGGGCATCGTTCGTTGGTCAGTAGTAAATGGCCTTGGTGATGCTCGTAGCAATGACGATTACAAAGCAGCGCTCGCTGCTCTTTAATCGCCTGTTATCTCTTAGAGTGGCTTGATAGCAATAACTTCAACGCCACCGATGGAGTTAAGGACGTTGACTAAATCAGAAGGATCTGTGCCAGGGACGGCGACAGTGATGTCGTCGTAACCCTTGCCATCTTCAGCCTTAATCACAACGAGTTCGCGGATATCGCAGCCGGCAGCACCGATTGCAGAGGCGATGGCTCCAAGTGAGCCAGGACGGTCGGGGAGTGAAATCTGCATTTGGAAGAGTGCCATGGGTTCAGTGTAGTATTCGCGAGCAGTACAAG
>CAZNEQ010000071.1:0-5975 GCA_964572265.1 uncultured Candidatus Planktophila sp.
ACTCGTCCGGGTGGCGGAATTGGCAGACGCGCTAGCTTGAGGTGCTAGTTCTCGCAAGGGATTAGGGGTTCAAGTCCCCTTTCGGACACAGATAGGGAGCCATCGATGGAGCTTTCGCAAGCGCTCTCTCTGATTAGAGATATTCCTGACTTTCCAAAGCCAGGAATTCTCTTTAAAGACATTACACCTCTCCTTGCAGACGGCGACGCTCTACGAGCGATTACAGAATCTCTCGCCGAAAGTTCAATCCCATATTCCTGTGTAGCTGGAATCGAAGCTCGTGGATTTATCGTGGGCACCGCAATCGCGCTCCACCGAAGCGTTGGATTTATTCCGCTTCGTAAAGCTGGGAAACTGCCACACCAAACCATCTCCAAGAATTACGGGCTCGAATATGGAAGTGATGTAATCGAGGCGCACATCGATGCTGTGGGCCCAGCTGATCAAGTTCTTATTGTTGATGATGTGCTCGCTACCGGCGGCACCTTAATCGCTGCGATTGAAATCATCACGGAACTCGGCGCCACAATCTCCGAAGTCGTAGCGCTCTTTGAAATTGAAGGACTTGGCGGGCGGGAGAGAATCTTGGAAAAGTTCCCGGACATTCGAGTGCGATCTTTGGTGAGAGCTTAAATCTTTATGCGTATTCCTCAAATTCAAGCACTTCGTGCCTTGGCAGCGGTTTTGGTTCTGCTCTTTCATGTGAACCTAGTTGATGGCGGCTACATCGGCGTTGATATTTTCTACGTTATCTCCGGTTATCTCATTACCGGTCTCTTATTGCGGGAGATTGAGCTAACGCAGAAACTTGATTTCAAAGCTTTCTACCTTCGTAGAATTAAACGATTGCTTCCAACATCATTTACCGTACTTATGGCGACTGCGCTCTCTGCCTGGTATTTCTACCCTGGAACCATGAGAGAAGATCTTGGTAGAGATATCTTCGCCGCAGCTATCTACGTCTCTAATTTCCTCTTTGCATTTTGGCAGATGGATTATCAAAATCTCAATGCCGTTCCCCCAGTTGTTATCCATTTCTGGTCTCTGGCAGTGGAAGAGCAGTTCTATCTCTTCTGGCCAGTTATCGTTCTAGTTGCCTATAAAGTCGGTGGTCGCAAGTATCTCTTTAAGATTATTGCCCTCATTACTGCAGCATCATTCCTCTTTAGTCTCTACTTGACTAGTGCGCAACCAATTTGGGCTTTCTATTCGCTGCCAACTCGTGCCTGGGAACTTGGCGTAGGTGCGCTCCTCTTAACTATCTCTGGCAGATACAAGCTCTCCGTTGTCTATCCGTGGATTGCTTTGGCCTTACTTGTGTACTCCAGTTTCGCGTATAAAGAATCCACACCTTTTCCTGGTACGGCAGCATTAGCCCCTGTGCTCGGAACCACGATTGCAATCGCCTCCATCTCATCCTGGCCCCGAATTCTCAATTTCTTCAGCAACCTCCGCGTTACTCAGTGGCTTGGAGAGATTTCTTATCCCCTCTATCTCTGGCATTGGCCACTACTCGTTATTCCAATGGTTTACCTCGGTCGAGGTCTATCTATCAAAGAGAGCGCTCTCGCTATTCTCTTAACCGTTCTTCTCGCCGACCTCACGCATCGTTATATCGAACAACCACTTCGCCACATATCCCTTTCGCCAAAGAAAATCGTCACCTCGGCAATAACAGCGACACTCATCGCAACTGGTACTGGTTTAGCCATCACCGCGACTGCAAATGACACCATTACTCTCCCCACTGGTCAGTCGTATTCGCTCGAGCAGATCATGGAGAAACCAAAGGTTTATCTCGATGATTGCCACGTCAATAGCGGCGAAACTCTCTCCAATGACTGCACCTATGGACCAAATAGCCCCAACAAAGTTGTTCTCTTCGGCGATTCACATGCTGCACAGTGGATGCCAGTTCTGGAAGAACTGGCTTACGAACGAAATTTCCAGCTCATTTCACTTACCAAGTCGGCCTGCCCAGGTCCTGCAGTTGCGAAGGTGGAGACAGGTAACTATAAGAATGCAGATTGCTCTGAGTGGCGCAAAAATTCGATAGCGCGAATTAAGGAATTAAAGCCCATGGCAGTGTTAGTCAGCGGTATGCAGTACTTTGAAATCCCTAGCGGATATTCATCGCGTGGAGAATGGTGGCGAGAAGGTCAAGCCAAGACATACAACGCTCTCAAGGGTGCATCTCCACATTTGATTTACATTTCAGATACACCGCATCCTTTGCGCGATATTCCAGGTTGCATCGCAGCTGGCCGTATCGATAAGTGCGATAGCACCGAACCTGCCGATGCCTTCTTCACGCCTGGTTGGCAGCAAATTAATCCGACATCCTGGTTCTGTTCTGCAACTTGTCCAGCAATCCTCAATGGCGTTGTTGTATACCGAGATTCATCCCATATCAGTGTGCTTGCAAGCCGAATGGTAAAGCCTCAATTACTGAGCACTCTCATCTCTCTTGGGGTCCTTTCTTAAAGGTCACGTATGTTGATGAGACTTTTCGAAGATCAGATGGCAGGATGCAACCATGGCTGAGTTGATTTACTACTGCGGAACGATGGACAGCGGAAAATCTACTCTCGCGCTGCAAACTGCCCACAATCATCAGAGTCGTGGGCGCGGAGGCCTCATCTTCACTAGCCATGATCGCGCTGGAACTGGTGTCATCTCTTCTCGCCTCGGATTACAAAGTCCAGCGATTGAAGTTGTACCCGGAATCGATATTCACAAAATGGTCGTGGAGAGACTTTCTCGCGGTGAGCGAATTGATTACATCATCTGCGATGAGGCGCAGTTCTATCAGCCAGAACAGATTGATGGATTGGCGAAGATTGTCGATGGCCTTGGAATTGATGTCTACGCTTTTGGCATCCTCGCTGATTTCCGCACCAAACTTTTTCCTGGCTCTGCTCGACTGGTAGAGCTTGCAGATCGCGTCAACACGCTGCAAGTTGAGGCACTTTGTTGGTGTGGTTCTCGCGCGACCCACAACGCACGAACAGTTAATGGTGTGATGGTTACAGAAGGCGAGCAAGTAGTAGTCGGAGATACGAGCAAGGTTGATGAGGTTGCCTATGAAGTGCTCTGCCGTCGACACCATATGCGTCAAGTAACGGCACGAGCATCTCGAGCTGGCCACATTTCTCCGGAGCCACTTCCCTTCAGTGAGTAGAGCTTCTTCGTATTAAAGTGCTGCAGCTATTGCTGCAACGAGTGGGGCTAAAAAAAGAGCCGGCAAGAGATTCCCGACAGCTATCCGCTTCATATCCAAGAGTCGTAAGCCAATGCCAATCAGCATCAATCCACCGCAGATTGTCATTGCATCAATTTGATACGGCTGCAAGATGTTTCCAGCGAACCAACCAATCAGTGTCCAAGCACCTTGGTAAATTCCCAACGGAATAATGGAGGCGGCTACACCCCAACCTAAAGTGGAAGCAAAAGCCATAGCAGCAAAGAAGTCGAGTGAGGACTTTAAAAGGAGCTGATCTATCCCTTGCGACGCGCCATCGCTGATACTTCCAAGAATCGCGAGCGGTCCGATCAGAAAGAGAAGAGAGGCGGAGACAAATCCCTCGACAAAGGGGCTATCTTCCGAAGCTCGAAATTTCTTCCGTAAATTCTCACCGAATCCATCGAGGCGGCTCTCTAACTTCAGTGCAGTACCGATCGCACCACCGAGCAACATCGTTAAGAGGATAACGAGTAATGGTGCTCCTTGAGGAAGCGCAGATACGAACTGATCGGACCATAGAGGAATCAGTGCGCTTACTGCCCCCAACAAGGTAATCAGTCCGAGAATATCCGTGATTGATTTCTGCGAACCTCCTTTCAATCGGTGACCCACGGCGATTCCAATGGCAGAACCAATAAGAATTGCGAGAAGATTGATTGCAGTGCCTACTCCAATAAACATGGCGACACTATAGACTTGGATGATGAGTTCGCCACTAAGATTTCTTACTCCCCACAAAACAATTCCGATTACTCCTTGGCGGGCTGAACATCGTTGGCAGTTATCGCCGCTGAGAGTCTTTATCCTCTTCTTTGGACTATCCATCTTCGGTCTTGGCGATTCGCTGCTCGTTCAATCCAATATCGGAAATGCTCCTTGGACCGTCTTTGCCGAGGGACTTTCGCTCAAAACAGGCTGGACACTAGGTTTCTCAACCTTCATAATCTCAATCTTTGTTCTCTTGGCATGGATTCCACTTCGTGAGCGCCCTGGCTTCGGAACTCTCTCAAATATCGTTCTCATCGCCACATTTATCCAAATTGGTATCTCGATCTTTCCGGCGCAAGAATCACCGGTTGGTGGAGTGCTCTACGTCTTAATCGGGATCTCGCTCGTTGGAATCGGTTCATCGCTCTACATCACATGTGGATTAGGCCCTGGGCCACGCGATGGGGCAATGACTGGAATCCATAACGTCACCGGCGTGCGGGTAGGTCGAGTCCGCCTCGCCATCGAGGTCACGGTTTTGATTGCCGGTGCACTGATGGGCGGCACGGTAGGCGTGGGAACTCTCCTCTTTGCCCTCCTTATTGGCCAATCGGTGGCTATTTCGCTCGGGGTCGTGGCGCGCCTGACCGGTCGGTAATAAAGCCTTCTTTTAGAATACGGACTTCCCTCGGTCTGTGAGCCGTCATTTCACACGGGGTCGCAACCACCCCCGTTAACAAAATCAGTAAGGAAGGTCCACCATGCTCGATAGCTTTTTCAAAATATCTGAACGTGGATCCACAGTAGCCCAAGAAGTTCGCGGCGGTCTCGTCACCTTCTTCACCATGGCTTATATCGTGGTCCTCAATCCGCTTATCATCGGTTACACACCAGATAAGTACGGCAACTTTATCGGCGGAACAAAAGAGCCTCAGATTGCTCTCATCGCTGCTGCAACTGCACTTATCGCAGGCGTACTCACCATTCTCATGGGCGTAGTCGGTCGTTACCCACTCGCACTTGCAACCGGCCTCGGTCTCAATACATTCGTGGCGGTCGTCATTGCAAAGCAGATGTCATGGGCAGATGCGATGGGATTAATCGTTCTCGAGGGAATCATCATTACCGTACTCGTGCTTACCGGTTTCCGTACAGCTGTATTTAAGGCGGTTCCAAGTCAGCTCAAGATTGCTATCTCTGTTGGTATTGGTCTTTTCATTGCACTCATCGGTCTCGTAGATGCCGGTTTCGTTCGAAAGACTCCAGGAACCGGTCCTGTTCCAGTAACGCTCGGTTATGACGGACAGCTCGTTGGTTGGCCAATTGTTGTATTCGCAATCGGTCTCTTTTTGATGATCACATTGATGGTGAAGAAGACTAAGGGCGCACTCCTCATTGGTATTGCTGTTGCAACAGTTGCAGCTGTAATCGCCGAGAAGGCATTTAAGATTGGTCCAAACTTCATTCCAGGCGGAAATCCAGATGGCTCAAACTTCGTTAATCCAAAGGGTTGGGGACTCAGCGTTCCAGCGCTTCCAAAGGAAGTTATTGCTACTCCAGATTTCAGCTTGCTCGGTCAGTTCAGTATCTTCGGTGGATTTACCGAGATAAGCATCGTCGCGGCCTCACTTCTTGTCTTTACACTTTTGCTCTCTGACTTCTTCGACACTGTCGGAACTGTGACTGCAATTGGACACGAAGCAGGTCTCGTCGATAAGGATGGCAACATCCCTTACAACGATCAGATTCTCCTCGTTGACTCACTCGCAGCTGTTGCGGGTGGTGCAGCAAGCATTTCATCTAACACGAGCTACATCGAGTCAGCTTCAGGTGTTGGCGAAGGCGCGCGTACAGGTCTTGCATCTGTTGTAACGGGCATTTGCTTCCTCCTCACAACACTCTTCGCTCCTCTTGTTGCGATGATCCCTTATGAGGCTGCAACACCAGCTCTCATCGTTGTTGGTTTCTTGATGATGACTCAGATCAGCGGAATCGATTGGTCTGATTATGGAATTGCTATTCC
>CAZNEQ010000072.1:0-5958 GCA_964572265.1 uncultured Candidatus Planktophila sp.
AGGCGTATGCAGTGTAAGAAGCACCTGATACGCCAGTGATATTTGAACTCTGTGCAGCTAAAGTATTTTGACGCATGATTGGAATCGCACAATCTGTATATCGTTGATTCTCACCGGTCGGAACTCGGACCGCCTGTGCATCAGTGATCTTTCCACCGTTAATGGTGATCTGAACTTGCACGGTTCCATAACGCATCGTTGATGGATCTCCGAGAAATGTTCCCGACGTTGCCTTTGTGCTTCCTGATTGCGTTGTCGCAGCAGTAGCACTTGCTGTAGCTGTTGCAGCTGCAGTTGCCTTCTTGGTGGTAGCTGGCTTTGGATTATTGGTTGCAGCAACAGTTGCCGCAGGTGCAGTTGTTGCTTCAGCTGTTGTAGTTGTTGTGGGCGCCAATTCAATCCCACCACCGAGGCTAGTTGAATTGTTGCTCAATTGCGGAGGCGTAATCGCCAAGACCGCACCAAGCCCACCTACTGTTCCACCTGCAATTAACAATGCGCGTTTCATATCCGTACTATCTCTTTCCTACCTGTGAAATCACTGAATTCTCTGCCCGCCCGGCTTGCGAATGCATTTCCGCGATACACCCCTTAAGCGGGATGGAACGCAAAATCCTCATCGTGGAAACGATTCTTCGGAACCCCAAGATCCTCAGCTGCCTTACGGACGGTATCTACCAAGGCCTGCGGGCCACAGATATAGATATCGCTATCGGCAGCTCTTGGAGCATATGACTTAATAAATTGGGCATCCATCGGGTAATCCTTACGTGAACCCACCAAGTAATGGACCCGAATCGAGCCATTGGATTGCGCCACTAAATAATCTAGCTCATCTTTAAGAATCAACTCATCTGCCCGCGATACTCGATAGAAGACATCCATCTGCACACCGCTTTTGAACTCTTCCATCAGTGCGCGAATTGGAGTGATACCAACTCCGCCACCAACCATTACTAAATGTGGTTGCGTTGCACGACCCGCAGTAAAAGCACCATATGGTCCTTCCACAAATACACGAGTGCCCGGTTTGATAAATCTCGTTGCGCGCGAATGATCACCTAAATCTTTGATCGTGATGCGCAAGTGCTTATCGGTAGGAGCCGCAGATAACGAATATGGATGCGACATCAAGAAATGTCCGCGCGTTAAGAATCTCCATCCAAAGAACTGTCCACCTTCTGCAGTCAGGCTCTTCAAGTTTCGCCCGCGCATAATCACGCTAATCAAGCCAGGTGCTTCTTCCACCACTCGTTCAACAACAAGCCCCACGCGAAGCGAGCGCACCAAAGGAATTCCGATGCGATAGAAAATCACCGCACCCGCCATCAATACATATAACGAAGTCCAATACAAACGATTGAGCGGATGACCCACAAACATCTGACCATTGAGCACCTGATGCATAAAGGAGATCGCGATTGCGATATAGGTATAGATATGGATAATCCACCAGGTCTCATATGACATCTTTGCGCGCGCCTTGCGATATGAGGTCACACCCGCCAACATCATCAGTATAAAACCAGCGAGCGCCTGCCACATCCACGGATAGTCATTGAGGAAGTTCCAGATCTCCTTATATAAAGGGATCTGATCTTGTCCCGCGAAAGAAACCGTCACCAACACAAAGTGCAACAAAATCAGATAGAGCGACCATGGCCCCAAGGTGCGATGCCATGCCACCAAGCGGTCATGGCCCACCCCGCGTTCAACCGCCGGAATACGCGCCACCAAGAAGATTCCAACAATCGCAAAGTAGCTACCAATCAACGCCGCCACTCGAGATGCGGTGGCAAGCACCGAATAGACCGAGTTGATATCGCTATAGCGAATCGTCGTCGCCTGCAGCGCCAAGGTAAGGCCCAGGCCAATACCTACAAACCAGGCAGCCCAATCCACCCCAGCACCTGAGTGCTTCTTAAAGGTCGGTGTTCTTGGCATGGCTCCATCATCGCCCTATTACCTGAGAATTGCATGAATGCGCGATGAAGAGCGGAGATGAATCGTCCTGGCCAAAGATAGACTCGCCCCATGCGCGTACTCATCACTGGTGGAGCAGGATTTATCGGCTCTCACCTCGCCGATGCCTTGTTGGCCCAAGGAGATCAGGTCACCATCCTGGATAACCTGACCACGGGCTCACTTACCAATATTGCCCAAATCGAGAACCAGATTGAGATTCACAACGGTGATATCCGCGATGAGGCCTTGGTTAACAAGTTAGTTGCAGATGCCGACCTCGTGCTTCATATGGCGGCAGCCCTTGGCGTTAAGAACATTATGGAGAATACGGTCGAGTCCGTTTCGATTAACTTCACCGGTTCAGATGTTGTCCTTAAGGCAGCTACTTCCCACAAGAAGCGCCTCATCATCGCCAGCACATCAGAGATTTACGGTAAGAACCCAGTACAGCCACTCAATGAAGAATCAGACCGTGTAGTTGGTGCGCCGCAGAAGATTCGTTGGACTTATAGTGATGCCAAAGCGCTAGAAGAGGCCATCGCACATACCTTGCACCGCACACACGGACTTAAAGTCACTACAGTGCGTTTCTTCAACACCGTTGGTCCACGTCAAACCGGCCAATACGGCATGGTTTTGCCCAGCTTTGTAAAGCAAGCCATCAACAATGAAGACATCACCATCTACGACGATGGATCACAGTCTCGCGTCTTCTGTCATGTGGAAGACGCTGTGCGCGCTGTACTTGCTTTAGCCACAGATGATTCAACTATCGGTGATTACTTCAACGTCGGTGGCGTGGGTGAGACGACCATCAAAGAGCTCGCAACCAAAATTATCGAGCGCACAGGATCGTCATCCAAGTTAGTGCACATCCCATTTGATGAGGCTTATGGCGCAGGCTTTGAAGATATGGCCCGCCGCGTCCCTGATATCTCAAAAGTTAAAGCAAAGATAGGTTGGGCGCCAATTCACACTCTCGATTCGATTATCGATAGCGTTGCAGACTTCTTAAAGAAGTAACGCTGAAAGCTTAAAGAGTCTTTGCGCCCTTAACTTTTCCGGTTGTATCAAAGACATACGGTGCGCTCTTCATGACATCTGCCTGCTTTACAACATCATGCAAAGTCACAACAACTGCAATGTCGGCCCCTGACAATGGTGCAGAAAATTCTCCACGCCAGGTACCAACAACGTCGTCATGCCATGCAACAACTGCTCCGCGCTTACGAAGCTCGTTAATCACTATCTCTGCAGGGGTCTCGCGGACATCAGCAACATTTGGCTTATAGGCAACACCAACTACCAGAACAGATTTACCAGTTAAAGAACCACCATTATCTGCCTCAACACGATCAACGATATAGATTGGCATCTCAAGGTTTACTTCATTAGCGCGCTCAATAAAGGTCGATGGCGCCCCCAGCTGCTCGGCCACATGCGCCAAATAGGTTGGATCGACAGGAATGCAGTGTCCGCCCACACCAGCTGATGGCGTGAACTTCATAAATCCGTAAGGCTTTGTGTTTGCCGCATCTAATGTCTCATGGACAGATATCCCCAACTTATGTGCAATCTGAGCAAATTCATTAACCAGGGCAATGTTGACCTGACGGAAAGTGTTTTCAAATAACTTGGCTGATTCAGCAACTTCTGGCGAAGAGACCTCGACTAGCTGATCACAGAACGATGAGTAGAACTCTCGAGTCATCTCAGATGCCTCAGGTGTAAGTCCAGCATAGAGACGTGGCGTGTTCTTCTGGTTGTAATCCCCGCGACCTGGATCCACACGTTCCGGCGAGATTGCGTACATATGATCGTATTCATTTGCAGATAACTTCTCAATCATCGGCTTAATAAAGTTACGCACTGTGCCAGGAAAAGAAGTCGATTCATTAATGACTAGGACTGGTCGATCAATATTTTCTGCAATTGTTTTACAAGCAGATTCGATGTATGACATGTCAGGCTTGCGATCTTTAGTGAGGGGGGTCGGCACAGCAATCACGACAATATCTGAGCCTTTAATATCTGCGCCATTTGTTGTCGCGCGATAGCGACCAGCCTTTGCCCAACCAGCAATTACAGAGCTCTCTACGCCTTCGATATGTGAGATTCCGTTATTGAGTTGATCTACAACCCGCTGGCTATTATCAAAACCCACCACTTCATGATTTGCTGCAGCAAAAGCGGTGATTGTTAGTCCAACGTAACCTTGCCCAATAATTGAAATTCTCATTTACTGCGCCAACACATCTGGGTTCTTAGGATCGAGGCGCTTCATATTTGCCACTGCCTCGGATTTATCTGCTTCTGTAGCCTTGCTGATGGAGTAAAGAACCTTCCAAGCATCAAAGTAATTCGGATTAAAGGCAACGCCTTCCTTGGCATATTTGTATGCAAGATCTGGCAACTTGCTGTTCTCTAGTAATAGTACGGCTTGAGCCATACGAGCTGAATCCCGTGGAGCCAAATATGAAGGGGTTAAAGCCGCCTCGACTTGCTGGACGTTCTGAGCTTTAAGCGCTGATTTCCACTTCATATCAGCGGCCATTGGTGGCACAGCAATCAAGGCACCAACCACAACGCCGATTCCACCAACAAGTTGTGGCGAGAAGATCATCTCTTTCTGCTTAACAAGTTTAGCCTTTTCAACAGGTTCGCCCTTTGGGCGAGTGGCATATTCGTAAGCCACAAGTGCGCCGACTAATACCCAACCCCAAATAGCAAGTCCAATCTGGTTGATTGAAATAATGGATTGAAGTTGATAGGCCAACCATGTGGTTGCAAGTGCCACAAATGTTCCATCATATGCGCGATTTCTAAGAGTGACTCGAAGGATTGCCCACACGCCGATTGACAAGATGGCTATATATGAAAGAAGGAGTGGAAAACCACCATAAGCGAAAACATCAATCACAACATTGTGTGCTGCATTAGTGATGGTGTTAGCGCCAGGCATATCACCTAACGCGCGATCTGGTCGGAACGCGCGATACCAGAGACCGTATGAATCCATACCAGCACCGGTCCATGGCTTATCCATTCCGATATTGATGCCTGTCTCCCAATATGTTCCTCGAAGAGATACAGAGCGCTTATAGATGATTTCGGCAAGTGGACCCTTTTGAAGGGCTCCCGCAAGTGCAAACCCACCGGCAATCGAAACACCGAGCATATAAATCGAAGTCAGAGTCCAACCCTTGGTCTTTGCGCGCACAAGATAGAAACCAATCATCGCTAAACCTGCTCCAGTAACAACCAGACCCTGGACAGCTTTAGATTCTTTGATTTCATAGAGAGCGATAAGTCCTAAAACGATGAACGTTATTCGATATCTCCATGCAAAATGATCGCTAAAGGCAAAGGCGATTGAACCGGTGATAAACATTCCTAAGAAAGCACCGATAAAGTTTGGATTTCCAAAGAGACCAAGTATGTTGCCGTAAGGATTGCTCCAGCCAATAAAGTCTCCAAAGAAAATTGCCCAAGCGCAATAAAGGATGTTTACTGCGCCTGAAATAAGAAGTGCCCAGACCAATAAGTCAAAAGATTTTTTTGTTCTTAAGAGTGCCGCTCCTAATGCCACCATCACTAGGACTATGTATGCAACGTATCCTGTCTGACGGCCAAAAACGCCATATATATTTTGAGTCAATGGCGCTGTGCTGTTAAGAACAGAGTTGAGTCCGGCAGCCAAAAATAGAACAGATGCAATAACTAGCCCCTTGGCAGAAACCCAGAGCTCTTTTATTCCGTAAACAAGCGCAATCGCAAAGACGCCCCCTCCAACGCAACCAGCCGCGAAGAGCTTGGTCACGTTAACAGGATCAGTGACGGTGTCTGTCATCAAGAAGAGGGTGGCAAAGGGAACGCCAATAAATAAGAACCAGGCAATTGTCTTCTCGATGGTCTTGTTAATCATGAGCCAATCTTATCTGTAGAAAGGCCGAAACCCGGCTCCTCGTGAGAGGAACCGGGTTTCGGTTACTA
>CAZNEQ010000073.1:0-5828 GCA_964572265.1 uncultured Candidatus Planktophila sp.
ATATTGCAGCCAATCTCTTTGATGCTCACTCAATTGTTGGAGATTTAGGTCTTATCGGAATCTTGGCAATCATCTTCTCAGAGACTGGTCTGCTTATTGGCCTCGCGTTTCCTGGAGATTCACTTCTCTTTATTGCAGGAATCGCTGCATCATCTGCCGGTGCTGAGATTCTCGGTGGCGCATCCATTGACCCGCTCGCAATCTTTATCGGTGCACCACTAGCTGCAATTATTGGCTCACAATTCGGACACTTCTTGGGTAATCGTTACGGGCGCAAACTCTTCGATCGTCCTAATGGTCGCTTCTTTACCCAAGAGCGCGTGGCACAGACCGAGCGCTGGCTTACAAAATATGGAATTGGTAAGGCGCTCATCCTGGCTCGCTTTATTCCATTTGTACGGACCTTAATCAATCCAACAGTGGGAATTATTGGTTATCCCGCTCGCAAGTTCTTCTTCTGGAACTGTGTGGGTGCACTCATTTGGACACAGGGCGTTCTGGGTGCTGGTTTTATCTTAGGAAATCGCATCAGTGGATCTGTGGATAAGTATCTACTGCCGATTGTTGGGCTGATTGTCTTAATCAGCGTATTGCCGGTTGTGGTTGAGGTTCTTAAAGAGTGGCGTACAAAGCGCCACCTCTCGTAAGTTTTTAGCTTCCTTACAAACCTAGATCAGCAAGTTGGTATGCAGCGTAGTACTTGTAGCCAGCAGCCTCGATTGCATCCTTAGCTCCGCGCTCCACGATTACCGCTACACCGACGACGATTGCGCCAGCCTCTTTAAGTGCCTCTACTGCAGTGAGAACAGAGCCTCCAGTGGTGGATGTGTCCTCAACTGCGAGGACGCGCTTTCCGACAACATCGGGACCTTCGATGCGGCGCTGCAGACCGTGAGCTTTTCCTTCTTTACGAACAACAAATGAATCAAGTGCGCGACCTTTGCTGGCGGCAACATGCATCATCGCTGTTGCCACAGGATCTGCACCGAGTGTCAGACCACCGACAGCATCAAACTCTAAATCTTTGGTGAGGTCGAGCATTACCTCGCCCACCAATGGAGCTGCAACGTGATCGAGTGTAATTCGGCGAAGATCAACATAGTAATCCGCTTCTTTTCCAGAAGAGAGGATAACTTTGCCGTGTACTACAGCTTTGTTGATGATTTCATTCTTTAGTTGATCGCGTGAGCTCATGGGTAGACCTTATCGTTTCTCTTCGTCGTAAACTATCACTTCAGGTTTTTTCTTCGCAGAAATTTTCTTTGGTAATGACTTTGGTGGATTCTCTTGGAGTAAGGCATCTACTTCAATCCGCAGCTGTGCAACTTCGATAGCCATATTCGCCATTGCGGTCTCAAGTTCAATAATTCTTTTGATACCGACATGGTTGATACCTTCACTTGCAAGTCGTTGAACCATACGAAGAGACGCAATATCGCGTAATGAATATCGGCGGTTACGACCTTCAGTTCGATTGGGTGAAACTAAGCCAAGGCGATCGTATTGACGAAGAGTTTGTGGGTGTAGTCCTGAAAGCTCTGCTGCTACGGAAATAACATAAAGACCGCGCTCGTCATCAATCTCTTCTGGACCGCGCTTCTCATTAAGATCTTTCTCGCTCATGATTTTGCCTTTGCGTTAAAATCTGCACGAACATCTTGATCTCTTGTCAGCTCATCAAATTTCTTGAGCGCTTCTAACGCCTCACCATCAACGCGTCGTGGAACTTGCACATCGATAGTGACAAGTAAATCGCCTACGGTGTGGCCTTTTGTAATTCCACGACCTTTCACACGGAGTACGCGTCCTGTAGGGGTTCCAGCGGCTAAGCGCACTGTCACATCTTCTCCGTTAAGAGTTGGCACTTTCAGGTCTGCACCGAGCGCTGCCTCTGCGAAAGTCACTGGGAGTGTGAGTAATAAATTCTCACCTTTACGTGAAAATACTGGGTGAGGTTTTACTGTTAGCAAAATAAAGAGATCGCCAGGTCCGGCTTCACCTGGTGCGCCTTTGCCTTTAACTCTGATCTTTGCACCGTCGTTTACTCCTGCAGGAACACGAGCGCTGATGTTCTGTGCTGCTTGACCATCGGTTGATAACTTGAGTTCAAGTGTTGTTCCGAAGATAGATTCTTTAAAGGTGATGGTTGATTCGGTTTGAAGGTCTTGTCCTTTACGTGGACCGCGGCGCATACCAGCGCCTCCAAATAAATTAGCGAAGATATCTTGTGGGTTACCGCCACCGAAGATGTCGGAGAAGTCTCCACCTTGGAAGTTACCGCCGCCGGTCGGTGCGCGAAATCCTCCTCTTTGAAAGAGTGAACGTGCCTCGTCATACTCAGCGCGTTTCTTTGGATCCGACAAGATGTCATACGCTTCAGAGACAGCTTTAAATTTCTCTTCTAACGCAGCATCGCCTGAAGTTTTATCAGGATGTAAATCGCGCGCAAGTGAACGGTACTTCTTCTTAATTTCATCGGGTGTTGCTTTTTTATCAACACCGAGAACCTTATAGAAGTCCTTTTCGTAGAGATCTTTCGCTGCCATTGTTATTCAGCCGGATCTGTTACAGCAACTCGCGCCGGGCGCAAGATGCGTTCCTTGTACTTATAACCTGGTTGAAGAATCTTCGATGCGGTAGGCACGGCCACATCAGCAGATGTGTCATGCATTAGAGCTTCATGAATCTGTGGGTCGAATACATCTCCATCAACGCCATACTTTTCAAGACCAAAGCGGTTTGTAATAGAGGCAAGTTGATCAGCCACAGCTTTAAAGCCACCACTGAGTTCGCCGTGCTGAGAAGCGCGGTCGATATCGTCCAAAGTGGCTAATAATTCAGTTAAAACCGAGCCAATTGCGAGTTCATGGGCGACGGAACGATCGCGCTCTACACGTTTACGGTAGTTGGCGTATTCAGCCTGAAGACGTTGAAGATCTGCAGTAAGTGAAGCAACCGGGTCAGTCTCCTGACCCGGTGCCTCATTTACTACATCTTCCTGCGTTAAAACGTCATCTGTTGAGATTTCGTTTTCGTTTTCTGTAGTCACAGATTTAGACCAATTCCAATCCGCTCGGCATTTTTATGCCTCGCTACCTTCAGCGTCAATTACCTCTGCATCTTCAACGCCATCATCAGCAGCTGGTGCACCTTCAGCCTGTGCAGCGTTTGCTGCATAGAGAGCGCCACCGAGTGCTTGAGAGATTGTTGAAACCTTCTCGGTTGCAGATTTGATCATCTCGAAGTTGGCACCACCGAGTGATGTCTTCAACTCTTCAAGTGCGCTATCGAGCTCACTCTTCTGAGTTGCAAGTTCACCTTCAAACTTGCCTTCGTTATCCTTGAGGAATTTCTCTGTTTGGTAGAGAAGTGAATCTCCAGTGTTGCGGATCTCTGCCTCTTCACGACGCTGCTTATCTTCATTAGCGTGTGCTTCAGCATCTGCCATCATGCGGTCAATCTCTTCCTTAGAAAGAGCTGATCCTCCTGTGATAGTCATACCCTGCTCTTTACCGGTTGCAAGATCTTTTGCAGATACATGCACGATTCCGTTGGCATCGATATCGAATGTCACTTCAACCTGTGGAACTCCACGAGGTGCTGGTGCAATTCCAGTAAGTTCGAACATGCCGAGCTTCTTGTTATATGCAGCCATCTCGCGCTCACCTTGGTAAGCCTGAATCTGTACTGCTGGCTGGCTATCTTCGGCAGTTGTAAAGATTTCAGAGCGCTTAGTAGGGATAGTGGTGTTGCGCTCGATCAACTTTGTCATAACGCCACCCTTGGTTTCAATACCAAGTGAGAGAGGTGTGACATCGAGAAGGAGAACATCTTTGACTTCACCCTTGAGAACACCGGCTTGAAGTGAAGCTCCTACTGCAACAACTTCGTCTGGATTTACGCCCTTATTTGGCTCTTTTCCACCAGTGAGCTCGCGTACCAAATCGACAACTGCCGGCATACGAGTAGATCCACCAACGAGAACAACTGATTCAATCTTGTTGATTGCAATTCCGGCATCTTTAAGTACTGCTTGGAATGGCTTCTTGCAACGTTCGAGAAGATCAGCGGTGAGTTGCTGGAACTGTGCGCGTGAAATTGTCTCGTCGAGGAAGAGTGGATTCTTCTCAGCATCTACTGTGATGTATGGGAGATTGATAGTTGCAGATTGTGAAGATGAGAGTTCGATCTTCGCCTTCTCTGCAGCTTCGCGGATACGCTGCATCGCCATCTTATCTTTTGTAAGATCGATACCGTTTGCAGATCCGAATGTCTTAACGAGGTGATCAACAAGTGCTTGATCCCAGTCATCGCCACCGAGGTGGTTATCGCCTGATGTTGCCTTTACTTCAACAACACCGTCACCGATTTCAAGGAGTGAAACGTCAAATGTTCCACCACCGAGGTCGAAGACGAGGATGGTCTGTTCTTTATCTGCCTTATCAAGTCCATATGCAAGAGCTGCGGCAGTTGGCTCGTTGATAATACGTAGAACATTAAGTCCTGCAATCTCACCAGCTTCTTTTGTTGCCTGACGTTCTGCGTCAGAGAAGTAAGCAGGGACTGTAATGACTGCATCAGTGACAGACTCACCGAGATAAGCCTCTGCATCGCGCTTTAATTTCTGAAGAACGCGTGCTGAAATTTCTTGTGGTGTGTACTTCTTGCCATCAATATCTTGTGTCCATGAAGTACCCATGTGACGCTTAACGGATCGGATTGTGCGATCTACGTTTGTCACTGATTGACGCTTTGCAACTTCACCGACGAGAACTTCGCCATTCTTTGCGAATGCGACGATCGATGGGGTTGTGCGAGCGCCTTCTGCGTTTGCAATAACTGTTGGCTCTCCACCTTCGAGAACTGATACGCAGCTATTTGTTGTTCCTAAGTCGATTCCGACTGCTCTAGCCATTTCTTACTCCTCTTATCCTCTTGAGATTTCTCTCGTCTCCCGAGCCGATCTGGGTCGGGGCTTGCTGGGAGACCTGAGTCGATATTACCCAAGGAGTTGAGTCGATGCGACTCAGGTTTCTTGATACCTATAACTACCCAATCCTCTGAAATATTCCTTGGGTTTGGCTACGGCGACGTGCGGCCCGATTGCCTCATGCCAGCAGTGCACCGATTCTTAACATCGCCTTTCAGCCACAACCCTTCGGATATTTCAGGGTTGGTTAACCGTAGGTATCGCGGGGGCCGCGCCCATTGGAGACAGAGCGGATGCCCTTCTTCCAGCTTGGCGCTTGTGGGCCGATAAAACGGATCGCCTCAACGAGGGCGCCAGGTGCGCAGGCGCGGATCGTGCTCAAAATATCGTTCTGGGCCAGGGTTAATTGGGTAGCCCAGGCGGTCGATGAGCATTGCACAAGCAATTTTCCCTCGATCAATGAGATTGGCTCGGTGTGTTGAGCGACCTCTGCGCCGACAATCTTCGGCCAGGTGGCAAATAAATTGCCTTCAGCTAGCCCTGAATCCCACTCACGATCTTTCACAAGCTCATCGAGAATGTTGGAGACGAGGGTGGGATCTCCTGGACCTTGGCCGCGCTCTGGTCGAGGACGGGATTTCTTCACAAAGCCGGTCTTGTAGGTGCGGAAGAGGTCGAGTGCGAGATCGCGTTTAGCCATGTGTGGCACTCACCTTTCCGGGGCTGACATAGAACTTTGCAGACAATAGCTCTGGTGGGAGGTCGCTTTCAACAGCGGTTGTGATGATTGTCTGTTCAGCTAATTGGGTAACGGCAGTTAATTGTTGGCGGCGTTGGTTATCGAGCTCAGCAAAGATATCGTCGAGGATTAATACTGGATCTGCGCCCTCTGATTTAA
>CAZNEQ010000074.1:0-5815 GCA_964572265.1 uncultured Candidatus Planktophila sp.
GATTACCTCAAGATTGCTCCCACCTTGGTTCACTGTGCAAGAGATGTAGCCATCCCACAGATGAGTATTGAGATGCCTAAGAAGCCTGCCGATCTCTCTCAGATTTACCAAATGAAAGACGAGTATGGACTTGGTGCAAGCGTTGATCGCTTAATCTCCGCTTTAGGTTGGTAAGAGTTCAGTGCTGTATCAAGTAATTGCGGCGCTACTTTATGCAGCAAGTTTCGAACCGCTCGGAATTTGGATATTCGCCCCAATTGCAATCGCTATCCAGATTTATTCACTTGGAAGAAATAGCCGTCCCGAAATTCAAGTTTTTATCTTTGCTTTTATCTCTTCTCTCCTTATTCTTTCTTGGAGCCGTGTCTTTGTCGGCGTAGTTCCGTGGCTGCTTCTTGCGATGCTCCAAGGAATTCTCGCGATTCCATTAGGCATTGCTGCTCGTTATTCTAAGAACATATCCACTCTCGTCTTCCTCATTCTCGTACTCGAGGAGTTCAGAGCTCGTTTTCCATTTGGGGGATTTAATTGGACGAGAATCGCATTTAGCCAAGTGGATTCCACACTCTCGCCTCTGGTCTCTATCGTTGGAATGACTGGACTTTCTGCGCTCACACTTTTGATATCTGCTGCATTACTGACGAAGAGTTACAAAATCTTCGCTATCGTCGTTTTCCTTTCCCTCGTCGCGCCATTCACTCTAAGCGATGAACAAAGCCAAGAGAGTATTCAGGTGAGGGCGGTACAGGGAGGCGTACCCGAGAGAGGTCTTGAATTTAATGCTAGAGCGCAAGCGGTCCTCGATAACCACATATCTGAGACCACAAGATCATTCAGAAAAGAGGATGATTTAATCATTTGGCCAGAGAACTCTATTGATATAGATCCCATTGCAAATGATGATGTAGCACAGAAGATTGAGAAGTTAACAAAAGATATTAATCGCCCACTTTTAGCTGGAGCGATAATTAAAAGACCAAAGTTATTTAATTCGACGATTCTCTTTGATGAGCAAGGTTCGCCGAAGAGTATCTACCTCAAGCGTTACCTCACCCCATTTGGAGAATATATTCCATTGAGAGGTATCGCAGCCAAAGTTTCCCATCATGTAAATCGGGTTGAAGATTTCTCTCCCGGAAAAGATTTGGTCCTGCATAAAGTTTCGGGTGCTGTGATCGGCTCAGTTATTTGCTATGAGTTACTCAATGATGGCTTAATTCGAGAGGCATCGGTTCAGTCAAATATGCTCTCTGTACACACCAATAGCGCCACTTTCTCCGGAAGTAACGAGGGCGAACAGCAACTGGCAATCACGCGTTTGCGGGCAATTGAGTCAGGTCGAAATGTCGTCAGCATTTCAACAACCGGCCCTTCTGCCATTATCAATCACAGGGGAGAGGTGCTCAATAAACTCGCCGACGGGGAAGTGGGTTCGCTATCTGCTGCAATTGAATTACGAGAAGATCGCACTCTTTCTCATCGACTTGGGGGATATTCGACTTTAGTTGTATTACTGTTTGCTCTTGTTTGTGCATTGATTTCAAGAAGAAGGGGCGTGAATTGAAGTGAAGCCAATTATCTTGATTCCGACCTATAACGAGTCCATTGCGATTGTTGAGCTAATCACCTCTCTTGCAACTTTACATAATGAGCGCAACTTCGATGTGCTCATCCTCGATGATAATTCACCAGATGGCACCGCGGATATTGTCGATAATTTAAATCTAGAGTGGGTCTCCGTGCTACGCCGTCCAGGAAAGGCCGGACTCGGCGCTGCATATCGCGCAGGATTTGCCGAGGTAATTGCGGCAGATAAATACACCCATGTCATCACCATGGATGCAGATGGATCGCACCGAGTAGAAGATTTGCCGGCAATGATGGATGCTCCACATAGTTCGGAGCTTTCAATCACCCTAGGAACACGATGGATTAAGGGCGGTTCGGTGGTCAATTGGCCATTGAGTCGACAATTACTCTCTAGAGCAGGCACTGCCTATGCCCGTATTGCCCTTCGAATTCCATTACATGACCTCACTGGAGGCTTTCGAATCTATTCGGTGGAATTGCTCCGAAAGTTAAATCTTCATCAAATGACGGCGACTGGATATTGTTTTCAGATTGAAATGGCGATGGCTAGTGACCTTGCCGGAGCTTCACAGCGCGAAGTTCCCATTACATTTGTAGAGCGCGTCAATGGAGTATCAAAGATGAGCCGCGCAATCGTTATTGAGGCGCTCTGGCAGACGACGCTCTGGGGGCTGGCTCGCACCTTTAGACGTAACGCCGATAAGTTACATTATGTAAAGTCAGAGTAATCTGACCCACCCCCGACGGGGCTCTGGCAATTTTTTCTTTATCGATACTCGTCGAGCGGTGTACATGAGCAGACAAGGTTGCGATCGCCATGTGCACCGTCGATACGACCAACAGGCGGCCAATACTTCATGCGGGCGCCAATGATTTCACCCGCGATAAAGCCTTCAAGCGGCTTTGGATAGCCGCCCTTCTCTCTAGGGTATTCCCTATCCCAAAGGCTCCCAGTGACCGAGAGAGCGGTGTGTGGGGCGTTCCGGAGCGCGCTAGCCTCGATAGAGATAGCACCCGAGATAACCTCATCAATCTCACCGCGGATTGCGATCATGGCATCGATAAAGCGGTGAATCTCAGCGATATCTTCCGATTCTGTAGGTTCAATCATCAGAGTTCCAGCTACTGGAAAGGACATCGTCGGTGCATGGAAACCGTAATCCATTAAGCGCTTGGCAATATCGTCGACCGAGACTCCCGAATCTTTTGTCAGTCCACGGATATCAAGGATGCACTCATGGGCAACTCGTCCATTGGCACCTGTGTAAAGGACGGGGTAGAACGGACTCAATCGAGCCGCCATGTAGTTTGCGGAGAGAATCGCCACCTGTGTCGCATGGGTGAGCCCTGCTCCCCCTAGCAATCTGATGTATGCCCACGAGATCGGCAGGATGCTGGCAGAACCATATGGTGCGGAAGAAATTGGACCAGGGCCGGTGGCAGGACCGGCTAATTCATCGAGTGGATGATTTGGCAAGAACGGTGCCAGATGGGCACGAGTAATCACTGGACCTACGCCAGGTCCTCCTCCACCGTGCGGAATTGCGAAAGTTTTATGGAGGTTGAGGTGCGAAACATCTGCGCCAAATTTTCCGGGTTGAGCAACACCAACAAGCGCATTGAGGTTTGCACCGTCAACATAGACCTGTCCCCCAGCATCATGAACAAGCGCACAGATTTCGCTTACTGCGGTTTCGAAGACGCCGTGAGTTGATGGGTATGTGATCATCAGCGCAGCTAGTGCGCCAGCATGCTCTGCAATCTTTGCCTTGATGTCATCGACAGAAACGTTTCCATTTTCGTCACACTCAACCACAACAACTTTCATGCCAGCCATGACTGCAGATGCAGCGTTGGTTCCATGTGCGCTCGATGGAATCAAGCAGATATTTCGAGCTTGGTCTCCCCGTGAATCGTGGTAATTACGAATCGCGAGCAACCCAGCGAATTCTCCCTGGCTGCCGGCATTGGGCTGCAATGAAACTGCGTCGTAACCAGTGATTGCAACCAACCAATCTGAGAGTTGCTGGATGAGTTTGCGAGAGCCAACGCTCTGATCAACCGGTGCAAATGGATGGAGAGATGCGAATTCAGGCCAGGTAACCGCCTCCATCTCAGTGACAGAGTTCAGTTTCATTGTGCAAGAACCGAGTGGAATCATCGTGCGATCGAGCGCTAAATCTCTATCCGCTAAATTGCGAAGATAGCGCATCATTCCGGTTTCGCTATGATTTGTATTAAAGACCGGATGTGTCAGGTATTTGCTGGTACGAAGGAATGAGGCTGGTATCTCCCCCGAGCCTTTCTCTTCCAAAGAGAGAATAGATAGAACCTGGCTAAAGATTTCTTCGGTGGTCTCTTCATCAAATGAAATTCGAATCTCGGTCTGCGAAACTTTTCGGAAGTTGAAGCCTTGAGCTGCTGCTGCGCTATGAATCTGTGCCGCATCCTTCACATCAACCGTAACGGTATCGAACACAACCTCATTGCGAGATCCGGCTGCAACCTTGAGACGGTATGCGAAATCATTCACACGAAGTGCAACTGTTTTAAGGCCAGATGGTCCATGCCACATTGCATAGAAGGCGCTCATATTTGCTAAGAGAACTTGAGCTGTACAGATATTTGAGGTTGCCTTATCGCGACGAATATGTTGTTCGCGTGTTTGCAATGCGAGACGGAATGCCGGCTTTCCGGTAGCGTCAATACTTTGACCGACTAGTCGTCCTGGCATTGAACGCTCTAATCCATTGCGAACCGCTAAGAAACCTGCATGCGGACCACCGAAGCCCATCGGCACACCGAATCGCTGTGAAGTCCCAACCGCAATATCTGCGCCCCATTCCCCTGGCGCCTTCAATAGAGTGAGTGCGAGAAGGTCTGTCGCTGCGATAACAAGTGCGCCTTGTGCATGTGCATAATCAGCAAATGCTGAGTAATCAATAACTTCACCTGTCGTGTCTGGATACTGTAGGAGTGCGCCGAAGAATTCACCGTCGTAACCATCACGAGCAACATGGCCAGCATCGATCTCGACTACCTTGATTCCAAGTGGCTTGGCGCGAGTGATTACCACCGCTTTAGTCTGAGGATGGAGATGCTCTTCAATGAGGAAGACTGCATCATCGCTCATCTTGGATGCGCGGCGAGCGAGCGTCATTGCCTCTGCGGCAGCTGTTGATTCATCGAGCATCGAGGCGTTAGAGATATCGAGAGCTGTGAGTTCGCAAACCATTGTCTGAAAAGCAAAGAGCGCTTCTAATCGCCCCTGCGAAATCTCTGGTTGATAAGGGGTATATGCGGTGTACCAGGCTGGATTTTCCAGAACGTTTCGCTTAATCACAGGTGGCACAATCGTTCCGTAATAGCCCGTTCCAATGAGGGAACGGAAAACTTTATTCTCGGCCGCAATCGCACGTAGTTCGCTGATAACTTCTACTTCACTTTTTCCGAGACCAATAGCTGACTCAATAACTCCATTGACTGCGATATTGCTCGGGACAACATCAGCGATAAATGAAGCGAGATCTTTATATCCAAGGGCGTGAAGCATCTGCTCTTCATCGGCATGAGTTGGCCCGATATGACGATCTTCAAATGAACGATTCACAGAATCCCCTTAGTGAAAGAGAGCAGCGCGCTCTCAACTATGGGGAAATATATTGCGTATTGGCTCTTTAAGCGCCTTTAGCCTTGCGGCGGAGTGAAAGTTCATCGTTACCTTCGCCACCTACCTGTTCGCCATTGAACTCTCCAGCCAAGGTTGAGAGAGAGCCCTCTACTTCGTGCCAGACCTTGCCGACAGCGATGCCAAAAACTCCTTGGCCACCGGCGAGGAGATCTACGATTTCATCCGCGCTGGCACATTCATAAATTGAAGAACCATCTGACATCAAGGTAATGCGTTCGAGTTCAACCACTCCCCGATTGCGAAGGTGATCGACAGCCGTGCGAATATTTTGTAGAGAGACGCCAGCATCGAGAAGGCGCTTAACAATCTTAAGAACCAAAATGTCTCGGAATCCATATAGTCGAGCAGAACCTGATCCATGTGCAGTTCGAATAGATGGTTCGACCAAACCTGTGCGAGCCCAATAATCGAGTTGGCGATATGTAATTCCGGCAGCTGCACATGCGGTAGCTCCACGATAGCCAATCTGAAGTTCTTGCTCAGTCACGAGAGGGGGCTCGCTTTCATTGTGGGGTTGCGAGAAGGCTACAGTCT
>CAZNEQ010000075.1:0-5771 GCA_964572265.1 uncultured Candidatus Planktophila sp.
TGGGAGAACCATGCAACGATGTCGGCAAAGCGCCGTGAGTTCTATGCATTCCACGCATCGATGATGGAGCCATGGGATGGTCCTGCCTGCGTGACTTTTACTAACGGACATCAAGTAGGAGCTGTTCTCGATCGCAACGGTCTTCGTCCTTCTCGTTATTGGGTAACAGATGATGGACTCGTCGTACTTGCATCAGAGGTTGGAGTACTTGATTTCCCTGCCGAGAAAATTGTTCGTAAGGGTCGCTTGCAGCCAGGAAAGATGTTCTTAGTAGATATCGAATCCGGTCGCATTATTGAAGATGATGAGATTAAAGATTCATTAGCTGATGCTGCGCCATATGGTCAGTGGTTGGCCGATGGAATGGTCAAGCTCTCAGAGCTTCCTGCACGTGAGCACATTATCTATCCGCACAAGTCTGTTGTGCGTCGCCAAAAAGCTTTTGGTTACACCGAAGAAGAACTTAAAATCATTATCGCTCCGATGGCAAAGTCCGGGGGAGAAGCGCTCGGTTCCATGGGAACCGACTCACCAATTGCTGCGCTTTCCAATAAGCCACGCCTCCTCTTCGATTACTTCACCCAGCTCTTTGCACAGGTGACTAACCCACCATTGGATGCAATCCGCGAAGAGCTTGTGACAAGTCTTGGTGGCTCTATTGGACCTGAGCACAACTTGCTCGACCCAGGACCGGATTCATGTAAGCAGATCTCCCTAGCATTCCCAGTAATCGACAATGATGAACTTGCAAAGATCATCAACATCAACGTCGATGATGAATACCCAGAACTTGCTGCTTACGTTGTGCGTGGCCTCTTCCCAGTAACCGGCGATGGTAACACGCTTCGCAATCGACTAGAAGAGATTAAGCTCGAAGTATCGCAAGCAATTAAGGATGGAGCGCACGTCATAGTGCTCTCAGATCGTGATGGAGATGCAGAAGATTGCCCAATCCCATCACTGCTTCTTACCGCTGCAGTACATCATCATTTGATTCGCGAGAAGACTCGTACCCAAGTGGGCTTGATCGTGGAAGCCGGCGATGTGCGCGAAGTGCACCATGTTGCACTTCTTATCGGTTATGGCGCAGCCGCAGTGAATCCATATCTCGTAATGGAATCTGCTGAAGATTTAGTTCGTCAAGGCGTCATCACTGGAATTTCTCCAGAGAAGGCAGTCCGCAACACCATTAAGGCGCTCGGCAAAGGCGTGCTCAAGGTGATGTCGAAGATGGGTATCTCGACTATCTCCTCCTACACCGGAGCTCAAGTCTTTGAAGCAATCGGTATCGCGCAAGAAGTTGTCGATGAATTCTTCGTCGGAACAACATCTCGCCTTGGTGGCGTCGACCTCGATGTGATTGCAGAAGAGACAATTAAGCGTCACTTCTTGGCATACCCAGTAGGCGGCGAAATCCCTGGTGCAAAGAAACTTCCCGTGGGTGGCGAGTATCAGTGGCGTCGCGATGGCGAACCGCACCTCTTCAATCCAGAGACAGTATTCGCACTTCAGCACTCCACGCGCAATAAGCGTTATGACATCTTTAAGCGTTACACAACTGCGGTCAATGACCAGAGCAAAGCGTTGATGACTTTGCGTGGACTCTTTGATTTCGCAGAGCGCACCCCTATCTCAATTGATGAGGTCGAGCCGATTTCTGAGATTGTGAAGCGTTTCTCAACCGGTGCGATGTCATATGGGTCTGTCTCTCAGGAAGTTCACGAGACTCTTGCAATTGCAATGAACCGACTCGGCGCAAAATCCAATACTGGTGAAGGTGGCGAAGACCCAATCCGCTTCATTCCAATGGAGAATGGTGATTCAAAGCGCTCTGCTATTAAGCAGGTTGCATCAGGTCGTTTTGGTGTCACAAGTAACTACTTGGTCAATGCTGATGATATTCAGATCAAGATTGCACAAGGCGCAAAGCCTGGTGAAGGTGGACAGCTTCCAGGTAACAAGGTCTATCCATGGATCGCTAAGGCTCGTTACTCAACACCCGGTGTTGGACTTATCTCACCACCACCGCACCACGATATTTACTCGATTGAAGATCTCGCCCAATTGATTCACGACCTTAAGAATGCAAATAAAGATGCGCGCGTTCATGTGAAGTTGGTTGCTGAAGTCGGTGTCGGAACCGTTGCGGCTGGAGTATCAAAGGCTCATGCAGATGTCGTTCTGATCTCTGGTCATGATGGTGGTACTGGAGCTTCACCTCTAACTTCGCTCAAGCATGCAGGTGCACCATGGGAGCTTGGTCTTGCTGAAACACAGCAGACACTTCTCCTCAATGGTCTTCGTGATCGCATTGTTGTTCAGGCTGATGGTCAACTCAAGACTGGTCGCGATGTAGTAATCGCAGCTTTGTTGGGAGCAGAAGAGTATGGCTTTGCAACAGCGCCACTCGTCGTCTCTGGCTGCATCATGATGCGCGTCTGCCATCTCGACACTTGTCCTGTCGGTGTTGCAACGCAGAACCCAGAACTTCGTAAGAAATTTACTGGAAAGCCAGAATTCGTAGAGACATTCTTTGAGTACATTGCAGAAGAGGTACGTGAAATCTTGGCATCACTCGGTTTCCGAACTTTGCAAGAGGCAATCGGTCATATCGAATGTCTTGAGACAAAGAAGGCAGTGGACCATTGGAAGGCGGCAGGACTCGATCTCTCTCCACTTCTTGTCCGTCCAGATGTCGATTCATCTCTGTATTGCACAACAACTCAGGATCACGGATTAGCTGCTGCACTCGATAACACATTAATTGAGAAGGCGGCTCCTGCATTGACGAAGGGGGAGAAGGTATCTATCGATCTTCCTGTCCGTAACGTTAATCGCACGGTTGGGACGATGCTAGGCGCAGAGATCACTCGTGCATATGGTTCAGAGGGGCTCCCGGTAGGAACGATTGATATCACTCTCCGAGGTTCTGCTGGACAATCACTCGGCGCATTCATACCGCGCGGCATGGTGATTCGACTCTTTGGTGACTCTAACGATTACGTCGGTAAGGGAATCTCTGGTGGTCGCGTTGTTGTTCGCCCTGATAAGAAGGCGACATTTGCATCAGAAGATAACGTCATTGCCGGAAATGTCATCGGTTATGGCGCAACCTCTGGTGAAATCTTTATTAGAGGCTTAGTGGGAGAGCGCTTCTGCGTTCGCAACTCTGGCGCAACGGCGGTTGTGGAAGGTGTAGGAGATCACGCCCTCGAATACATGACTGGCGGAACTGTGGTGATCCTCGGCCGTACCGGGCGAAATATCGCAGCAGGCATGTCAGGTGGTCGTGCATTCGTTCTTGACCTCAATGCAGCGCTCGTCAATACAGATATGGTCGATGTGTTGGCGATTCCGCATGACGAGCGCGAACGTCTCCACGCTACAGTCTCTGATTTCCAGAAGGAGACTGGATCGGTAGTTGCGTCCAACCTTCTTGCAGATTGGGACGCAGCACTCACACGTTTCTCTTTGATCATGCCACGTGACTATGCACGTGTTCTTGCTTCAATGAAGAGAGCGATTGATGAAGGATTACCGGAAGATCACTATGTAATGGAGGTTGCAGCAAATGGCTGATCCAAAAGGCTTTATGACAACTCCGCGTGAGACGCCGAAGCGTCGCCCGGTCGATGTGTGCATTAAAGATTGGCGAGAAGTCTACGAACCGCAGAGCTTCGAACATTTGCAGAAGCAAGCAGGACGTTGCATGGATTGCGGCATTCCTTTCTGTCACAACGGGTGCCCACTCGGTAATTTGATTCCCGAGTGGAACGATTTGATGTACCGCGGATACAAATCAGATGCAATCGATCGCTTGCATGCAACCAACAACTTCCCAGAGTTCACCGGTCGTCTCTGCCCTGCTCCGTGTGAAACAGCTTGTGTCGTGGGAATTAACCGTGATGCCGTCACTATTAAGCAGGTCGAACTTCGCACTGTAGAAGAGGCATTTGGTTTTGGTGCAGTCAAGCCGATGATTCCAGATCGCCTCACCGGCAAAACAGTTGCTGTGATCGGTTCAGGTCCGGCAGGACTTGCAGCTGCACAACAGCTCACACGTGCTGGCCATACAGTCGCGGTATATGAGCGCGCCGACAAGATCGGTGGCCTGCTCCGTTATGGCATTCCTGAATTTAAGATGGAAAAAAATATTCTCGATCGTCGTTTAGCGCAGATGGAGCAAGAAGGTACTCGCTTCCGTCCGGGTGTAGCCGTAGGTAGCGACATTACGGGTCAAGCTCTACGTACTCGTTATGACGCAGTACTTGTTGCAATTGGCGCCACTCAATGGCGTGACCTCAACGTGAAAGGTCGCGATCTCAAGGGTATCTATCAGGCTATGGAGTTCTTGCCATGGGGCAATAAGCAAGCGCTCGGTGAAGTAGAGAACCCACCGATCAATGTGAAGGGCAAGCATGTAGTCATCCTTGGCGGCGGAGATACCGGAGCTGATTGTCTCGGTACATCTATTCGCCAAGGTGCTGCAAGCGTTACTCAACTTGAGATCATGCCGCGGCCATCGGAAGAGCGTCCAGCTGGTCAACCTTGGCCAACTTATCCGATGATTTTCCGTGTCTCATCTGCTCATGAAGAACTCGACAACCGAATCTTCGGCGTCAGCACAGAAGAATTCCTCGGTGATGACAACGGAAATCTCCGAGCGCTCAAGATTGTTGAAACAAAATTTGTTAATGGAAAGTTTGAGACAGTTCCAGGAACAGAGCGCGAACTTGCTGCAGACTTTGCCTTCTTGGCGATGGGCTTTACCGGTCCTGAGAAGTCTGAGTTATTGGATCAACTTGAAATCGAACTCGACGAGCGCGGAAATATCAAGCGCAATGGAGATTTCCAGACAAATCAAGAAGATGTCTTTGTTGCCGGTGATGCAGGACGTGGACAATCACTCATCGTGTGGGCGATTGCAGAGGGTCGTTCGGCTGCTGCAGCTCTCGATCGCTATTTAATGGGGGAGACTCAATTGCCTTCACCAATCGAGCCAACAACTCGTCAGATGTTGGTCTAAAGCCAGATAAATCACATGTGAAAACTGGCTAGTAATAGTCGGCTTACAAATATAGAAGATAAGGTAGAGATATGCGCCGCGCGAAAATTGTATGCACAATGGGTCCAGCTGTTGAATCACCAGAGAAGGTGCGAGAACTCATCGCAGCTGGAATGAATATGGCTCGCCTCAACCTTTCCCATGGATCCTATGAAGAGCATCAAGGACGCCTCGACCGCGTTCGTGAAGCAGCAAAGGAAGCGGGCAAGGCAGTTGCAATTCTCGTTGACCTGCAAGGCCCAAAGATCCGCCTTGCTCGTTTTGAAAACGGCCCACATGAGCTCGCTCGTGGAGATATCTTCACCATCACTACTGATGAAGTTCCTGGCACAAAAGAAAAGGTAGGCACCACTTACAAAGGCCTGCCAGGTGATTGCAAGCCAGGTGATTACATCATGATCGATGATGGAAAAGTGACTGTTGAAGTTATTGAAGTTAAAGGCAACGATGTCGTAACCAAGTGCATCTTCCCTGGCATGGTCAGCAACAACAAGGGTCTCAACCTTCCGGGAGTTGCGGTCTCAGTACCGGCGATGTCGGAGAAAGATGCTGATGATCTTCGCTGGGGGTTGCGTGCAGGAGCAGATTTCATCGCGCTCTCATTCGTTCGCAATGCAGCTGACATTAAAGATGTGCACGCAATTATGGATGAGGTAGGAATTCATATTCCGGTTATTGCAAAGATTGAAAAGCCGCAGGCGGTTGC
>CAZNEQ010000076.1:0-5724 GCA_964572265.1 uncultured Candidatus Planktophila sp.
TACCGATGTAAGGAGTTAGATCGCGTACGCGACGCATTTCAACGAGTGATGCTGGGAGGAAGCCGCGAAGTCCGATGTCTACGATGAGACCACCCTTCACAACTTCAATAACTGTACCGACGACAACTTCGTCGCGCTCCTTCTTGCCTTCGATCTCGCCCCATGCACGCTCGTACTGAGCACGCTTCTTTGAGAGGATGAGACGGCCTTCTTTATCTTCCTTCTGAAGAACAAGAGCTTCGACCTTATCGCCGACCTTAACAATGTCATTTGGATCTGCATCGTGGCGGATTGAGAGTTCGCGTGAAGGGATTACACCCTCTGTCTTGTAACCGACATCAAGAAGTACTTCTTCGCGGTCTACTTGAACGACTGTACCTTCAACGAGGTCGCCGTCTGAAAAATTTCTGATTGTGCCTTCGATTGCTGCAAGGAAATCTGCTGCTGATCCGATGTCGTTTACTGCGATTTGTGTAGTCAAGATGCTCCGTAGGGATAGAAAGTAGTAGGACACTTCAATAGAAGTCTGGGCATATTCAATTGTGCTGCTGTTATGCGGAGGCAAGATTACGTGTGAGCGTGACTTCGGGGCAAATCCGCTCCTTTCTCACGCATGATGAGCGTAGAATCACACGATTATGAAGCGCTACCAAGAACTCTTCCGATTCCCGAACGTCTGGGTCTTGGTTTTGAGCGCCTTCCCTGCGCGTGTTGCATACGGCATGGTCAGCCTTGGCATCTTCTTTAAAGTCGAACAAGAGTTGAACTCTGTCGCTCTCGCCGGTTTAGCCGTTGGAGTTAATGCAGCTGCAGGAGCTGCTACTGCTGGTGTTCGCGGAATGGTCATTGATCGATACGGAATGAAGTGGCCACTAAGAATTCAAGTCCCTGGTTACTCCATTATGTTGATTGCTCTCAATAGCGCATCCGATAGATCGCTACTTCTTGCCTTCTCTCTCATTCTTGGATTAAGCGCACCGCCCATCAACCTCTCTGTCCGACCATTATGGCGTGATGTCGTAAGTGATGATTGGCTTCGCACCGCCTATGCCGTGGATACCGCAGTGATGAGTGCAGCAGGTGTCATCGGTCCCTTGATTGTCACTTCACTTGCACTTTCATCAATCCCCGATAGCGCCTTGCTCACTTGTTCTGCTTTGATGGCAATCGGTGGTGGCTCGCTCGCTGCGACAAAGATTGCTCGCAATTGGATTCCGGAGAAGAAGCCAGAGGTCAAGGTGTTGATGTGGCGCCATCGTCCGCTTCAGCTCTTGGTCGTTGAAGGATGTTTCATTGGTTTTGGTTGGGGCGTCTTTGATGTTGCGGTACCAGCATTTGCCACGATTGAAGAAGTTCCACATCGGACTGCGTGGATATTTGCCGCAATGGGCGTTGCCAATATCGTGGGAGGCTTGCTCGGAGGTTTGGTTTCAAAGAAGACCACACCTTTAGGCGCGCTTCGTAAAACTTATCTCGCCTGGTTTATTGTCTCGATTCCTTTAGCGTGGATGTATCCCGATTGGTCAATGGTTATTGGTGGCGCACTACTTGGTCTTGTCGGTGGAGCGATTCAAGTTTTCTATTGGGAAGTGATGGAAGCAGTACGCCCGCAGGGTTCTCCAACCGGAATGATGGGATGGCTCTGGACAATCGAGGGAACTCTGATGGCTATCGGTTCTGCACTCGGTGGTTGGATTTCTGAACACTTCTCACCTCAAACTGCATTAGCAATCACAACAATCTGCATCGGTACCGGGCTAGTTATTCTCAACATCGGCCGAGCCAGACTTGCTGATGCTAACAATCTCCCTACCGATGAAGAAGATCTCGCAGCAATGAAGGCTAACGCCACCACAAATCAGTGAGCGGCGACGTTCCAGTTCTTGCCGACTCCGATACCGACATTGAGTGGTGCTTTGAGTGGGAATGCACTTCCCATTTCGCGGCGCACCAGCTCGGTAACTGCCTCTTCTTCCTTTGAGATGATCTCGAGAATGAGTTCATCGTGCACCTGCAATAGCAAGCGTGATGTAAAGCCACCTTCGACGAGCGCCTTCTGAACATTGAGCATCGCTAACTTAATGATGTCAGCTGCAGATCCTTGGATTGGCGCGTTGAGCGCCATTCGCTCTGCAACTTCACGACGTTGACGGTTATCACTCATCAAATCAGGCAGATAACGACGACGTCCCATAACAGTCTCTGTGTAACCCACCTTGCGAGCATCTTCTACAACAGTCTTGAGGTAATCGCGGATTCCACCGAAACGCTCAAAGTAACGATCCATCAAATCCTGTGCAGCTGGTGGAGTGAGATCCAATTGCGCTGCGAGTCCGTACGAACTCAAGCCGTAAGCAAGGCCATACGACATCGCTTTAATCTGGCGACGCATCTCAGGATCAACATCAACTGGCTTCACGCCAAATACTTCTCCGGCAATTGAAGCGTGAAGGTCTTCACCTGATTCGAATGCCTTGATGAGATTAGCATCGTTAGAGAGGTGAGCCATGATGCGCATTTCGATTTGGCTGTAATCCGCAGTCAGCAGAGAGTCATAACCCTTACCTGCGATAAAGGTCGCACGAATCCTTCGACCATCTTCTGTGCGAACAGGAATGTTCTGCAAATTAGGTCCAACCGAGGAGAGTCTCCCGGTAGCTGCAACAGTCTGTGCAAAGTGGGTATGGATTCGCTTATCTGCTGCAATTTCTGCAATTAACCCATCGATGGTTGTAGCCAACTTCTTTACTTCACGGATTCGAAGCAGCGATGCCAGGACCGGATGCGAGGTCTTTTCGAAGAGCCAAGCTAGTGCATCAGCATCTGTTGTAAATCCTGTCTTGATCTTCTTCGTCTTAGGCAGGCCGAGTTCTTCAAAGAGAACTACCTGTAACTGCTTGGGAGATGCGACATTGAATTCATGGCCTACAGATGCGTGTACTTTAGCGGTCTCTTCCGCCACTTCACCTTCAAAAAGTTCAAGTAATCGTGATAATTCTTTGGCATCAACCGCAACGCCTCGGTTCTCCATCACAGCTAGGAGTTCGGCGATAGGTAGCTCTAACTTGGTAAAGAGCTCCATCAGACCGCGTTCGGCAAGGTCTGCCTCAAGATTCTTCTTGAGTTCGAAGTACATTGCAGCTTGGGATGCGAGTGCATTTTCTGCCGATGTTGTGTCTAGCGCGGATCCCCACTTATCTGCAACATCTGCGATCGATGATGCACGTACGCCAGGATTAACAAGGTAGGCCGCTAAATCAATATCGAAAGCGAACCCAACAGTTCCGTTGATACGAGCGAGTGATTTTCCATCGTAAACAATCTTTGCAACCGTTGGATCTGTGGCCCACTCCCCCATGGATGCGCCCTCAACGAGAAAAACTTCTTTAGAGTTGAAGGCGACGGCGTAACGAAGAAGTTCCTCGTCAACAGAATCACCGCTCAGGGTAAATGCAAGAGCAATCTCGCCAGTGTGTGCTGCAATCTTGGCTGATAACTCATTCGCAGAGACGAAGTCGGCTTTAACAGGAGCCCCGAAGAGATCTCCCTGAAGTTCACTCGTGGCCGACTTCTTCGCTTTGCTAGGCGCAGTGCCAGGTGCTGCAATTGGTTTGAATCGATCCTTCAGCGTTTTAAATTCAAGGGTGGTCAAGAGCGGATCAATCTTCTCCAGATCCACGCCCTTCCATGTCATTGCATTGAGTGAAAAGGTGATAGGAGCGTCAAGGACTAATTGGGTCAACTCACGGTTTCGGATGACGTTATCAATATTGTCGCGAAGAGCTTGGCCAACTTTTCCGCCGACCTTATCAACTTCAGATAGCAACTCTTTCAGAGACCCGTACTCGACCACCCATTTAGCGGCTGTCTTCTCACCCACACCGGGAATCGATGGCAGGTTATCGCTTGGGTCACCGCGAAGTGCTGCAAAGTCAGGGTATTGCGCTGGAGTCATGCCGTACTTCTCGAGCACAGCTTCTGGAGTCATGCGCGCCATCTCGCTGACCCCGCGCTTTGGATAGAGCACAGTGGTCTTTGAATTAACTAGTTGGAAGCTATCTCTATCGCCAGTGCAGATGAGAATCTCAAACCCATCCTTCTCGGCCGCTTTAGAGATTGTCGCAATTAAGTCATCTGCTTCATAGCCCTCTAATTGAAAGCGCTCGATTCCGCAGCCATCAATGAACTCGTGGAGATAGGACATCTGTGAGCGAAACTCATCTGGAGTTGATGCTCGGTTCGCCTTGTACTCAGGGAAGATTTCAGAGCGAAAGGTCTTGCGCGATACATCGAAGGCAACTGCAACGTGTGTTGGCTTCTCCTCCTTGATTAATGAAATCAGCATGGTTGCAAAGCCATAAATTGCATTGGTGTGTTGCCCCATAGCAGTGGTGAAGTTTTCCACCGGCAGCGCATAGAAAGCTCGATAGGCCATGGAATGACCATCAATTAATAAGAGTTTCTTAGGCGTGCTCATGGCGCACATCCTATGTAACAAGTTAAGATTTCGAACTATGACGCAACCTGATTCCGCTCCTGATTATTTGGCAATCCTTCGCGAACGCGGCTCCGGCCATCTTGACCAAAAGATGGGCATCGAAATTATTGAAGCCTCCCCTCAGCGACTTGTTGGTCGTATGCCAGTGGAAGGTAATACTCAGCCACTTGGGCTCCTACATGGTGGCGCGAACGTTGTATTAGCTGAGTCTCTTGGATCTGTTGGAACTCAACTTCATGCCGGGCCAGATCGAAAGATTGTGGGAGTTGATATCAACGCTACTCACCACAAATCGGCGACCTCAGGTTATGTCACTGGAACTGCGACAGCGATTAGCCTTGGAAAGACAATGTGCAGCTACGAAATTGTGATTGAAAATGAAGACGGGCAGCGCACCTGCACTGCCCGTATCACCTGCCTTATTCTTGCGCAGCGTTAATTCATTCCTTACTTACACCGTTATTAGTGGTGACCACTCTCTGCACCAGTACCAAGGTATGCCTCGCGTACCGCTGGGTCATTGAGAAGATCTGAAGCCTTAGCTTCCTTCACAATATTTCCTGTCTCGAGAATATATGCACGGTGAGCGCGCTGTAGCGCCTGCTGTGCATTCTGCTCAACGAGCAAGATTGTTACACCCTGCTTGTTAATCTCTGTGATGATGCGGAAAATGTTTGCAATCATCTGTGGCGCAAGGCCCATTGATGGCTCATCAAGGAGAAGAACCTTAGGGCGTGCCATCAGTGCGCGACCGATTGCAAGCATCTGCTGCTCGCCACCAGAGAGAGTTCCACCTGCTTGAGAGATTCGCTCCTTCAAGCGTGGGAAGAGTGTGTAGACCTTCTCAAGATCTTCAGCCATCTCGATCTTGCGATTAGGGCGGTGGAACTTACCCATCTCAAGATTCTCAAGGACTGTCATACCTGGGAAAATTCCGCGGCCTTCAGGTGCTTGTGAGAGACCAAGATCAACGCGCTTATGTGCAGGCACGTTAGAGATATCTTCACCGTTAAAGATAATCTGACCACTTGATACTGGGCGAATGCCAGAGATCGTCTTGAGCATTGTTGTCTTACCGGCACCGTTGGCACCAATCAGTGTGACAATCTCGCCTTCATTAACGACGATTGATACACCCTTGATAGCTTCGATCTTGCCGTAGTGAACGTGGAGATCTTTAATTTCAAGACGCATCTGCAGGCACTCCTAGGTAAGCCTCGATAACA
>CAZNEQ010000077.1:0-5701 GCA_964572265.1 uncultured Candidatus Planktophila sp.
AGAGCTCGGTAGCGGCGAAGCCAATTGCGTACGGATCGACCTTGCCATCATTGGCCTTAATCTCTTCCAAATGTGAAAAGCGATTAATTGCAGCGCCATTGTTATAGCGCTCGATAAAGGCTTTGCGACCCTCGCCCACATAATCGATTGCGCCAATCTTGGCGGCAGCTTGTACGCCGACAAATGTCGCAGGACCCTCCCAGAACCAATTAGGGATTTCACGACCATCAACGCCAGGATTTCGCTTCGCTAAATTCTCTTGAATTGCGTGATAGAACTCGTGTCCTGCTGTTTGAGCCATTCCTGCTTTATCTTGAACCATCAAGTTGTTCTGCTTGATAGCGCTCCAATTCCAAGTGTTATTCGTTGTCCCGCCAAATGCAGGCGCACCTGCGCTAAAGGCACCAACTTTTCCATTTGCCTCCTCAGCTGAAACTCCGACTGAGAGATAAGTCTGCTTTAACCAATCTGCATCACTTGCAATAACATCGTGGAACGGACCGCTCAGTGGTGGATAGCTAAATGATTGGGCAACCAGAGTTGCGCCATCTTGAATCCATTTAATGAGTTGAGGGTCAACGCCCTCCTGAGCAATTACCTTCACCTGTTGCTGCGGAGTGCGCTTGGTCGCTACATAACTATTGAATTCGGAGGTTGCAAACTTGATGACGAGATCACCGGCACGATAACGCCAACCATACTTTGCCCAGAGACCAGTAAGGGAAGAGTCGGTCGCATAAGGTTCGGGCTTGGCTGTTGCAGCTGGCTTTGCAACCTTGGCAATCTGCCAGGTATTTTTCTTACCGTTTTTGCTGCAGATTAGCTTTTTGCCTTTTGCGACAACCGTTTGATTTACGGTGGCACATTTCTGACCGACCGCTACCGCTGCCGCTTCAGCGGGAAGCGCCGAGATGGAAAAAGATGCAATTGCCAAGCAGAGGCTAACTCTCTTCATCTCTAGCCTTTACTCAGGTCTTACTTAACGGAGAAGGTGACCGAGACAGTTGAAGTAACAGTCTTTTCGATACTTGAAGTGTCGTAAGCACCACCATCAGAGGTCATAGTCGAATCTGGCGTAGTCACTTGGAAAACTCCGGCACGAACAGATTGAATCGAACCAACTTTGCCGCCGACCGCTTTGGTAATTGCCTCGGCACGAACTTTTGCATCGCGCATCGCATCTTCCAATAGTTGCGGACGAAGTGAAGGAAGTGTTGAGATGTAGTACTGAGGTCCGTAATTATTGACGCTAACGCCGGTCTGCAAGAGCGCACCAATTCCTTGAGATAACTTTGCAATTAATTCAACGCTCTTCGAACGGACTACCACATCGCGGCTAGCGCGGTAGTTGAGAATTCGTCCGGTGTTATTTCCGTTCTGCCACTCTTCATTTGCATAGGTTGCAACCGAGCCAAGCGTGATCTCATCTGTGGTAATTCCAGCATCGGTAAGGTACTTGGTTACGGCAACGACATCGCTGCCAACCTTGGTCACTGCATCAGCGACGCGTGGTCGAGTCAGTGAGACATTGAGGGTCCAGACTGCATTGTCGGCAGTTGCAGATGCCTTGGCAGAACCGGTGACGGTGATGCCATTTGAGTTGCGAGCAGCAAAGCCCGATCCAACCTTGGTTAATCCGAATCCAAATGAAGAGGCCAGAATCGCAGCTGCCGCGATGATGGCTACCGCCTTACGGCGCTCAATCTGGACTATTGGGCTATTTGCTGGGTTGAAATCGTTATTACTCATGGTTTTAGTCTATAACTGCCCAGTATGAGCGTGGCTGTGATCTCTCTGGGAATATGAATTAGCGACCTACTCGGGTACGCTTATGCCTAGTCGGACGCTTAAATCAGTACCCGTTTGTTAAGGCTTAAATCTTTACTCGGTATGGCTGTAGGCAAGATGAAGACTGGCGATAGAGATATTTATCGCCCCACATATCGAAGGATAAGAAATACATGGCAACAGGTACAGTTAAGTGGTTCAACTCTGAAAAGGGATTCGGATTCATTGCAGTTGATGGCGGAGGACAGGACGTTTTCGTTCACTACTCAGCAATCCAGGGCAACGGATACAAGAGCCTTGAAGAGGGTCAGGCAGTTACATTTGAGGTCGTCCAGGGTCCAAAGGGTCCTCAGGCAGACGCAGTTAACCCAGCCTAATTACACTTACTGAAAAACCCCGTCGAGAAATCGGCGGGGTTTTTCTCTTTACTTCGCAGGTTCTGGTGGAAGCTCGCCGCGTTTAGCTTTACGAGCCTCTACCTCTTTAACTGGTGAGAGATCTTTACCTTTCTTCCACGCATCAAGATATTTCCACGGCAAAACTTCACCGCGGCGAACCCACCAAATATCTGGCGGGGTTGGCCATGAAATTCCAAAGTGGAGATGTGGCGCAGTCCCCCGCGCACTTCCAGTAGATCCAACCGCTCCAAGCACTTGGCCAGCGGTAACAGAGACTCCTGGTTCTATCCTCTTTGGAATCGAACGAAGGTGCGAACCGTAATAACGAACTCCATCGACACCAATGATTGAAACCGAGAGGCCGCCACGATCGATTCCTCGATTAGGTGGCTTCCGCCAACGATCAACTCGATTTACCTCATCAACGACGCCATCTATCGGGGCAACAAATTTGCACCCAGCTTTGGTCAAGATATCGGTTGCCGCATAGTCGTGATGTGCGCGCGCATAATTTGCTTCGCAGCCAGCTATTGGAAAGAGGTAGGTCGGTGCAGCTGTTGCCGGGGCCATCTGCAGCATCGCTACAACAATAAGCAGTAATCGCTTGAACATAAGAGAGAGCCTACTGAAGAGAGTTAAGACTTGAGGGCAACTCGGTCAAGGCGTGCCGTTACCAACATATGAGGAACAGTCAAAGCCCAGATTGTGACCAAGGTAAGCCAGAGAAAGCGATCATCAATGCTCTCGCGAGCAAAGGCTGCCAGAACAAAGATAAAGATGAAGGTACCAACCAGCGCCGGTAAGCCTGGAATAACAGCGCTCGCAAAGGCTGCTAGTGACTTTCCTTCGCTATGGTGAAGTTGTGACTTAGGCAGGAGCGATGTCAATCGTGCTGTGTGGCGCATCGCATGCCAGGTACCGAAGTAGGTAGCAAATGCGACAAGCGGTGGTGCAAACGAGACCAGGCCGACCAAGAGCAAGAGATCTACTAAATCTCTCAACGCTCGATCTTTTGCGATCAAGAAGATAGAGATGGTGACCACTAGCGACATTGCGACCAAGATCTCTGAATCAAAGCCTTGGTGCCAATCGATTAAGACAGGATTAACTTGCTCTAAAGCTTCAGTGCTTCGCTTGCTAATGAGTGGAATGACAACTGGCGTAAAGCCAGCGGCAATGGCATATGCCCAGGTAGTTACCTTGCTTCGTCTTCTTCCCTCGAGACCGCTGAGTTCTGCGATAAATGCGCTATCGCCAATGCCAAAGTGAATCGAGCTCATTACTACTACTGCGATAAAGCCCCATACATTCCACTGAAGAATTGCCCAAATAGCTAGCAGAGCTACCGCGATATAGATCGAGACAAATATCGCCATCTTCAGCGGCTTTGTGCGTGGCAGCGTAATCAAGTGATCCACCGCTCCATGCGGTATTCCAATTGCGAGAGCGAGAATTGCCAGAGCTATCTGCCAGTTAAGAGAATCTTTTCCAAGCACTGAAGAAAAAAGGATGGATAGAACGGTGACAACTGCAACTGAGGCTGATGAGAGGAGGCGCACTCCTTGAAAAGTTCGAATCTTGCCCCGCTCCATGCCCTTCACCCTAGCAACTATCTCCTGCTTTGCTAGCGAAACTATGCAAAAATGGCGCTATGAAACAGTGGTCCTATATGGCGATGCTCATATTTACCTTCTGTGGCTCAGCGTGGTTGGAGATTGTTCTCAAGACTGGTGTTCTCCGACGAATCAAGCGCGTGATTATCAGCGTTCTACCGGTAAGTGCAATATTTATTGCCTGGGATGCCTATGCGATTGCACAAGGACATTGGTTCTTTGATCGCGAACAGATTTTAGGAATCTACGGCCCGCTCAATATTCCGCTAGAAGAGTATCTCTTCTTCATCATTGTTCCAATGGCAGCGATATTTACAATCGAAGGCGTAACCACGGTTAAGCCGCATTGGCGAAAGGATGAGTTCGGGGAATGATTTACTCTGATATCGCAATCACCGCTTTTGCTATCGCGGTAATGGTAGATCTCTTTGTATTAAAGACTTCATTGCTAACGCGACCTGCGTTCTGGACTTCCTACGCAATCATCTTGCCATTTCAATTCTTAACGAACTGGTGGCTCACTTCTCGTAACATCGTGATGTATAGCCCCGATGCAATCATGGGTCTTCGCTTCTTCTCCGCCCCCGCCGAGGATGTGCTCTTCGGCTTCGCCCTCTTACTGGGTGTGATGGGGCTCTGGGAGTTCTGGGGCCGACGGGGTTACCAGCGCAACAAACCTTAAAGCGCTGAAATTTCGAATAACAGTCCGCTCTCTGGCTTAAGCACTGGAAGTTGTAATCCAATATTTGCCAATTGATCACCGGTGAGATTGACCTGCGGCCACCAACCAGGGTGAACTTTCTGAAGATATTCCGCCGCACTTAGTTCAATATTTACCTTAACTGAGTAGGTGCTCTTGGCATCCAGACCATCAAAGGTAGCAACTAACGGACCGAAGTTATCGAGCGAGGTCAGCTGCATATATGTAAATACCGCTCGCTTCTTATCCTTAGCAACAGTGCCATACATCTGAGCATTGCCTTGAATAACATCGCTGCGTACAACATCGCCTGCGTGAATGAGATCGCGGTTCTTCTTATAGAAGGCGATATATGACTTCAGGATCTCCTGCTCGTGTTCGCTTGCCTCAGTGACATTCCATTCGATTCCAGCATGGCCAAAGAGCGCATTGAGAACGCGGAATGAGATGTCATGGGTTCGGTGCATCTGATGTCCAACGGTTGGCCCGACATGGGTACCGAGGAATTCAGGTGGAATAACCATCGCGCTCCAGCGTTGAATCTGCTGACGTTCGAGCGCATCATTTTGATCTGAGGTCCAGAATCGATCAGCATGTTCAATCATGCCGAGATCGACTCGCCCACCACCTGAGGCGCAGGATTCGATTTCAAGTCCAGGATGGCGGCGCTTGAGTTCATCGAAGAGGCGATAGATCGCTTCTGTCTGCTTTCGTACAACTGGGCGGCCATCGCTAATTGGATCGGAGAGATGGCGATTGTGATCCCACTTGATGTAGGCGATGTTGTTCTCAGTGAGAACTGCATCAACTTGGTTGAGCACATGGTTATATGCGCCTTCTTTAGTTAAATCGAGAACTTGCTGCCAGCGACCTTCGACCGGGATGCGACCTGGCTCTTGGAGAATCCAATCGGGATGGGCGCGATAGAGATCAGAGTCGGCATTGACCATCTCGCCCTCAAACCAGAGACCGAACTCGATGCCTTTATCGTTGATGTACTTGATGATTGGTTGCAGACCTTCTGGCCATACATCTTTTGATACAACCCAATCGCCTAGACCAAGATTGTCAGTACGTCTCGAACCGAACCAACCATCATCGAGTACGACGCGCTCAACACCGAGCTCAGCTGCCTTATCGACAATCTTCTTGATGCCATCAAAGCTATGGTTGAAATAGACCGCTTCCCACATATTGAGTGT
>CAZNEQ010000078.1:0-5612 GCA_964572265.1 uncultured Candidatus Planktophila sp.
AGGCGTAACTTCCCTTTGCTGCACTCTTTACGATACGATACGGTTTCGTTTCGTATCTATAGAGGAGGTAGCCATGATGTGTCCAGTAACAAAAGTTGCCTCTCTCATTGGCCGTCCGCGTGATCACGGTCGTGACGAAGCAATCCATCAAGCCGCTCTCTCGCTCTTAAGCGAAGTTGGATACGACCGAACCACTGTTGAGGCGATAGCCCAACGCGCGCAAGTGGGCAAAGCCACTATCTATCGCCGCTTCAAAAATAAAGAAGAAATCCTGCTCTCAGCAATGAGCACGCATACCGCTTGTTCACTCCCCCGTATTGATACCGGAAATCTCCGAGACGATCTAATCAAACTCATCCATGAACATGTCAAGATCTTAAAAGGACCAGATGGTGAGTTGAAGATGAGTCTTATGGCTATCGCTCACAGAGATCCCGAGTTCGGAAAGTTACTCGGCGAGAAAAATCCCATTGAGGCTGAACGTCAAAGCGCTGAAGTCTTTGAGCGAGCAATCGCTCGTGGGGAAATTTCCAAGAAAGCCGATATCGCCTTCCTCTCTGAAGTTGTTCCATCAATTATTACTCATCGAATCTTTATTACTCAGCAGTCAGTCAATCAAAAGTTCATCGAACAATTAGTTGATCAAGTATTAATTCCATCGTTAACACGTTAAGTTTCACAAGAAAAGAAAATAGGAGAAAAATGACAAAGAACCACAACTCTGAGACTCATGATGCTCAGGGGCATATCAAAGGACAAGCACCAGACCGCTGGAGAACTCTGGTAGTTCTCGCTGTATCCCAGTTGATGCTCGTTCTCGATAGCTCAATTATGAACATTGCTATTCCGAGCGCAAAGGTTGACCTTAATATCTCGGATCAAGATGCTCAGTGGATTATCACTGCATACACATTGGCTTTTGGCTCCCTCCTCTTACTCGGTGGACGCATTGGCGACTACATGGGACGTAAGAAGATATTCTTAGTAGGACTCATTGGTTTCGCTGCAGCATCTGCTCTCGGTGGTATCGCTGCTAATCAGGAGATGCTCTTTGCTTCTCGTGCGCTGCAGGGAATTTTCGGCGCGCTCTTAGCACCGGCAACCCTCGCCATTATTTCTCAAACATTTACCGATCCTAAAGAGCGAGCTAAGGCGTTTGGTGTTATCGGCGCAATCTCGGGTGGAGGCGCTGCCATTGGTCTGATCGCCGGTGGAGTTCTTACTGAATACACCTCATGGCGCTGGTGCTTGGGCGTTAATACCCCAATTGCAATTGTTGCAGCAATCCTTGCTATCAAATTTGTACACGAATCAAAGGCTGATGGCGATAAGTCATACGACATCCCTGGTGCAATTACCGCAACAGCAGGTCTCTTTGCTTTGACCTACGGATTTAGCGAAGCGGCTAACCCGCAAAAGGGTTGGACCTCAACTGCAACATTGACCTATTTGATTTCTGCTGCAGTTCTTCTTATCGCATTTATCATCATTGAAACCAAGGTAAAGAACCCAATGATGCCGCTTCGTGTCATCACTGAACGCAACCGCGGAGGCTCATACCTAGGATCACTCGTGGTCGGTGCAGGACTCTTCTCGATGTTCTACTTCCTTGGCGTTTACCTGCAAGAGTTCCTTGGCTTCTCACCACTTAAGTCAGGATTTGCATTCCTTCCATTTACCGCCGGAATCATTATCTTCGCAGGCGTGGCTTCACAACTTCTACCTAAGGTTGGACCAAAGCCATTGATGGTGCCAGGGTTGATTGCAGCTGGAATCGGACTCTTATTGCTCACCCGAATCACACCTGAAACTTCGTATTTAACACACGTAGTTCCATCCTTATTAATCATGTCGAGCGGAATGGCGCTTGTCTTTATTCCGTTGACCTCAACTTCTCTCCACGCAGTATCAAGCCATGACACAGGCGTGGCATCTGCGATGGTCAATACGTCGCAGCAGATTGGCGGATCTCTTGGAACCGCCCTTCTTAGCACCATCGCATTTACTGCAACAACAAACTACTCAATCGAAAATAAGATTGCACCGACCGATATGGTCGGTCAAGCGTTTGCTGCAACAAATGGCTTTACAACAGCCTTTAGATTTAGTGCAGCGCTCCTCTTTATCGGCGCCATCGTCTTGTTCTTCTTTATCAACATCGGGAAAGAATCCGTTGTTGAGACCGAAGGCGCAGGAATGCACTAACGAATTGCGATAAAAAACCCGCCAGGCATATTGCTTGGCGGGTTTTTTTATTTACTTATTTTAACTATCAGTGCCCGAGATATTTAAGAAGGAGCTCGCGAACCTTGGCAGCATCTGCTTGTCCTGCGGTCTCTTTCATTACCGCACCGATCAAAGCACCAGCAGCAGGAAGGTGTCCCCCGCGGACCTTCTCAGCAGTATCTGCTTGTGCAGCACAGACCTTCTCGATTGCTGCCATGAGTGCGCCATCATCGTTAACAACCTTGATGCCGCGCTTTGCCACAACTTCCGATGGGCTTCCTTCACCAGCAACAACGCCTTCTACAACTTGGCGCGCCAACTTGTCAGTGAGTTCACCGGATGCCACAAGGCCAATCAACTCTGCAACGTGTGCTGGAGTAATTGCAAGATCTGCGATTGCAACGTTGGTGTCATTTGCAATACGTGAGATTTCACCGAGCCACCATGTGCGTGCTTTTGTTGGATCTGCACCGAGCAAGACTGTTGCTTCCACGATATCCAATACATCGGCATTGACCATTGCGGCGAATTCCTTATCAGGAACCGCCCATTGCTCCTTCAATCGCTTGCGTCGAATCGATGGGCGCTCAGGCAAAGCTGCACGAAGTGTTTCGATCCATGCTGCATCTGGCTTTACTGGAACCAAATCTGGATCTGGGAAGTAGCGGTAATCCTCTGCCTGCTCCTTCGAGCGACCAGAGCGAGTAAGGCCAGTGTCTTCCTGGAAGTGACGAGTCTCTTGCTTGACCTTGCCTCCGGTCTCAAGGATTTCAGCATGGCGCAACATTTCGCCGCGAATTGCACGCTCGACTGAACGAAGTGAGTTGACGTTCTTAGTCTCAGAGCGGGTGCCAAGTTCGGTTGCATCTTTGAGCATCAATGAGACGTTGGCATCGCAGCGAAGTGAACCTTGTTCCATCTTCACATCCGAAACTCCAAGGCCGCGAAGGATGTCGCGAAGTTCTGCAACATATGCTTTGGCGACTTCTGGTGCGTACTTTCCAGTGCCTGGAACAATTTTGGTGACGATTTCCACCAAAGGAATACCAGCGCGGTTGTAATCGAGCAGCGAGTAATCAGCTCCATGAATACGACCCGTCGCACCACCTACGTGAAGAGACTTACCGGTGTCCTCTTCCATGTGCACGCGTTCGACCTCGATACGGAATTGCTTCGGACCCTCTTCGGTCTCGATCTCGACATCGACATAGCCGTCATAACAAATTGGCTCGTCATATTGTGAAATCTGGAAGTTCTTCGGCATATCAGGATAGAAGTAGTTCTTGCGAGCAAAGCGGCTATAGGGAGCAATCTTGCAGTTAAGAGCGAGACCGATCTTGATTGTTGATTCGATTGCCTTCTCATTTACCACTGGCAACGCGCCAGGTAACGCTAAGCAGACTGGACAGGTCTGAGTATTTGGCTCTGCACCAAATGTTGTCGCACAAGAACAGAACATCTTTGACTCTGTGTTGAGCTCGACGTGTACCTCAAGCCCCAGTACTGGGTTGTACTTTGCTACAACTTCTTCGTAGTTCAGTGCCATTATTTGGCACCTCCCTTCAGCGCTGGAGCTTTTGTAATGAGAGTTCCGCCCCACTTCGATGAGAGTGCGGCTTCAAGAGCTGCACCAGCTTGATACAAGCGTTGATCTTGCATCGCTGGGGCCATAATCTGGAATCCAACTGGCAAGTTATCTTCTTCAGCCAAACCTGCAGGTAGTGACATTCCGCAGATGCCGGCAAGGTTGACCGGAATAGTTGCAACGTCACCGAGGTACATCGCCATTGGATCGTCGACCTTCTCGCCAATCTTGTATGCAGTTGTCGGCGCAGTTGGTGATACCAATACATCTGCCTTACCAAATGCCTTTGCATAATCTTCGATAATCAGAGTGCGAATCTTCTGAGCGCTTCCGTAGTAAGCATCGTAGTAACCAGAAGAAAGTGCATATGTACCAAGGATGATGCGGCGCTTTACCTCGCGACCAAAGCCAGCATCGCGAGTAGCAGCCATTACAGCCTCCGCCGAAGCCCCTCCTTCATCGCCTGTGCGAAGTCCATAACGCATCGCATCAAAACGTGCGAGGTTAGAGGAGCACTCAGATGGAGCGATGAGGTAATAAGCAGAGAGCGCGTATTCGAAACTTGGGCAATCAACTTCAACAATCTCTGCACCAAGAGATGCGAGGAGGTCAAGTGATTCAGTAAAGCGAGCCTGGACGCCTTTCTGATATCCCTCACCTTGCAGTTGCTTGATGACGCCGATCTTCATTCCCTTTACGTCACCGCTCTTTGCTGCAGCGACAACGTTTGGAACCGGGACGTTGATAGAGGTTGCATCGTGCGCATCATGGCCAGCGATGATTTCATGAAGCAATGCGGTATCAAGAACAGTGCGACCAAAAGGTCCTGCTTGATCGAGTGAAGATGAGTATGCAATGAGTCCATAGCGAGAGACGGCGCCGTAAGTTGGACGTACGCCAACGATTCCAGTCAGAGCAGCTGGCTGGCGAATCGATCCGCCGGTATCTGAACCAATTGCAAGCGGCGCTTCAAATGCAGAAACCGCTGCAGCGGATCCACCCGATGATCCACCAGGTGTACGAGTTAAGTCCCAAGGGTTATAAGTTGGACCGTAGCCACTGTTCTCTGTTGATGAGCCCATCGCGAATTCATCCATATTGGTCTTACCGAGGATGATTACCCCTGCGTTCTTGAGCTTTGAAACAACAGTTGAGTCATACGGCGGCTTCCAGCCCTGAAGAATCTTTGAACCAGCAGTCGTAGGAACACCCTTTTGTGCAAGAACATCTTTGAGAGCGAGTGGAATACCTGCAAGTGGAGAGAGGCTCTTACCTGCAGCGCGATCTGCATCTACTGCTGCGGCTTGAGCAAGGGCGCCTTCTTTATCGACGTGAAGGAAAGCCTTTACATCTCCATCGACATCTGCGATGCGATCAAGGTGAGACTGGGTGAGCTCGACAGAAGAAATTTCTTTCTTGGAGAGAGCATCAGCCATCTCAACTGCGGTCTTAAAAATCATGGCTTACTCCTCTCCTAAAATCTGTGGCACACGGAAACGTTGTTCTTCCTGTGCTGGAGCGCCAGAGAGCGCTTCTTCTGGAGTAAGGCTTGGCTGCACAACATCCGGGCGAGCAATGTTCTCAATTGGTTGCGGATGAGAAGTTGCCTTCACGCCATCGAGATTGAGTTCTTGGACTCTGGCAACGGAATCAAGAATTGAACCGAACTGCGAGGCAAGCTCTACAAGTTCGGCCTCTGTCATTTCGATTCTGGCTAGATTTGCCAACTTTGCGACTTCATCGCGAGAGAGTGTGCTCATGCGCGCAGTCTATAAAAATACCCTCAAATCGGGTAATTAGA
>CAZNEQ010000079.1:0-5479 GCA_964572265.1 uncultured Candidatus Planktophila sp.
GGCACGCTGTTGAGTTCTCAAGGTACGGATGCGCACTGCTTCGCAGAATCTCTTCCACTTTTCAGGGCAGACCGCAAAACCTAGTCCATCGAACCTTCGCAGGTCAAATCGGCTAGATCTTAGGTACTTCTGCTGTACGGCCATATTCACGCTTTTACGCGTAAATCTGTACGTTCCACAGCAAGGAGCGTAACTATAGGTGGCTCCCCCTGACAGGTCAAATCGCCTCATGACCAAATGCTCTGATTTGGGGGTGAGATGGCTCATATTGGTGGAAAAATGCAAAAACCCCACTATTTATGCGTAAAAAGTGGGGTTTTTGATGAAAATGAAATTAGGCGATGAGCTCTACCGCCGCTAGATCGCGCTTTCCTTTACGTAAAAGTGCATATTTTCCGCATAAAAAGTGGCTCTTTTCGAGGCGGAAATCCTCAGATGGGACCTTCTCATTGTTGAGATATGCACCACTCTCCTTGACGATACGACGCGCGGCCGATTTTGAGTCAACCACACCGGTTGCTGCTAGGAGATCAACCCATGTTGGCATCTCATCAGTTGCAGAGATTGTTGCTCTCGGAAGTTCTGCAATTGCAGATGCAAGAGTTGCTTCGTCAAGCTCTGATAAATCTGCTTGTCCAAATAGCGCACGCGCTGCAACTTCTACACGTTGTGCAATCTCTGGTGAATGTACAAGCGAAGTCAATTCACGCGCCAATTCGCGGTGCGCTTCACGAGCACCAGGGTTCTCTGCATGACGTGCAGCAAGCGCTTCGATTTCTTCGCGAGATTTAAAAGAGAACACCTTTGTAAAGTTTATGACATCAGCATCATCTGAATTCAACCAATATTGGAAGAAAGCATATGGCGATGTCATCTCTGGATCGAGCCAGACCGCTCCCCCAGCTGTCTTTCCAAACTTAGTTCCATCAGCTTTTGTCAGCAATGGAATTGTCATTGCATGACCACTTCCGCCTTCAATACGACGAATAAGGTCAAGGCCTGCAGTGATGTTTCCCCATTGATCTGAACCACCTAACTGCAGTGTGCAGTTGTAGCGCTTATAAAGTTCAAGGAAATCCATAGCCTGAAGTACTTGGTAAGAAAATTCTGTATAAGAAATTCCATCCTTGTTAAGGCGTGATGAGACTGCATCTTTCGCGAGCATTTGATTTACCGAGAAATGTTTTCCAATATCACGTAAGAAATCAATCGCAGATAATGGAGCGGTCCAATCAAGATTGTTCGCCATTCTTGCTGGGTTGGCAGTCGTATCAAAATCCAGAAACTTCTCTAGTTGTTTACGGATACGAGCCACCCATTGTTCGACTATCTCTGTCGTATTAAGTGATCGCTCTTCATTCTTTCCGCTGGGATCACCCACCAAGCCGGTTGCTCCACCAACTAGTGGAATCGGATTGTGGCCGGCTAACTGGAAGCGACGAAGCACAAGGAGAACTACCAGGTTTCCAACGTGAATTGATGGCGCGGTTGGGTCAAAGCCAATATAGAGGGTGGTTGGCTTCTTGAGGGATTCACGAAGAGCGGCTTCATCTGTTGTCTGTGCTATCAATCCACGCCACTTCAGGTCATCAATCAGGTTGTTGTTAATTGCGGTCATCATGCACCCATCATGGCCGAGAAGGCCCGGTTCTTGTCGCCGAATTTCTTAGCGTCGGTTTGGACAGTAGTTTTCAACTGCTTAATCTGTTCTGCAAAAGAGGTTGGTGATGTTCCGCCGATAGTTGTCCGAGACGCTAGCGCTCCATGCACTGTCAGGACATCGCGGACATCCGGGAGTAGAGATGGATGGATGTGTACAAGTTCTGTGTCAGTGAGCTGATGAAGCTGACGTCCTGAAGATTCGCAGAGCGCTACGCACTTGCCAGCGGCTTCGTGTGCGTGAGCAAATGGAATATGCGCACGCACTAGGTAATCTGCAATCTCGGTTGCCAGAGAAAATCCCAAAGGAGCAGCCATCGCCATCTTCTCGCGATCAAAGTCCGTGGTTGCAACCATGCCAGTTACAGCCGGTAGCACGAGTAGAACGGTGTCGATTGAGTCAAAGAGTGGTTCTTTATCTTCTTGCAAGTCTCGGTTGTAAGCAAAAGGAAGACCTTTGAGAGTTGTTAACAGGGCAGTGAGATTTCCTACGAGACGACCCGCCTTACCGCGTGCGAGTTCTGCCATATCTGGATTCTTCTTCTGCGGCATGATTGACGAACCAGTCGAGTATGCATCTGCAACTTTCGCCCAACCAAACTCGGTTGTCGCCCAAATGCACCACTCCTCCCCTATTCGAGAGAGATGGCTACCTACCATGGCGAGAATGAAGAGCGCTTCGGCAACGAAGTCTCTATCTGAAACGCCATCAATGCTATTTGCAGCTGAGGAGGTAAAACCTAGTGCTGCCGCTGTTTTTTCAGGAGAAAGCGGAAGTGATGATCCAGCCAGTGCTCCAGAACCAAGTGGGCTTACAGAGGTACGCACCAGCCAATCGTTGATGCGATCTAAATCGCGTGCAAAAGCATGTGCATGCTTTGCTAATTCGTGTCCAAAGAGAACGGGCTGCGCATGTTGCAAGTGAGTGAATCCAGGTGCTGGAGCATCTGCATATTCTTCTGACTTTGCGATGAGCGCCTCTTGCAGTGCAATTATTTGACGAGCGACCTCGAGCATGTGATCGATCGCGTAGAGGCGAAGATCGGTCGTGACTTGATCATTTCGTGAACGTCCTGCCCGAAGTGAGCCACCAATATCTCCAAGCTTCTCGGTCAGGCCTCGCTCTAAAGCGCTATGGACATCTTCATCGCTATCGATTGCAGTAAATGTTCCTGAGGCAACCTCTGAAATGAGAGCGCGAAGCCCGCCACGGATAGCTCCCGCCACCTCAGCGGTCAGCAAGCCGCTTGATTCCAGTACCTCTAAGTGAGCCAATGAAGAACGCAGGTCATAGGGTGCAAGTCGCCAGTCGAAGTGCACGCTGCGAGAGAGCGCAAAGACGGCATCAGCCGGTCCATCTGAGAAACGACCGCCCCAAAGCGCCATTAGTTGCGACCTTTCTTCTTGCTGCCAGGCTTGCTTCCAGCTTTGTTGCCGGTCTTGCCATCGCGATATGAGAGTAATTCTCTCGCGAGTTCGGCTCCGCCTGCTGCTTTTCGAGAGACTACGAGAACCGTGTCATCTCCTGCGATAGTGCCGATAATGGATGTGATGCCAGAGTGATCCAGAGAGCTCGCTAAGAACTGCGCTCCCCCTGGAGGGGTACGAATCACGGCCAAATTGGCGCTGGCTTCAACGGAGAGAATTAAATCTGAAGGCAGCGGCATGGAACGAGCGATTGAATCATCATCGCTATCGGCTATTGTGTAGAGCGCCTCACCATTGACGGCTCGACTCCGTACCGCACCGAGTTCCTCTAAATCCCTACTAGCTGTTGCTTGAGTGACTGGAAAACCAGCCTTCTTCAGTTCCTTTACCAAATCACTCTGCGATGAAATTTTTCCCGCCTTGATAAGAGATATCACCTTTGCGCGACGAGCAGTTACTGATGACATGGTTATCCCTTCACCTGCTGAATTGACGTTGCAAATATCTTGAGAAACTTCTTTATCTCGGCATCCGTGATGATGAGTGGCGGGGCGAGACGAATTACTGTCTCGCTATTGCCGTTAACAAGCAGACCGTTTTTCTCGCAGCGCTTGGCCACCTCTTTGGCAATCGGATCACTGAATTCGACACCAATCAACAACCCGGCACCACGCACATTCTTAACGCCTTCGATCAGAGCAATATCTGCCATTAATTCAGTGCCTACCTGTGCTACTCGATTGAGTAAATCCTTCTTCTCGATCGTCTCGATAACAGCCAGGCCAGCTGCAGTTGCTACTGGATTGCCGCCAAAGGTGGAGCCATGGTCGCCTGGTTGGAAAAGTTCAGCGGCATCGCCAAGTGCAATCATTGCGCCGAGCGGGAGTCCACCACCGAGGCCCTTCGCCAATGTAATGACATCTGGCTTGATCTCAGAATATTCATATCCGAACCAGTCCCCTGTTCGGCCCATTCCTGTCTGCACGCAGTCAAAGACCAATAACGCACCTGTCTCGTCACAGAGTTCGCGCAGTGCCTGCAGATACCCATGAGGTGGCACGATAACGCCGGCTTCACCCATGATGGGTTCAACAATCACCATTGCCGTTTTTCGATTTACTTTACGGAGCATTGCGCCCATATCTCCATATGGAACATGCGCAATCCCTTTAATGAGCGGTTTAAACGGATCGCGCTTTGCAGGCTGTCCCGTTAATGAGAGCGCTCCCAAGGTACGTCCATGAAATGCCTCTTTCGTCGCCACAATCCGAGTGCGACCCGTCTTACGCGAAAGCTTGAGCGCCGCTTCATTCGCCTCTGCTCCGGAGTTGCAGAAGAAAACACGGGCGCTTTTATCACCAGTCAATGAGGCTAACTTGGCGCTGAGTTCTAGGACATTTGGATGGGCATAGAAATTACTGACATGTCCCAACGTTGCAATCTGACGTGAGACTGCTTTAACGACTGAAGGATGGGCATGGCCAAGAACGTTTGTTGCGATACCTGCAAGATAATCGAGATAGGCATTCCCATTTGCATCCTTAACTACTGCACCTTTACCCGAGACAAGTTCAATTGTGGGCGTACCGTAATTTGATTGAAGCGATTTGTTCCATGCTTTCATGCGACCACCAGTGTTCCCCCGTGATGAGCTAACGCTGAAGCGAAAGCTGCTGGATCTCTTCCATCAATAATACGAACTGCAGTTGCTCCTGCCTTAATTGCATCGAGGCAGGCTTGAACTTTGGGAGCCATACCTTCCGCAAATGAACTCTTAATCTTTTCTAGTTCAGCAGCAGCAATGGATTCGATGAGTGATTCTTTATCTGGCCAATTGCGATAGATGCCCGCGACATCAGTCATGATGATGAGCTCATCTGCCTTGAGGGCCCCTGAAACTGCTGCCGCTGCGATATCAGCATTAACGTTCAATCCGCCTTCGCCGTCAATTTCATTGGCGATTGGTGAAATTACGGGCGTCACATTTTTTTCGAGCAATACTTCAATTGCCTCGATATCTACGCTCTTTACCTCACCCACAAGTCCAAGGTCGGCGTTTTCTCCGTTGACCAATTGGGTCTGCTTACGAGCAAAAAGCGTTCCGGAATGGCGGCCAGATATTGCAAGTGCGGCGACTCCTGATTGGGTCAGGGTTTGCGCAACTTGCGGTCCTACCTCATCTGAAAGAACTCGCTCAACTACTGCGAAAATCTCGGGCGATGTCACGCGAAAACCACCGACAAAGGTTGAGGTGATTTCTGCTTCTTCCAGGGCAGCGTTGATCTGCGGTCCACCACCATGCACGACAACCACTTTCAACCCCTGTGCAATCGCTGAGGCCAACTTCTTTCCAAATTCACCATCGTTATCGCTCATGGCGTGGCCACCGAAT
>CAZNEQ010000080.1:0-5413 GCA_964572265.1 uncultured Candidatus Planktophila sp.
GTCAGACGATGGTCTCGCTGCGAAGCGAATCAAATAAGTATGAAGAGAACTTTGGCTACTACACATTCAGCGCCTCGCTTGGACAGATGATTGGCCCAATCCTTGGCGCAGTAGTAGCTGGAACATCCGGTGCTTTACCGCAATCAACATCCAACGCTTTCCTGATCGCGTTGGTCTTCTCATTTATAGCCATCATTCCCGTGATGGGATGGCGAAATCATCAGCCAACAGTGGTTGCCGCAAAGAGCGATAAAGGTGCATTGAAGAGCGCGGGATCTCTTCTTAGGAATAAGCGAGTCTTTGCCGCGATTTATACATCGCTAGCAATTAGCTCAGTTGGCGATATCCTCGTCGTTTTCCTTCCGCTCTATGGTTCAGAGAAATCGTTCTCACCACTTTCTATCGGAATTATTCTCGCCCTTCGCGCTGCAGCCTCGATGCTCTCTCGCCTCTCGTTGGGAACTTTAAGCGGGCGCTTTTCCACCAAGAACATTTTGATCTACAGCAATCTCATATCTATCGTCGCCTGCGCGGCAATCGCATTTGCTCCTAATGTGTGGGTATTGGGATTCGTTGTTCTCATCGCCGGCTTCTCACTCGGTGTTGGACAACCATTGACCATGTCGCTTGTCTCGCAAGCGACCAAACCTGAGGAGCGAGCGTTAGCCGTCTCTACCCGACTGATGGGAAATCGTTTCGGGCAATTTCTTTTGCCGGCTGGCGCCGGCCTCTTGGCGGCGGGTGCAGGAACCAGCGGGGTCTTCTTTGCGCTCTCGATCCTGCTCCTGACCACATTTATTCCGCCTCAGAGCTAGAGGAGATGGCTTTAGGGGACTGGGTTACCCTTATGCCATGAAGGAGAACCGATGAGCCACCAAGACCAGGTGGAGTTCACTCTCTGGCTCCGTGATAACCAGAAGGCATTCCTTAAAGCTGCCAAAGTAATCTGCTTCGATACCCAAAATGCTGAAGATGTACTTCAAGAGGCGCTGGCAGATGTCTATAAGCGCTGGGCAAAGATACGCGAACATGAAAATCCAGAGGGATATTTAATGCGCGTGATGGTGAGCAAGCATGCCGATATGCGACGTAAATGGTTGCGAAAGCAGCAAGAACTTGAGACATCGTGGGATCTTGCCGAGAATATTCGAGATATTGCCGATCAAACGGATGATGTGACTCAACGATTATTGGTTCAGGCTGCCCTTAAATCACTCTCAGCGATTCAGCGTGCCGTACTCGTTTTAATTTATGATCATGGAATGGTGCTGCGAGAGGTTGCCGAAATATTGCAGATTCCAATGGGGACAGCGGCATCACATCTTGCCCGAGGCAAAGCTGCCGTGGCTGCCTATATTGAATTAGTTCCCGAACTTGAGAAATCTGCTAATCGAGAGATTGCATCTCCTTTCGATAATGTTCGCGAGATTGAAATAGTCAACGCAGAGGTGGTGGATTCGCATGAGTGATATTGATCCGCTGATTAAGCGCGAGATGCAATGGATGGCTGTCAGCGTTAATGACAACCGTGATCTTGCACCAATCATCATTGCAAAGGTACGACGCCAGCGAATTCGCCGCGCCATTTTTTCTACTTTAGCTGTCATCGGAATTAGCGCAGGCAGTATTGGGATTTATGAACTGCTTAAGAGTGACCCAGTTGTTGTCGTGGGTGGAGTCACCGGTAACAATGCAGCCACTCAACCGGAGATCATTGGCCTGACTTCCGACTATCCCGTCACGTGGGAACAGAGCGTTGGTGATGTTGATGCAATTAGCGCAGCTGGCGGACTCGGCGACACTTTGGGTGGCCTTACTGCGGTAGGGCTGAAGATTTCGTGGGAGCGTTGTGGAAGAGAGCAATGTCCAACAACATGGATTCTCTCCGTCGAAAACAACACCGCTGATTTAGTCTCTACCTCACCATCGCTAGGCATCTTCAATAATCACACTCCTGTGGTGAGCGATTCCAGGCCTACAACAGTCTTACCTGGCGGCAAAGCCCTCTTAGTCTTCAGCTTCCCTGAATTTAAGGAAGATCTCGAGATTGCTCCTGGGGTGGAGTGGCAGTGGAACTGGTATCTCGCTCAATTGAGATAACTAATGACCACCCCTGACCGAAAACTCTGCATAAAAATAACCTTTTCCAGCGGTGTTTCAGGTGAAGTACAAACTCACTTGGGGGAAAAATGAAGAGAATAATCGCTGTCGGAACGGCAAGTTTTGCCTTGATTGCAGGTCTCTTCATCGCGCCACCATCGGCGCAGGCCGCGTTGAATGTCCCAAAAAACCCATGGCCCACATGTTCGACTGCACGAAATACTTACTGCATTGATGCAGTTACTGTGACTACAGCTGCAGGTGTGCCACTCGCGCTGACTTGGGTTCCATCTGGAAGTGATTTGAAAGCGGCCGATACAGCAACTGTCACTGATTCAAGTACCGCTACTGCAAAGGTTATTCCTACTGTTGCTGTTGGCCGAGCTGTTCCCGGTCGCTGGACAGCGGCAGAGTGGTCGGTAAATGATCTCGATAATTTGGGCTACACAGGACTCTATGTTGAGGCAAAGACTGCCAATGAATATGTAAATCACCTCAGTATTGATGTGCTTCCAACTACCTCCAATTCTGCCAAAGCTACTTTGATTGCAAATCAGCCAGATAATTCAAAATACGCAGCTAACCTGGATGGCGATATTTCAATTTCAGTCACAGTAAAGACCGGAGAAATTAAACCTGGGGTTCTCGTGGGTGTCGGCGCGAATTTCACTGGGGACTATACAAAGACAACTGGCCAATCAATTATTAGCTTCACTGGTAGCCCCGTGATGGTTCCACTTGCAGCAAAATCTGCAGATTGCTCAGGTGAAACTGGAATAGCGGTTGCAATTGTTCGCCAATTTCAAGCTCTGCTCTTCATCAATAACGACGGACAGTCGGCGTTCGGTGTTGAAGGCACAAGTGGCGACATGGTTGTTTCATCAAATGGCGTCTGCGATCTGAGCACCCCTACCTGGAACGCTGAAACAAAAGAATTTACATGGACAGCAGCTGCGCCGCACTATGCTCCGGATGGTGTCAGAGAGAACACTGGCTTCTACAAAGCAATCATTCCAGCGGCTGATGCGAAATTATTGTGGGGATTGGAGAATCCAAACGACGCAGTAAAGGCTCTCTCCGTTCAAGTTTCAACAACTGAGGGCGGTACTAGTTCGGCAGTGGCGGCCATCGGAGTCTCTGGTGGAAAGATCATTATTGATATTTCTGGCTTTAAGTATTCACGCCCGAAACTCAAGATCGGATTGAAAAAGGGATGGAAGCCGGCGACATCTATGGCCAATAAGGTTACGATTACCTGCACCCTCGGTAAGTCGGTGAAGAAGATCACCGCGGTTAAGCCAAAATGTCCTAAGGGATATCAGAAGAAGAAGTAAAGAATGAAAAAACTGTTGGCAGTATTGCTAGGGGGAGTGGTCCTGATCGGACCACTCTCTTCTATTAGTGCCGCAGATAACCCAGATGAGCATTGGACTCCCATCGCGGCACCGCAAGGCGAAGGATGGCGTTCGCTCTATATCGGTGATAACACCACACTCAATCGCGAACCTTCCACGCTTTATGCTGAAGAAGATCGAATCGGAAACACGAACCCCGTTTCTTATCACTGCGCCACTGTGGATTCAGAGAAGTGCGTGGAACTCAAACGAATTCAGGCAAGTGCATTTCTCCAGCCATGTTCAATTGAGATTCCCACCAACTGTATTGAAAGCTTTTATGCCATCGACACTTCGGGCAATCGAATCGATGCACTTTCACCAGTGAATTACCCGACCGCTTCAAAATGGGATTACAAGGGCAATGACGCGCTTAATTTGCCGACGGGAGGCACTCCAACGGTTTGGAGTATTCCTGGAGTTGCTCATGGAGGTGGAAATTCCAATTACATGGTGCAGGCATTTACTGTCAGCGGTCTGAGTAAACCCGCAAAGAGCAAGATCACCAACGAGCGCTTCACCTTAGAGCGTCTGGTTGTAAATGTTGTTCCTGTCTCGTTAGTTACCGGACGTTATGCCGAAAATGTGGCAGTGGATTACACCGAATCACCAGAAAAAACCCCGCGAGGAGTCATCCATAATTCAATTGATGAGTGGAGATATTGCGCCATGGTTGCAGATGGCACATGCCAGAAGCGGCAGGCTTTCCCAGAGAATGTGCAATTTGGCGTAAAGATTAAGTTGCAGCAAAAAATCTCAGGCTGGCTCCATGGACGTGTGTACAACCCAGATGCCACGATTATTACCTCACCATCAAACTCACAAACTATCGAGGTCGTAGCGCTACCGATTCGAGTTCCAATTGTGGGCGAGTGGTATCGATGGCAAGACCTAACTCCAGAAATCCAAAAATATATTCTTGACGGAAAAGTCATCGGTGGCCAGGGTTACTTCACGACAAAGAATCAAGCAAATGGAAATTTTCAAGAAATGGTCGGAACATCGGGCCAGCAATCATTTGATGCGCTCTCGCTCTGGCTGCCACAGATTAAAGATCGTGCAAGCGCCAACCCATCCACCTGGACTTTCTATAACCTAGGAGATTGGGAATTAGCTGAAGCGAGTAGATGTATCAGCGGCTCAAAAGATTTGGTGGGTATGGTCACCACAAATGCATCTGTCTATGCCGCTGGTACACCCAGCTTTAATGCTGCTAATCAATCTCTTGATTACAAAGTCATGGCCCCTCACTACACATCAAAGGGTGAAGTCTTTAAGGGTACGTACGATCTTCGCATTCGCTCTGAAGTGGCTCGATGCATCTACGGATTTAGTGCGGCGCCCATTCAAGCCTCAATCTCAGTCCTCTCCGAAGATGGAACTCTCCAGCGAGCAACCCAGACGGTCAATGAAGATAAAGGCTGGCTCAGCCTCTCCGCCAACGGTTTCTCATATTCATCACCGACAATTCAGGTTCTGCTGACCCAGAGCGATCAAGGTCCTACTCCAACACCGGAAATGACGACCCAGGCGACTCCCGCTCCCACAGCCATGCCCACTCAGCCATCGTCCTCCAAGCAATCGATCGCCAAGCGCACGATTACTTGCATGAAGATTAAGGGGGGCTCGAGCGTGAGGAAGAAGATAGTCGCCTATAGACCTTCCTGCCCAAAGGGGTATCGAAAGGTCGCTTGAGAACCCACCTTGAGTAGTTCGGTCGGTCGCTCGTCGGCGTGTCGCCGGTCACAAATGGGGGTCCAACGGACGGATTTCCCTTATAAGGGGGCTCTCCCATAGAATCACCCTTCTGTCCAGCGTGAAATCTACGGATTTCGGGCTGGGCGAAACCGTGTTCGTTTAAAACTGATACAGAAATTGGGTGGCGTTACTTGGCTAGCAAAGATGGTGCGATCGAAATC
>CAZNEQ010000081.1:0-5312 GCA_964572265.1 uncultured Candidatus Planktophila sp.
CGTCGAGCAAGAGCGGAGCGCCATGTCCGATATAGAGCGCAGGCATCTTTTCCATAGCCATACTCTAGCAGAAGTAGTTGAAATTTCAACTACATTATCCAGGCTCTATAGGCGGTTTTTCAGAATTTCTTCGACTTCGGTGGCGGTGGGTGCAATTGGGTTGTTGCTCGTTACCGAGTCAGCCAGGACTGTCTTTGCGATATCGCTGACCATCTCGCTCTTAACTCCGTAGTGCGAGAGCGAATTACGAATATTGATGGAGTCGGCCAGATCTCGGACTGCTTCAATTGCTGTTTCAGAGTTTGCACTGACTCCCATGTCGTTTCCAACTGAACCATAGATGTCGCTTACTTCGCGTGAATTAAATTGCATGACTTCTGGCAGCACAGTTGCGAGAGCTTCACCATGTGCAGCACCCACATGCGCAGAGACAGAGTGCGCAATTCCATGCACAAGCCCGAGGCCTGAGAGAGTTAGAGCAAGACCGGCAAGGTGTGCGCCCATCAACATATCGCCACGGGCTTCCACATTTCCACCATCTTTGACTGCGATCGGAAGGGCACGGGAAATCAAGCGAACCGCCTCATGTGCATAAGCTGCAGAGATAGGAGTGCTGCCCTTTGACGTGAGGGACTCAATGGCGTGCGTTAACGCGTCAATTCCAGTTCCAGCTGTTGGGCGAGGTGGAAGACCAAGTGTGAGCTCTGGATCCAAGATAGCAACTACTGGAGTAGTGCTGGCATCGCCAACATAGAACTTGCATTGTCGGATTGGATCATCAATGACGCCCCAGTTATTGGTCTCTGAACCAGTTCCTGAAGTTGTAGGGATTGCAATGATTGGAAGAGCTGGTTTATCTGGAGTTATTGAATAGTCGAATTTTGCTGAAGAGAAAGTTGGATTTGCACAAACAAGCGCAATTCCCTTTGAAGAGTCGAGTGAAGAGCCACCACCAAGTGCAACTATGCAATCAACACCTCCCGTGACTCCCACTTTAGCGGCAGCATCAATCAAAGTAGTAGTTGGATTTGGCTTAATGTCAGTGTAGGACACTGACTCTATGCCGGCTGACTTTAAAATTGACTCTACTTTGGCTAAGACACCAGCAGATGCGACACCAGGATCGGTGACGATGAAGACTTTCTTTTTATTGAGTGAAGCTACCACCTCGGGAAGTTGAGCTACAGATCCTGCGCCAAAGCGAATGTTAACCGAACCTGGCGTGAGTGAAAATGCGTTCATATACTTCCTCTTTTTCTTGTAAGTAAATTCTTACTTGGTGTGTGTGAGTGTTTCAGTGATGCGTTCCGAGGCCTTCTTCATCTCTTTTGCTGCCTCTATAAGTTTATTTTCAAATCTGGCCTTAGGTGCAGCAACATTGATTGCAGCAACAATTGAACCATTGAAATCTCTAATTGGTACAGAGGCTCCAACAAGTCCTGGTTCGTACTCTTCAATTACTGTTGCATACCCATCTTTGCGAACCTGATTTAAAATGGAGATGAGTTCTTCACCTGTCTTTGTTAAACAGAGTGGCGGAGCGCCTTCAATCTTCTTCTTAAGTGGGTAGATACGCTCTATCTGCTCATCTGTAAGTCCAGAAAGTAATACGCGTCCAGACGAAGTCATATATGAAGGCGCAGTAACGCCCATCCAACTAAGAGCACGGAAACCATGCGCTGGTGATTCAGAGTGAATCGTTACCACTTCAAGACCTTGTAGGACGGTGAGATGAACAGTCTCTCCTAATTTATGGACTAAGCCATGAAGTTCGCCACGAGCTGCCGTCACCAACTGTGCTTCGAAGGTAAAGCGGGCAATCGCGTAGAGGCGAGGGCCAACAATGACTCCAGCGCCCTGTCGTAATAACAATCCGTTATCAATCAACCGAGATACTGCTCGCGAAATCTGACTCTTCTCGCGATGAGTTGCAGCGGCGAGGTCGCCGTTACGCTGCGGAATCGGAGAACCTGCAGCGACAGCCTCGATAATCTCAAGATCACGCTCAAGTCCGTTGTTACGCACCAAGGAATTTGGCATGTTGCAAATAATACAACTCTTGGTGCGCCTATTGCAACAAGGTGTTAGCCAGGAGCAAGATGGGGCGCATGAAGATGGAAGATTTCTTGGTGCCGCTCACGCCACCAAATCTTTTGGAGTTCATTTCGATTCAACGAGAGAAGATCACAGCTGCAGTTATTTCGCAAGTAGAGCTTGTTCTTCTTGTCATGACACTCGTTTCAATCACCGCGATAATCACAGGACTCCTAGTTTGGAAATCAACTACCGCTTCAGAAATTGTCACCAGCTTCTGGTCAATCGTCTTTACGATTCCTTCGCTCGCAATGTTTATCTTCTTCATCGGTCCGTTTGGTCTTGGCTGGTTACCAGCAGTCATCGCTTTAGTTCTCTACGGTCAATTGCCCGTCGTGCGAAACACGATTGTCGGATTGCGATCAGTTGAGCCAGCAGTCATGGAATCTGCCGCTGCTATGGGTATGAAGCCATTTACAGTACTTCGCAAGATTCAATTTCCACTTGCCTGGCCAGTCATCATCGTTGGCATTCGTGTTTCAGCAATGTTGATCTTTGGAATCTCTGCAATTGCCGCATATGTTGGTGGGCCAGGTTTAGGTGATTACCTCTTTAGCGGCCTTGCAAATCTCGGGTCGTTTAACTCAATGAATCAGACGCTCGTCGGCGCATTCGGAATCACTATTTTAGCGCTCATCTTTGATGGCATCTTCGTTCTTATTCGTCGCGTAACAACTCCTAGGGGGCTCCGTGTCTAACGCAACTCATGGTCAAGAGATTCGTCTCGAGAAGCTGACCAAGCGCTATCCCAACACTCAGAAAGATGCAGTCTCTGAGTTCAATTTGATTATCCCCGCCGGCGAATGTGTTGTATTTGTTGGCCCATCAGGCTGTGGCAAGACAACCACAATGAAGATGATTAACCGCATCATCGAGCCAACCTCAGGACGAATTGTCATTGGTGGGGAGGATGTTACTAAGACACCAGCTCATGAACTACGCCGCAATATCGGTTATGTTATTCAGCAAATTGGCCTCTTTCCGCATATGACTATCGCTGACAATGTGGCAACCGTCCCGCAGCTTCTTGGCTGGGATAAAGCCAAGACGCGCGCCCGAGTAAATGAACTTCTCGAACTCGTAGGTCTAGATCCGAGTGAGTACGGCTCTCGATATCCCAAGCAGCTCTCTGGCGGACAGCAGCAGCGCGTGGGTGTCGCACGAGCACTTGCAGCTGATCCTGCCGTACTGCTGATGGATGAGCCATTTGGCGCAACTGATCCAATTACTCGTGTTCGCCTTCAGAAAGAGTTCCGTGCTTTGCAGCGCGAATTGAAGAAGACTGTCGTCTTTGTTACTCACGATTTTGAAGAGGCCCTTCTCCTCGGCGATCGCATCGCAGTTCTCTCCGAGCAATCAAAGGTCGAGCAGTACGGCACCCCACTAGAAATCCTCTCAGCACCAGCAACAAAGAAGGTTGAGAGCTTTGTCGGCGATGCAGCGAGCGTCCGCATGCTCGGTCTCGTCTCACTAGCTAGCGTCTCAGTTGCAAATGGAACCGTTGATGGGCCAACACTCTCCGAGACTGCAACTTTGCGCGAAGCAATGGAAGGTTTCATCACGGGCGCCAAGGCCATCAACGTTGGCACTCGTGGCCACCTAACCTTTGAGGCTCTCCAAAGCGCTATTTCTCAGACTCGAGCTGGAGCGCGCTAAACATGGCAAAGTCAATGGCAAAACCAAATCTGACTGCGGGGTCGTTGTATTCGCAATCCGCGCGCCTGATTTTTCGACGCCATAGATCCCTTATCGTTCAACCGATTTTGATTGCAATTCTCGCAGCCGCTCTAGCTATTTCTTTGAGCCAAGCTCATCTCGATGTAATTGAAGCGGTAACAATTAATAAAGCATTTATATTTACTGCAATTAAGGATCATTTGATTCTCTCGTTTGCCTCTGCAGCGGTAATTCTCGCCGTAGCCATTCCTTTCGGAATTCTTCTAACGCGTCGTCGCTACAAGAAATTTACGCCAATCGTCTTGATCCTTGCCAACATTGGACAGGCGTTCCCAGCGGTCGGAGTCTTGATCATCGCTGGAATTCTCTTCGGTTTTGGAAAGCCGATTGCAATTTTCTCTTTTGCTGCCTTTGGAATTCTGCCGATTCTTCGAAATACGATTGTCGGACTTCAAGAGATTGACCCGTTTATTATCGAATCAGCGCTCGGAATGGGCATGACGCCAAAGCAGGCGTTGCGCCAAATTGAACTTCCGCTCGCAGTGCCAGTCATTCTGGCCGGTGTTCGCACCACACTCATTCTTACCGTTGGCATAGCCACTCTTGGTGTCTTTGTTAACGGGGGAGGTCTAGGAACGCTCATCATTCCTGGCCTAAAGCTCAATCGGGAGCTCGTACTGGTTACCGGAGGAGTGCTCACAGTTATTGTGGCATTTACGATGGATTGGCTTGCACGCGCTGCTGAAGAACTCCTTCGACCTCGAGGGATTTAATACCTAGGAAGGGTAAAAAATGCAGGTAAAAAGCCACAAAGTAGTTGCTATTGCAGCTGCAATTGCTCTCGCGATTGTCGGAACAGCAGCAACTTCTACATCAGCTAACGCAGCTGGCAAGTCACTTAAGGGTGTAAAGGTCGTTGTAGGTTCGAAGGACTTTACAGAGTCAATCGTCCTATCAAAGATTGTTAAGCAGTTAATTCTTGCTAACGGCGGAACTGTTGTCGATAAGACAAACATCAAGGGTTCAGCAACAACACGCGAAGCGATGCTCAGCGGTGATATCGACATGTACTGGGAATACACAGGAACTGCATGGTTGGTTTATCAGAAGCAGACAGATGTAAATATCGCTCCAAAGGATCTTTACAAGAAGGTCGTCGCTGGCGATAAGAAGAACAAGGTCACATGGGGACCAATGACTTCATTTAACGATACTTATGCATGGGCAATCACAAAGGCGAATGCAACAAAGTACGGTATCAAGACATATTCAGATCTCGTTAAGAAGCTACCTGCAGGATCTGCATGGTGCGTAGAGTCTGAGTTCCAGAGCCGTCCAGATGGTTGGGCAGGATTCAAGACTAAGTACGGAATCTCTGATGCAAACATCACAACTAAGGTCCTTGATACTGGTGCTATCTACCAGGCAACAAAGGATGGACAGTGCATGGTTGGTGAAGTATTCGCAACTGATGGACGCATCGGCGCACTTGGCTTGATGGTTCCAACAGAAGATATTTCTTACTTCCCTCCATACAACGC
>CAZNEQ010000082.1:0-5269 GCA_964572265.1 uncultured Candidatus Planktophila sp.
GTCTTCTGGCGCGGCATTCTTGCCTTCCCAATGATCTGCTTTATTGCAGCTTTCACAGAAATGTCTCAATGGGGTTGGGCCAGCGGATTCATGATTCTCCCCGTTCTACTCGCTCTCGTTTTTCGTGGTATCTACCCAAGCTATTTACTTACTTTCAATCATGCGCTGATTGAGCTTCATACCCGTATCACTTCGTACGTTCTGCTGCTCACCGATGATTACCCATCAATCGAGCGCAATCCAAAAATCGCTGTACTTTTGCCAGATGTGGAAGGTGGAAAGAAACTAGGTCGTTTCTTGCAGATCTTTAAGGTGATCTTCGCTATCCCGCTCGTAGTTGTTGGTTTGATCTATGCAGTCGCAGCTTTGGCGGTCACTTTTGTAGCTTGGATTCAGACCTGGTCTACAGGGCGCTATCCGCAATGGGCTCTTGGCATTGTTCTTGGAACAATTCAGTTCTGGAACCGCCTCTACGGTTACGCGGTTCTACTCGTTACAGATGAATATCCGCGTTTCACTCTCTAATTACAAGAGTATTTAGTAGGGGTTAGACTCCCGCCATGCATGAGTTCACGCCCGAAATCGAAAAAGTAGCTCAGGAGATTCTTGAATATTCTTTGATGCGCTTGAAGGATAACCCTCCTCTTGATGGACCTAAGTCACAGGAAGAACTTTTTGCATTAGTCGGAAATACCATCACTGAGGCGGGACTTGGTGGCAGCGAGACTCTTCAACTATTTACCGAAACTCTTGCACCCGCATGTATCTCTACCGACCATCCCCGCTATTTAGCATTCATTCCATCAGCTCCAACTGAATTGGCAAACCTCTTTGATCTTGTAGTGGGTGCATCGGCACTCTATGGCGGTTCATGGCTTGAGGGAGCCGGCGCCGTCTTTGCCGAAAATCAAACCCTGCGTTGGCTCTCTGATTTAGCTGGTCTACCTGAAAGCGCCGGTGGTGTTTTTGTCCAAGGCGGAACCATCGGAAATCTCTCTGCGCTCGTCGCCGCACGAAAAGTCTCGAGAGAAAGACATCCAGATATTAAGCGGTGGGCTGTTGCTTGCTCTAGCGAGGCTCATTCATCAATTGCATCTGCAACCGAGGTGATGGATGTCGACCTGATCAAAGTTCCGGTTCAACCTGATGGAATTATGCGCGGAGAAGATGTAAAGAAGGCAATCGACAATTACCGTAGCCAATATGCAGATCGCGATATCTGCGCGATTGTTGCAACCGCTGGAACAACAAATCTCGGAATTATCGATGATCTTCCATCAGTAGGTACTGTTGCAAAGAATCACAACATCTGGTTCCACGTTGATGGCGCCTACGGTCTGGCCGGTCTTGCAAATGAGGAGACACGTAAACTCTTTGCTGGAGTTGAAAAAGCTGATTCCTTTATCGTTGATCCTCATAAATGGCTCTTTGCCCCATATGACGCATGTGCCTTGATTTATCGCGATCCTGAACTAGGTCGCACTGCGCATACCCAACATGCGAGTTACCTCGACACCCTTACCGAAGCAGACGAGTGGAACCCATCCGATTATGCAATTCAGTTAACTCGCAGAACCCGTGGATTACCGCTCTGGTTCTCACTGGCAGCTCACGGAACAAAGGCCTACAGCGATGCTGTTGCAAAGACTATGGATATAGCACGCGCTGCAGCAGAGATGGTGAGAGCGCATCCCAATCTTGAATTATTGTGCGAACCCAATCTCTCCATCGTCGCCTTCACTCGCAAGGGATGGGAGCTAAGTGATTACCAAGCGTGGAGCGATAAATTGCTCGCAGATCAAATTGGATTTGTTACGCCTTCATCGCATAAAGGTTTGCCGATACTTCGTTTCGCCATTATTAATCCATGGACTGGAATTAGCGATATCGAAGAGATTCTTGCAACGTTGTAATTAGCGATCGAGCACATTACGTGCAGGGTTATATGTTCCCCCTGTACGACGGAATGCAATACCACTGAGCGCTTCAAGTACCACGCGATTTGCAAGCATTGCAGTCACATCAGCGCTATCAAATGCTGGTGCTACTTCAACTACATCAATGCCTACGACTGGAAGTTCGATGCAGATGCGTCGAACAGCTTCGAGAAGTTCGCGCGATGTAAGTCCGCCTGGTTCTGGTGTTCCAGTGCCTGGCGCCATACCTGGATCGACAACATCAATATCTACTGAGAGAAAAACACCGACCGTCTCATCAGTAAGAATGTTGAATGATTCATCAAGCACCGCTTTAAGTCCACGATTATGAATCTCTGTCATCTCATAAGAGCGCATCTTCTGATCGCGCATCCATTTGAGTGTGGCATCTTCTGGCCAATACCCGCGGAGTCCAACCTGCAAGAAACGGTCTCCACGTACTGCACCGGATTCAATCAGGCGACGCATTGGAGTTCCATGGCCAACGAGTGAGCCATTTTGTAAATCACCTGTGTCGGCATGGGCATCGAAGTGAATCATCGACACTTTGCCCTGACCACGGTGATCTGCAATACCTGCAACATCTGCCGATGTCACCGAGTGATCGCCGCCAAGAACAAGAGCGATTGCACCTGCTCGTGAAATTTTCTCAGTTGCCTCACGCAAGATTGCGAGGCACTTTGCTAAATCATCAGATGGCATCAAAAGATCGCCAGCATCAAGAACCTTAAGGTCCTTGAGCCCATCAACACGAAGAGCCATATGTGGACGTTCGCCATCATGTGGCAGGTAATCAGTACCGCGAATTGCTTGTGGCCCGAACTTCGCGCCAGAGCGGTATGAAGTACCTGCATCGATAGGCGCACCTACGATGATTACATCCGCGCCTTCATAGCTTTGGGAATCATCGAGATCACAGCGAGGGACTCCAAGAAATGTGAAGTCTGGTCCGTACATGTTTCCGATATTTGCCATGGTTATGCCTTCTGTGAGCTATTTCGTGTCTTTAAGAGGCTAGCAATTGTTGCGATTGCTAGGCAAGCAACAATGACCGAAAGGCTCTGCGTGATGGTGATATCTGGGATATGCACGCCAGCAATCTCGTGAACTCCCACCGCATGGAATGCGTGGAAGACAAGCTTGACGCCAATAAATGCCAGGATGGCCGAAAGCCCTTTACCGATGTAAATCAAGCGAGTCATAAGCCCGCCGATTAAGAAGTAGAGCTGACGCAAACCCATCAAAGCGAAGATGTTTGCAGTAATAACAATGTAAACATTTTGAGTCAAACCGAAGATTGCTGGAATCGAATCAAGAGCGAAGAGAAGATCTGTCATTCCGAGTGCAAGCAGCGCAATGGTAAATGGCTTCAGCCCCTTGGCGCGAAGCCATTGAATAATCTTGCTCTCTTCTTCCTCTTCATCGTCGTGTGAATTCTCCATAAAGAGAGTAACGGCGGTGTAGATCAAGAATGCACCGAAGATAAAGAAGACCCACTCGAATTGCTCAATTGCAGCTTTGCCAAGAGATATTGCGATAACTCGAAGTACAAGCGCAATCAAAATACCTATAAGAAGTGCGAGTTGCTGCTTCTGTTTATCAATTTTGAGACGGGTAAGAATTAACACGAAAACAAAGAGATTATCGAAGGATAGTGAGTACTCGGTCAGCCAGCCAGCGAAGAACTCCTGCTGCTCTTGTGCACCAAGCCATTGGCTCAAGTTGAGACCAAAGAGGATTGCCAAAGAGATATAGAAGAGGCTCCACGCAGTTGCCTCTTTAAGTGTTGTGTCCTTGTGGCGCCTAGAGACGGCCCAGGCGAAGTCGAGGGCGATGATGATCACCAGCGCAGAGATTGTGATTATCCAGTTGGTCGTAGAAATAACTCCACTGGTAGTTGTCTGTGCCACGGTATCCATCATCTTCATGCGGCGAGCCTAACATCGTCCTTTCGCCACGCTTGTAAGCCTGCCAACACGCTCGCGATTTAATTTGCTTGCCGGTGCCCTGCAACCTACTATTTGCCGAAGTTAAGGGGAGTACCTCGTTCGGCATCTTCGTCAATACGGATAGCAATATCCCGGAGCTGCGACCACACAGTGGTTGAGGGAGACCTTGGCGCCCTGGCCCCTTTAACGAAATAGGTGAAATCTATGACCGAGACACTCTCCATGAACGTATCTCTTACGACATGGGCAATAGTTATTGCAGCAATCGTTCTGCTTATCGTGATTGATCTTTTAACAGTCAGTAAGAAGCCCCACGAAGTTATGTTTAAGGAAGCAGCCACCTGGTCTGTCTTCTATATCGGAGTTGCTGTCGCTTTCGGTGTCTGGGTCTGGCAAACAGCTGGCTCACAATTCGGAACCGAATATTTCGCTGCTTATCTCGTAGAGAAATCTCTCTCAGTCGACAACCTCTTCGTCTTCATTATTATTCTGGCGCAATTTGCGGTGCCATCGATTTATCACCAGCGCGTATTGATGTTCGGTGTAATTCTGGCGCTGGTCTTGCGCGCAATCTTCATCGCAGTGGGTGCAGCAGCACTTGCAGCTTTTAGCTTCACCTTCGTAATCTTCGGCGCTATCTTGATCTGGACCGGCGTAGGTCTCTTCAAGCATTGGGATGAGGATCCAACTCCCGAAGATAACTTCCTCGTGAAGATCATTCGCAAGCGCGTTCCAATGACTGATGAATTCCACGAGTCAAAGGCATTTATCAAGATTGATGGCAAGCGCATCGCAACACCAATGTTCACCGTACTAATCGCTATTGCATCCACTGACTTGCTCTTTGCCTTGGATTCTATTCCGGCGACATTCGGTGTCACTCAAGAACCTTTCTTGGTATTCGCAGCTAATGCTTTTGCACTGCTCGGCCTTCGCGCCCTCTACTTCTTGCTGAAGGGCCTCCTCGATAAGTTGGTTTACCTCTCACTTGGTCTATCAATCATCTTGATGTTTATCGGCGTGAAGTTGATACTTACCTTCGCTCACGAGATTTGGTACGACGTACCAAAGATTCCTACCTTGATCAGCTTGGCTGTAATTGGTGCGATCTTGGTTGTTTCCACTATTGCAAGCCTGATCAAGACAAAGAAGGATCCTTCTGCTCACGCTCACGCTGGTCGCGTCACAGGTAGCGATGAGAAGAAGCAGAGCGAGTAAGTAGGGGCAGTTTTTCCTCCTCTCTACTTACCTCTATCCTTTTCCTTAGAAGAGTCGCCTGGATCACCGCGTTATTACGCAAGTAATACCGAGGAAAGTCCGGACTTCACAGAGCAAGGTGGTGGGTAACGCCCACCCGGAGCAATCCGCGGGAAAGTGCAACAG
>CAZNEQ010000083.1:0-5245 GCA_964572265.1 uncultured Candidatus Planktophila sp.
CATACGGCAACACAGTTGATGCTGATGGAAAGCCAAACTTTATTGTTGGCGATCTACCACCAACTAAGGGTCTCGGTGATTTCGAGCCACGAATCTACTTCGGTGAAAACTCACCTGAATACTCGATCATTGGTGGTTCAAAGACCAGCGAGCCAATCGAATTCGACTACCCAGATGATTCATCTGCAAGCGGTCAGAAGAACACTACATATACAGGAACCGGTGGTGTTCCTGTAGGTGGCATCCTTAACAAGTTGCTCTTCGCAATTAAATACGGCGAGCAGCGCATCTTGCTCTCTAGCTTGATTAATAAGGATTCTAAGATTCTCTTCGAGCGCAACCCACGTGATCGCGTAGCAAAGGTCGCACCATGGCTGACCCTCGATGGAGATCCATATCCAGCGATTGTCGATGGCAAGATCACATGGATTATTGATGGATACACCACAAGTTCTGGTTACCCATATGCAGAGGGCACTTCACTTGCATCAGCAACTCAGGATGCTTTGACTGCCAACTCAAACTCCATTACCGCGCAACGTAATGAGCGCGTTAACTACATTCGTAACTCCGTAAAAGCAACGGTTGACGCTTATAACGGCACCGTTTCGCTCTACCAGTGGGATGAGAAGGATCCAGTGTTGAAGAGCTGGATGAAGGCCTTCCCGAATACAGTGAAGGCAAAGAGCGCAATCTCTGAAGACCTCATGAGCCACATTCGCTATCCGGAAGACATGTTCCGCGTCCAGCGCGACATTCTCTCTTCCTATCACGTCAAGGATGCTGCATCGTTCTACGGTGGCCAGGATTTCTGGCGCGTACCTAGCGACCCATCAACATTTGGTGGCAATGCCGGAGTACAGCCTCCGTATTACTTGACTCTCAAACTTCCAAATCAGAAGGAGCCAGCATTCTCTCTGACTACTCCGTTTGTGCCACGTGGTGTTCGTGAGAACCTCACTGCATTCGCAGTAGTCAATTCAAAGCCAGGTCCTGACTTTGGAAAGATGACCGTCTTGCAACTTCCACGAAGCACAGCAATCTCAGGTCCATCGCAGATTGCATCAAACTTTGAAGCGAAGCCAGAAGTTGCAAATACGCTCTCGCTCTTACGTCAAGGCGGATCTGATGTTGTTCTAGGTAACCTCCTCACACTTCCAGTGGGTGGCGGATTGCTCTATGTGCAGCCTGTATACGTTCGCGCAACATCCAACGCTGCTGCATATCCACTCTTGCAGAAGGTGCTTGTCTCCTTCGGTGATCAGATCGGATTTGATAGCACGCTCAAGGGTGCACTGGATCAAGTATTTGGTGGTAACTCAGGTTCATCAACAGCAACCTCAGTTTCTCCGAATGCAACTGATAGCAAATCAAATCTTGCATCAGCACTTGCATCAGCGAAGCAAGCAATGGCAGATGCTCAAACTGCGCTTTCAAAGGGCGATTGGGTTGCATACGGTCGAGCACAAGATCGTTTGAAATCAGCAATTGCTGCGGCAATCGCTGCACAATCGAAAGCAAAGTAGTACCGCCGCCAACCCCGATTTGGTGAAGTAAGCGCATTCCGCATAGAATTGCGCTTACCGACGCGGGGTGGAGCAGCTCGGTAGCTCGCTGGGCTCATAACCCAGAGGTCGTAGGTTCAAATCCTGCCCCCGCTACCAATTGAGGTAGTAATACTTCACGCTAATGGCTCTTCCAAATGAAAATTTGGGAGGGCCATTCGCTATTCTCAACCCTCGTGAGCCCACAAATAAGACCCGCCATCTCAGGCTATGCCCTCCATGTCATGACCGCTAGCGGTGCTGCTGCTGGACTCCTCGCTCTGCAAGCTGTCATCGATAACAATGTCCGCGCGGCTCTTCTATGGCTCCTTGCTTGCCAAGTTCTCGATGGTCTGGATGGACCGATTGCCCGAAAGATTGATGTCGTCTTTAACGCCCCTCGTGTGGATGGAAATGTTCTCGATCTCATCGTTGATTATCTGACCTGTGTCGTCGTACCAGTGGCGCTGATGATTCGACTCAATATGTTGCCGTCCGAGTTTCAAACACTTATTGCAGCAGCAGTCTTATTGCTCTCTGCGCTCTGGTTTGCTCGCACGGATATCGAAACCGAAGATCACTGGTTCAATGGATTCCCAGCGGTCTGGAACTTGGCAGTTCCTACATTCTTGATCTTTGATATTTCGCAACGTACAACAGCGATCGTGACAATCCTGCTTGCTGTTTCGCAATTAACAAATATTAAATTTCCACACCTGGTTCGTGTCGTGCATTGGCGCCACATCACGCTTCCATTTGGTGTTCTCTATACCATGACGCTCTTTATCTTGTCGTGGAACTACTCCAATACCGATGGTATCGACGTATCAATGCTCGCACACATCATCATGTTGGCCTTCCCGATTTATATCGGCGTTATTTCGTTGGTGCGAACTTTCACCGGATCCGAAGAGAATTAGTCACCACAAATAAACTGCTCAAAGCCATCGCAGCGGCGGCATACATTGGTGACATCAAACCCATTGCAGCAACTGGTATGCCAATAACGTTGTAGATAAAGGCCCATCCGAGATTGGTGCGAATAGTAGAAACGGTTCGGCGAGATAAGTTCAAAGCGTCGATGATTGAAGCCAACTGTGGGCGCATCAATGTGATATCTGCGGTTGAGATAGCAGTATCGGTGCCTGTTCCCATGGCAATACTTAAGTCCGCTTGCGCAAGTGCTGCAGCATCATTGACACCATCTCCTGCCATCAAGACTTTGTGGCCGGCAGCTTGTAGCGCCTTAACCTTTTCAATCTTCTGCTCTGGTGTTGCGCCCGAGATGATGTTCTCGCTCTTGATGCCAACCGCAGCTGCTATGAGATCTGCCGAAGCCTGATGATCTCCCGTGACTAACCAACTTTCGATTCCGCGAGCCTGTAAAGCCACAATAGTTTCACGGGCATCTTCCTTAATTACATCACCGGTTGCAAAGAGCGCAATAGCGACCCCATCAACTGCAAGGAGCGCTGTGCTACGAGAATTCTCTTTTGCGCGAGAGATAGCGTCGGTGAGAGCAGGGTCTAATGCAACTGCGCTATGAGAGACAGATTCTGGAGATCCGACAATAACCACCATGGTCTTTCCAAATGCATTAACTCGAGCTGCTACACCTGCCCCTGGGGTCTGAGTGAAATCTGAAACGGATAATTTCTCTGCTCCACGAGAGGCGCAGTAATCAGAGATTGCACGAGCAACTGGATGATCGTTCTGGCTCTCCAATGCAAGCGCGAGCGAAAGGACATTGCGCTCATTCAGGATGCCATCAAATGTTGAGCCAAGAAACTTCTGTGCCGAAGTTGGAATGGCGACTTCATGAACCTTCATAGCGCCATCGGTAAGTGTTCCTGTCTTATCAAAGATCGCTACATCGATTTCACGAGTAACAGAGAGAATCCGTGGTTGACGAATAACAATTCCACGCAAGGCTCCGCGTCCCGATGCCACTAAGAGCGCAACTGGGGTTGCTAATCCCAGAGCACAAGGACAGGCAATAACAAGGACAGTGATAGCGGTCGAAATCGCGAAAGTCAGCGTCTTTCCTTCGCTGTAGTACCAGAAGGCAAAGGTCGCTAATGAGAGCAGGGTGACCACGGGGACGAAGATTGCTGCAATTTTATCTGCGCTCTCCTGAATCGGAGATTTGCCTCCTTGGGCGGTGACAACCATCGCAGTGATACGAGCCATCTCGGTATCGCTACCTACTCGCGTTGCTCGGACGATAATGCGACCGTTGTTGTTTAGTGATGCGCCAATTACGCGAGCACCTGGTGCTACCTCAACTGGCAAAGATTCACCAGTGATCAGCGAATTATCGACGGTAGAGATTCCAGAGATGACTACGCCATCTGTAGCAATTCGAGAGCCAGGCTTTACAACAAACTCATCTCCGACTTTGAGGTGAGAGATTGGAATAACCACTTCACTTCCATTGCGAAGAACTACTACCTCTTTCTCGCCAAGTGCAAGCAGAGTAGCCAGTGCGCTACTCGCGCTGCGCTTTGCTCGTGCCTCGAGATAGCGCCCTAGGATGACAAAGAGGAGAACTCCAGCTGCAACTTCGGTATAGACATCACCGGTGTTTGTGTAGGTTGCATAGATAGACCACGTGAATGCACTGATGGAACCGAGTGAAATCAAAGTATCCATCGTTGGATGAAAGAAGTTTCGGATCGCTGCACGATGGATAGGAAAGGCGACAATCAAAATAAGAGGAGTTGTAAGTGCTATTGCTAACCAGGCTGTAAAACTGTGGTGTGCGTGCGGTGGAAGTGGCCAGTTATATTGATCGAAGAAATCGATAAGCCAGCTATTAATGGCATCATGCCATGACATCACCATCGAAATCGCAATCGTTGGGACTGCAAAGAGCAGTGCGAAGAAGAGCGCTCGAGCTGCACCCTTGCGATGAAGCGCCGGATCGCGCTGGTCTTCCAGAAGCGAAGCTCCATATCCAGCTGCCTTGATCGCCTTAATAATCACCTCCGCTTTGACTTCAGCAGGGGCAACAATATGAACAGTTTCAGATGCAAAATTCACAGATGCACTGACACCTGGGATTGCATTGAGCGAACGTTCAACTGAATTGACGCATGAGCTGCATGTCATTCCAGTGACGGCAAAAGTTTGGGGGAGTAATGCGCTCTTAGATAAGTCAACATCTACTGCTGGCTCAGGCTGCGGTTGCTTATGGTGCGTGAGATCAATCTTAATATCTTCCATAGCGAGCTACTTTCTCAGCGCATCAACGATGTATTGATGGAGCGCGCCATTGGTAGAGAGTCCATTGCCACCATGTGGCCCAGGAACTCCGGCGGTATTGGAGAATTTTCCACCTGCTTCAGTAACAATAAGATCGAGTGCGACCATATCCCACAGCGCCAATTGAGGTTCGATGGCAACCTCAAGTGCTCCTTCAGCAACCAACATATGTGACCAGAAATCACCATATCCACGGGTGCGCCATGCTTTCTTCAGTAGAGCTTCGAAAGGTTCTAGCGCTTCGCCCCAGCCTTGAAAATCAGAGTAAGAGATGGATGCGTCTTCAATCTTAGATACGCCAGAGACATGGAGTCGTTTTGTGTTCTCTCGATTGATAGTGACAAATGCGCCACCGCCGCGATGTGCATACCAACGACGGAAAAGCGCTGGTGCGCTTACGACGCTGACGATTGTTTGTTGAGATCCATCTGCCGCGC
>CAZNEQ010000084.1:0-5179 GCA_964572265.1 uncultured Candidatus Planktophila sp.
AGATCTTTAATTTCAAGACGCATCTGCAGGCACTCCTAGGTAAGCCTCGATAACACGAGGATCGTTTTGGACAACTGATGGGGTTGCATCGGCGATCTTCTGACCAAAGTCGAGAACCGCTACGCGATCAGAGATTCCCATGATAAGCGACATATCGTGCTCAATGAGAAGAACTGTGTAGCCCTTGTCCCGAATCTTCTTGATAGTTGCAGCGAGCTCAACCTTTTCTTGTGGGTTGAAGCCTGCAGCTGGCTCATCGAGAAGAACGAGCTTAGGAGATGTACCAAGTGCGCGAGCAATCTCGAGGCGACGCTGAACTCCGTAAGGAAGGTTCTTTGCCAGGCGATCTGCGTACTCATCGATTCCAATGAATTGGAGAATCTCAAGAGCCTTTGCGCGGTTCTCGCGCTCTTCGCGACGTGCGCGAGGAGTGCCGAAGAGTGCTCCGAGGAGTCCGCTCTTCTTATGTACATCTGTTGCGGTGATGACATTTTCAAGAGCAGTCATATCTCCGAAGAGGCGAATGTTCTGGAAGGTACGTGCAACGCCGAGACCTGTGATCTCATAACGCTTCTTGCCGTTGAGAATCTGGCCATCGAAGTGAATGGTTCCTTCAGTTGCCTGATAGACACCAGTGATGACGTTAAAGACAGTTGTCTTGCCAGCACCGTTAGGTCCGATGAGTGCGAGAATCTCGCCCTCTTTAACTTCGAGATCGACATTGCTGAGCGCTGTAACTCCACCGAACTTCATGGTGAGGTTTTCGAGCTTGAGTAGCGTCTTTGACATTACGCAGATGCCCCCTTCTTCACAATTGCCTTCTCGCGCTTCTTACGTGGAAGGAGTCCATCTGGACGGAAGTTCATAACAATCACAAGTACTGCGCCAAATACCAAGAGGCGAGCATCTGAGATGAAGCGGATGCGGTCTGGAAGGTAACCCAAGAGAGCCGCTCCAACAACAACGCCCCAAATATTTCCGATTCCACCGAAAACAACGCAGGCGAGAATCAGAATTGAGACGTTAAGAGTAAACATCTCAGGTGAGATGTAGAGGTTCTTTGATGCGTAGAGAACGCCAGCTGCGCCACCCACTGCTGCACCAAGAACGAATGACCAGATCTTGTACTTGAGTGTGCGAACACCCATGAGCTCTGCCACATCTTCATCTTGGCGAATTGCTTCCCAAGCGCGACCTGGACGACGTACTGAGAGGCGACGAATCATCCAGATTGTTAGAAGAATCATGATCAGAACAACCCAGAAGAACATCTTCTGGTTGAAGATATCGAACTCTTGGCCAGCAATTGCTGGTGGAGATGGAATACCTGAGATTCCATCAGGACCGTTGGTCCACTTAACGTTGAGCGCAACGATACGGATGATTTCACCGAAACCGAGGGTAACGATTGCAAGGTAATCACCACGAAGGCGAAGTGTTGGTAGACCAAGTAGGAGTCCTGCGAGCATCGCCAAACCAATTCCGATTGGCATGATCTCCCAAGTATTGAGTGAGGTCTTCACTCCGAGGATTCCCATGGTGTAGGCGCCAATCGCAAAGAATGCAACGTAGCCTAGATCGAGCATTCCTGACTTACCGACCACGATATTGAGGCCAAGCGCCATCAATACGAAGATCGCAACTGGGTAGACAAGAACAGAGTCATAAGCGGCGATTGGTGTTGCCAAGAACGATACGCCAGCAAATGGAAGCATCGCAGCAAGTGCGATTGCTCCAAGTGCGATTGCAACACGAACTGGGCGTCCTGAGCGCTCCCAAATTTCAGCGCCGTGATCACGGAGGTTATAGAGCTTCATATTTTTCACCTTATGCCCTTGCCTGAGTAATCGCTTCGCCAAATAAGCCAGATGGCTTAAAGAGAAGGATAAGAACGAGGATGATAAAGACAGTCACAGACTTCCACTGGGTTCCGAGGATTGATGAGACATAGACCTCGGCGAGACCGAGCGCTACTCCCCCGAAGAAAGCTCCGCGGATATTTCCGATTCCACCGATCACCGCTGCGGTAAATGCAGCGAGACCCATGGTGAAACCAATATTGAACTTGGTGTACTCGAAGACGGTGATGTAGAAGAACGCTGCTGCACCCGTTGCAAGACCACCTACCAAGAAGGTTGTGGTGATGACTCGGTTGAGGTTGATACCCATCAACTTCGCAGCATCTTCATTCATTGATACTGCGCGGATTGCCTTACCCATACGAGAGAGCTTGATAAAGCGCTCAAGGATGATGAAGATCAAGCCGGCTGCGAAGATAGTGATGACGTTATCGAGGCGAATCTGCGCGCCACCAATCTCGAAGAGAACTGTCTTCTCAAGAATTCGCGGTGAACCAACCGGACGTGAGTCGGTCATCAGACGTGCAATCTCGCTGAGAACCATTGAGATACCGATTGCCGAAATCAGAGTTGCAAGGCGGTTGGTGCCGCGTGCACGCAGACGTCGATATGCGATGAACTCAACGAATACTGCAGTCACGCCAGCGAAAGCCATTGAGAAGAAGAGTTGGGTGAAGAGAACGAGTGCTAGTTTTCCACCGCTGACAGGTTCTGATGTCTGTGTGTAACCGAAGAGGTCACGGCTTGCGATGATCGCGCCGAATGTTCCCCACATAAAGATCTCTGAATTTGCGAAGTTGATCATGCGAAGTACGCCGTAGACCATCGTGTACCCGAGTGCGATGAGTACATAGATGAATCCGAGGGCAATACCCGAGATCGTCAGTTGCCAGAACTGATCAATAAAAACGTTAAACATCTCGCCCCTTTAAGGATTGACTAACTTGAGTGGCTGGAATCTACTTCATTTATCCTTGCAAAGTAAGCCAATAGGCGCCTAGAACCTAAAAAGATTCGTAGGCGCCTATTGGGTTTACTACTTAACTAGCAGTCGATTTACTTAACTGCACCCTTGTTGACAAGCTTTCCGCCTGTTACGAGGAAGCCAGAGAATCCACCCTCTGAAATATCACCATTCTTATCGAATGCAAGTGATGTTCCAGCAAGGCCTTCACCCTGGTACTTAGAGACGTAGCGAAGGAGTGAAAGACGGTTACGGTGACCCGCCTTGATTCCTGAGAGAAGGATGTTTGTTGCATCGATTGACTCGACTGCATAAACACCTGCAGATACACCGATCTTCGCCTTGAAGTCAGCTGCGATCTTCTCATCGATATCAGCAAGACCTGCTACACCTGTGAGGCGTGCACCTTCACCAGCTGCGCCTGCAAGAACTGCAAACTGCTGGTTGAAGACTCCGTCGCCACCAGCAAAGATAGCCTTTGAGCCTGAGTCACGGAGCTGCTTTACGAAGATAGCTGCCTGGCTGTAGTAGCCAGTGTAGATAACTACGTTTGCACCTGATGACTTGATCTTTGCAAGTGTTGGTGAGAAGTCTGTTGTTGTGTTTGGAACTGAATCTGTTCCAACGAGTGTTGCGCCAGCTGACTTAAGAGCAGCCTTTACATATCCTGCCAATGGGACAGCGTATGAAGACTGGTCGTCAAAGATAAATACCTTTGCATTGTCAACATCCTTTGTTGCGTACTTAGCGAGAGCTGGACCCTGCTTATCATCTGTACGAACAACGCGGTGGAATACTGGGCGACCGTAATCTGACTTCGCTGTTGGGCTCTTAGGATCTGTAAGAGATACGCGAGTTGCAGATGGTGAGATCAAAGGAAGCTTTCCTGCCTTGTAGTAAGGAAGTGAAGCAATTGTTGCGCCTGAGTATGCAGGACCAACAAGGCCGATGATCTTCTTGTTTGCGCCAATTCCAGGAGCAACCTTTGAAGCAACAGCTGGATCTCCTTCGTCATCTACTGAGACGAGGTTGATCTTGAAGTTAGGGTTGGCTGCTTCGAATACCTTGATTGCGTACTTAACAGCGTTCTGCTCATCGATACCAGTTGATGCTTCTCCACCTGAGAGAGGACCCTGGTAAGCGATTGTGAATTCCTGCTTCTTAGAAGCTGCAGTAGCCGGAGCTACAGCAACAACTGTTCCTGCTGCGAATGCAGCTGTAACCGCAAGCGCGATTACCTTGTTCTTCTTCATGTATTGCCTTTCATCGTGCATAGTCCCGGGACAGGGAAGCCCAAATCGTACTGGGGTCGGGTGAGCCCCCACAAGGCGGGAGTCGCAAAAAGCGAGCGTGGGAGGTTACTTTTTGATTACGATTGAGCTCATCTCACGGAGTGAGAAGCGCCTTTGCAAGGCCTATTCAAGGCCTACTTATCGAGGGCAGCCTCGGGAGAGATGACGGCCATCGCGACCTCTTTCATCGTCAAGCGACGATCCATCGCTGCCCGCTGAATCCAGCTAAATGCCTCTGGCTCAGAGAGATTGAGCGCCTTCATCAGGATTCCTTTAGCGCGGTCAATAATCTTTCGGGTCTCAAGACGCTCTTGCAGATCCGCTACTTCCTCGGCTAATGAACGCATTTGGGCATGGCGGCTCATTGCGATTTCAATGGCTGGAACCAGGTCGCCGATAGAGAAGGGTTTGACTACATAGGCCATTACCCCTGCATCTCGGGCGCGCTCTACGAGTTCACGTTGACTGAAGGCGGTGAGCATCAAGACAGGGGCGATGGAAATTAATTTTTCAGCAGCTGAGATTCCATCAAGAACCGGCATCTTCACATCAAGAATGCAGAGATCAGGCTTATGTTCAGTCGCGAGTGCAATCGCCTCTTCGCCATTGGTGGCTTCGGCGCAGACAAGGTAGCCGGCCTCTTGCAACATTTCGACAAGGTCCATCCGAATAAGGGCTTCATCCTCAGCGACGAGGATACGAATGGGTGTAGCTGACATGTGCCCCGAGTCGGATTCGAACCGACACTATGCAGTGTTTGAGACTGCCCTCTCTACCGTTGGAGTACCGAGGCTTTGCCTGCGCATCCTACCCGAAGAAAGAGATTACTTGTAAGCCGGAACTACACCATTAACGGCATCGCCCACAGTGTGAACGCGCATCGCATTGGTAGATCCTGGAATTCCTGGAGGTGCACCAGCGACAATGACAACTTGCTCGCCGATGGCAGCGCGCTTAGTCTCAATCAACATCCGGTCAGCCTGAAGCACCATGTCATCTGTGTGCTTCACCATCGGAGAAATCATTGGTTCGATTCCCCACGAAAGTGCGAGGCGGTTATAGGT
>CAZNEQ010000085.1:0-5069 GCA_964572265.1 uncultured Candidatus Planktophila sp.
GCGAACCTCAACATCGCGCCTTTCTGGCGATGACCAAGCCGCTTGGCCTCGTCCCTAACGAGGATGGGCCAGCTTCGCTCTTGGTAGCTGCTCCTAATGCTTTCGCAAAGGATGTTCTCGAATCCCGCCTTCGCCCAGTAGTCAATGAAGTTCTCTCTCAAGAGCTCGGCGGACCGGCAAATATCGCAGTGATGATCGATGAGACCATCGAACTCGCAGATCTACCAGAGCCAACTGTCACAGTTGAGGTCCCACGGCCAGGAACCGGTCGCGAAGCAACTCCAACAACATCGTCTTATACAAATGTAGATGCACTTGGTTCACAATTAAATGAGCGGTATACATTTGAAACTTTTGTTACTGGTGGATCAAACCGTCTTCCTCGCGCTGCCGCAATTGCGGTTGCAGAAGGTCCAGCGAAGGCATACAACCCACTCTTTATCTATGGTGATTCAGGCCTTGGTAAGACTCACTTGCTGCACGCTATCGGTGCATATTCTCGCGAACTCTTTCCTAATATTCGTGTGCGTTATGTTTCTTCAGAAGAGTTTACAAATGATTTTATTAACTCTATCCGCGATGATAAAGCAACTTCTTTTCAGCGTAGATATCGCGATTTAGATGTTCTACTTATTGATGATATTCAATTTTTAGAGAATAAAGAGCGCACTCAAGAAGAGTTCTTCCACACCTTTAACACTCTACATAATGCTAAGAAACAGATTGTTATTACATCAGATCGTTCACCGCAAAAATTAACAACGTTGGAAGATCGACTCCGCACTCGTTTTGCGTGGGGATTTACTATCGATATCCAACCACCTGAGTTAGAGACCCGTATTGCGATTCTTCGTAAGAAAGCAGCGCAAGATAAGTTAAATGTAAGCGATGAGGTCTTTGAATACATCGCAAGTAAAATCTCTACCAATATTCGCGAACTCGAAGGCGCTTTGATTCGTGTCACTGCTTTTGCAAGTCTTAACCGTCAACCAGTTGATCTTGGTTTAGCTGAGATAGTTCTCCGTGATTTGATCCCTAATGAAAGTAACTCTCAAATCACCGTCGAAGCGATTATGGGACAGACTGCGGCTCACTTCGGATTGACGTTGGAAGATCTCTGTGGGACATCTCGCTCACGAGCTCTAGTTGAGGCGCGTCAGATTGCGATGTATCTCTGTCGCGAACTCACCGATATGTCTCTCCCGAAAATCGGCCAAACTTTTGGTGGGCGCGACCACACCACAGTGATGCATGCTGACCGGAAGATTCGCGAGTTGATGAATCAGCGCCGCGCACACTTCAACTCGGTCACTGAGATCACCTTGAAGTTGAAGAAGACTTCATAAGCTGCCGGTTTTCTCGCTCTCAACCGCTTGTATTAAATGACCACTGAAGGGTTGTCCGTTTTAACCGCTTTACCCCCAGATGTGGAAAAGGTGTGGATAACTGTGGATATCGCGGTATAAATGTGGGTATAAGTAGCTTTTCCGCTTAAAAAAACTTGTTTTCACTCTCAAGAAAGTAGCGCTGTAAGATCTCACCTCACTTTATCCACAGCTTAACCTGTTTTATCCACAACTTCACAGGATAAGAAATAGGTTCTGAACAGCACTTTTACTAATTACCCACAGGAAAGGGCTTTACCTATTACTACTATCTTTATATATAAATATCTCTCTCCCCAAACGAACCTGTGGGCACACTCATCTCTTAACTCCCATTCCTTTAATCCTCACTTATATGCCAAACTTTCCAACCTTAAGGGCTTTGATTGCCTGACCAATGAGATGAGGGCTCCGGCATGAAATTTACTGTAGATCAACAGGCGTTAACCGATGGGGTTAACTGGGTATCACGTTCACTCTCCACCCGCCCTATTAAAACCGAGCTCCTTGGTATCAAAATCGACGCAACTAGCGATCAGGTAATTCTCTCCGCTTCAGATCTAGAGACATCCTCGAAATCAGAATTCACCGCAGATATTTTTGAAAAAGGTGAAGTACTTGTTCCAGGAAAGTTACTCGCTGAGATTTCACGATCACTTCCTAATAAACCAATCACCATTACTCTCGACGGTTCACGTGTATTAGTAACGTCAGGATCAGCAAAGTTCACACTTCCTACACTTTCACTCTCTGAATACCCGAACCTTCCAGAGCTTCCAGAACGCACAGGGTTAGTTGCTAGCGATACTTTTGCAAACGCAGTTGCGCAGGTAGCTATCGCCGCCGGGCGAGATGATTCACTTCCTACACTTACCGGCGTTCATGTAGAGATTGAAGAAGATAAAGTCACTCTCGCCGCAACAGATCGTTACCGACTTGCAGTACGTGAATTTAATTGGAACCCAGCTACACCAGGACTTTCCACCTCAGCACTTATGCGCGCTCGCACCCTTGCAGATGCAGCTAAATCACTTGTGGGATCAAAAGAAGTTTCTCTCTCATTTGCACCTGCGATGAGTAATGATCGCCTCGCAGGTTTTGCCGGTGGTGGAAAATCAATGACATCACGCATGTTGGATGGAACATTCCCCCCATACCGCCACCTTCTTCCAACTGAGGCTTCAACAACCGCTGTTGTTGAAGTTGCCCCATTTTTAGACTCTGTACGTCGTGTTGCACTCGTTGCCGATAAAACAATTCCGCTTCGCCTTGAATTTGCTGACAGTGGAGTCTCACTAGAGGCAGGCACTGGAGAAGAAGCGCAAGCAACTGAGACTATTGATGTTCTCCTTAACGGCGAACCAATCTCAATCGCATTCAACCCAACATTCTTAGCAGATGGACTCCAAGCAGTAGGAACTCCATTTGTACAGATCTCATTTACCGGCTCAAACAAGCCAGCTATCCTCACAGGCCGCACCGAACCAAACGGCGCATCTATCGATAGCTATAAGTACTTGTTGATGCCGATGCGTTACGCCTCATAAGAAGCACCTTTTCTGATGCGCGTTAAACGCCTAGCGCTAACTAACTTTCGCTCCTATAAAGAGCTAGAGCTTGAGTTCGCACCAGGGCCGACCACCTTCATTGGTAATAACGGCTCTGGTAAAACAAATATCGCAGAGAGCTTGATTTATCTCGCTTATCTTTCGTCGCACCGAGTTTCAACAAACCAACCACTATTAGCGCTGGGCAGCGACCAAGCAATCATCCGCGCAGAGATTGAACGCGATCAACGTTCCCTCCAAGTAGATCTTGAAATCAATGCGAGTAAAGCAAACCGCGCACGCTTAAATGGCAATGCAGTTAAATCGCAAAGAGAAATTCTTGGCGCGCTCCAGATAGTTTATTTCTCACCAGAAGATCTCGATTTAGTACGAGGCGAACCCACTGACCGCCGCAACTTCTTAGATAAATTACTTATCACACAGTCACCGAGACTTGCTGGAGTTATCTCTGATTATGATCGCGTTGTACGTCAACGAAATACTTTATTAAAAACACGTGCACCACAAAGCGCGCTGGAACCATGGACAGAACAACTGATTAAATTCGGCGCAGAGCTATCTGCAGAGCGCGTGAAGTTAGTAGATGACCTCAATCCATATGTTGCAGAACATTATCGAAACCTCAATGAGGTAAAACCAGCATCTATTTCTTATAAATCTTCCACCGAAGGTTTAACTGCCGATGTTGCAACTAATGTGGAGATCCTCCAACTACGTGCAACTGAAGTCATTAAACAAGAGATGGACCGCGGCGCATCTTTGATTGGTCCACATCGCGATGATCTCCATCTTCAACTTGGAGATTTTCCAGCAAAAGGTTATGCAAGCCACGGCGAATCTTGGTCGATGGCAATTGCGCTTCGTATTGGTAGTTACACACTTCTTAAATCAGAAGGCGCCGACCCAGTTTTAATCCTCGACGATATTTTCGCCGAGCTTGATAATCAACGTCGCCAACAACTTACCGCCGTGACACAGTTGGCAGAACAAACAATTATCACCACAGCTGTTGAAAGCGACCTACCTCCAGAGCTATTGTCTGCAAAGTTCTACGTGGCCCCCGGTCAGGTAAGTTCAAGTCAGGTCGGTAAGGAGGCAGGTAATGGCTAAGCGCGACCTTGCCCTCGATCTCTTCCGCAGCTACAAGACTGGTTTTGTGAAGAAGTCCCGCCCACGGCCAGAGCGCGGCCAAGCCCCAGGAGATCCCACCTTGGTCGCCAACATCTTGGAAGATCTCGTCAAAGATCGCGAATGGGATTCAGGTTTAGCTGAAGGTAACCTCTTCGCCACCTGGGCAACAATCGTCGGCGGCGATATTGCTAGCCACACCGAACCCATCTCGCTTATTGATGGAAAGTTGCTGGTGCAATGCTCATCCACCGCATGGGCCACCCAATTAACCCTCACCCAGGGTGATGTTTTAAAGACTATCCAATCGAGCGCTCCCGGTGCCCTTGTGGAGGCGATCCGATTTATCGGCCCACAAGCGCCCAGTTGGAAGAAAGGGCTCCGCTCAGTCTCTAACGGCCGCGGCCCTCGAGATACCTACGGCTGATTCCACACCCCTTAACCCACCGGGAATATTCTCCCAACCTCCCCTGTTCTACCTATCAAGAAACCTGAGTCGCAACGACTCAACTCTTTGGGTAATATCAACTCAGGTTATCGGTAAGCCCCGACCCACCCTGGCTCGGGAGATAACAACAGGTAAGAGGAGCAAAGACAATGGCTAGAGCAGTCGGAATCGACCTAGGAACAACAAATAGCTGCGTATCAGTTCTCGAAGGTGGAGAGCCAACAGTTATTGCAAACGCAGAAGGCGCTCGCACAACCCCATCGATCGTCGCATTCGCAAAGAATGGCGAAGTCCTTGTTGGTGAAGTTGCAAAGCGTCAATCAGTGACAAACGTAGAACGCACAATTCGTTCCGTTAAGCGTCACATGGGTACTTCGTGGACACAAGATATTGATGGCAAGAAGTACACACCACAAGAAATTTCTGCACGCGTTCTACAAAAATTAAAGCGCGATGCTGAGGCATATCTCGGAGAAACTGTTACAGATGCAGTTATTACTGTTCCTGCTTACTTCTCTGATGCCGAACGTCAAGCAACAA
>CAZNEQ010000086.1:0-5057 GCA_964572265.1 uncultured Candidatus Planktophila sp.
CGTGTTACCGCCGTGAAAGGGCGATGTCCTAGGCCCCTAGACGATGGGGACGTTCGAGGCTGGGAAAGAATACAGGCTCGGCACTCATGCTCCAAACCCGCTTCTTGGTCGATATCGGGTGCGAATTAGGAGCGCTGGGCTTTACGAATTGCCACCATTGATGTGGTGATGAGAGCGATTCCAGCAGCCAAGAGCCCAAGGAGAGCACCGAGGGAGCCTCCCAAGGTTGCAGCGACAAACTCGCCAGTGGAGAAGGTTGTGATTACAACAGCCCCGAGCATCAATGGCCAGCGACGTTCACGGAAAAATAGCAGAGCTAAAGTTGATGCAGAAGTTATCGCAACGAGATAAGAGATAAGGCGATGATCAGTTGCGAAGAGGAATTGAGTCGCGATAAAGAGTGTTGCAGCGCTAATCAAATAGGCGAGCGTCTGATCAATCATTCGAAGGTAAGCGATGTAAAGCCAGATGCTGGCGAGAATTACCCAATACATCGGATATGCAACGCTATCTTCAGGCTCTATCTCTCCAAAAATACTTAGAATCATAAATCCAGTAATAAAGAGATAGCCATATGCACCGATATGCAAAATCTCATGGCGGTAACGAATAAATGAGTAGAGTGAAATTATTGCTCCAGCAAGAAATGGTCCCCACGGTGCGCTATTTCCTGATTCGTATGAGAAGGCAATCGCGGCGGTCGCAGAGATTGCAGCAGCCATGGAGAGCACACTGGTTAGGCGAAGGCGCATCGCATTTACATCACTCAGCAGGTGCGATATAACCAAGAGAAGAATAGAGAGCCCAACAAGTGAACCGACTCGAGCGGCGCGAGGTGCTTCATCCCAAATTGTTGCTGCTAAGAAGATTGCTGCAATCACAATAAAAGCACCACCTAGATAGGCAGCGATTTCCGCGAAGATACTCTTGCGCGAATCAGATCCCTCAAGAGCATCAAAGCGAGAACCCACTAACTCAGATTGTTCTTGAGTAAGTGAGCCCTCATTAACAAGAGATCGAAGGACCCCTTGTAGACGCTTTGAACCTTCTTGCAATTAGAGAGCCCACTGCACTGTGATGGAGACGGTCACATCTTGCTGACCGAGGTCCACTACTGTTGCTGCATCGGCTTCAGCCTTTGCGGTGGCGGCAAAGATTGGTACAGAGATTGATGGGCTACCGTTTTCTACGAGGTAGTTGACTCTGCCAAGCTTTACACCCATCAACTTGGCGTAAGAGGTTGCCTTTGCCTTAGCGTTCTTTACTGCAACTGCGCGAGCTGATTCTGTGGCCTTTGCGGCATCGAGTACAAATGGTGAGACCGAATTGATCTGAACGGCGTCAGCACCAGCTGCGACAACAGCGTCAACGACGGCGCCAGCGGTAGATGCTGCGCGAATGACCACTGAGAAGACCTGTGATCCGCGATAGCCAGTGAGCGTTGAGCCACCATTATTGTCATAACGGTATTCAGGGTAGGCAGTGATGTTCTGGGTAGCAATATCTTTAGTAGAGATGCCAGCAGCGAGAAGTGCTTTGCGAACAGCAGCTGCATTAGTTGAAGTTGCAGCGAGGGCCTCTTTGTTGGATGGTGCAACAACTGAGACGGTAGCGGTCAGGCGCACTGCATCGGGTGCAACCTTTACTGTGCCTTCTGCGCTCACAGTGATGTAACGAGTCGAAGCAGCAGCGTAGGCTGTTACTGGCGCAAATACTGTTGCGACAAGGGCAAGTGGTGCTACAAGGAGAAGTGACTTCTTAATAAGTGATGTTGTCATACCCGTAGTATGGCTTATCGATTCTGTGAAACCTCATAGAGAGATGAATGGTCAGCCAGTGATTTTTCTAATGAAAAATGTCGCCGAGCATGTGCTTTTCCAACAGAACCGAGTTCAAAACGAAGCTCATCATCAGTTACGAGGGCGCTGAGGGCACTTGCCATCGCTCCAGCCTGAGTTGAGGTGAGGAAACCAGTCTCGCCATCAACAACGATATCTGCGATGGAGCCTACCTTTGTTGCAACTATGGGAATCCCTGCAAATGCTGCTTGAATCAGAGTTAGTGGAATACCTTCATTATCGCTGGTCAATATCGCCATATCGCTTGCAGCAAAGAGTTGATCAATATCGCTACGCCAACCTAAGAAGGTAATGGGAAGTTCTTCACGTTCCGCTCTTGCTTTTGAGCTTTCAAAAAGCTCTCCTTCACCAGCGATAAGGAAGTGAAGATTTAAGCCACGCGCAACACATGCTGCGGCAACATCTAAAAGCCGGTCGGGGCGTTTGATTTGCGTAAGTCGCCCGACAAAGGTGCAGTAAATTTTCTCTGCATCTAAGCCGAGACTTCTGCGTGCATCGCGCGGGTCAATCTCTGCCGGAGCAGGAAGACCTGGGAAGAAGACGCGATACTGGTCTGGCTTACCGATCTCTGCTGCAAGGAGATCATCCTTTACTTGATTGCCAACCGCGATGAGTACATCTGTCTTTGTTGCCAATAACTTCTCGATTGCAATTACCAAGCGAACTTTCCAGCCAGCGAAATATCCATGAAGTAAATGGCCATGGAAGGTGTGTATGCGAAGAGCTTTACTGCCCGAGAGAATTGTTGCAAGGCGGCCCAATACTCCGGCCTTCGCAGTATGTGTATGGACAACGTCAGGGCGTTCGCGACGAATCAGCGCAACTAATGAGAAGAATGCGCGCAGGTCTGCCATCGGCGAAATAGAACGGCCAAGGCCACCTACTCGAATCGCCGTTACATCAGTAGCAACCGTCTCCAGATAATCAGCCTCGTTAACGTCGCAGTAACCAGTGATAAGAACTTGATCAAAGCGAGTGGGATCAAGGCCGCGCATCAAGTCAGCAACAATCACGGCAGGGCCACCCACATTCATGCGGGCGATAATCTGCAATACCTTGATTCTGCCGTTCGATTCCATGTGGTTATCTTCTCGCAATTTAGGGGGATAATTACACCTATGACTCAGGGGCAATTCATCTCACACTGCACCGCAGATGCCCTCGCTGGCGCTGCCGCGCAGTTACAGGCGGGACGTCTGGTTGCTTTCCCAACTGAGACGGTCTACGGCCTCGGGGCAGATGCCACCAACAGCGATGCAGTCGCTCGAATTTATCAAGTCAAGGGTCGCCCGGCGGATCATCCGCTAATAGTGCATCTCGCAGAAGCACAAGATATTGGGCAGTGGTCGGAAGATATTCCAGATTATGCAATTGATCTTGCACGATCTTTTTGGCCAGGGCCGATGACATTGATCCTCAAGCGAAGCGACTTAGCAAAGGACTTTATTACTGGGGGACAAGATACTGTCGGATTGCGCGTTCCTGACCATACGCTCGCACTTGCATTCTTAAATGAGTTTAAGAAAATTGGTGGCAAAGGTGTAGCCGCTCCTAGCGCCAATCGCTTTGGCCATGTCTCTCCCACCACATCCCAAGCGGTAGCGGAAGAACTCAGTGAGTACATGAACCCAGACGATTTAATTCTCGATGGAGGTCCTTCACAGGTAGGTGTTGAATCAACAATTATCGATTGCACCGCAGATGCTCCACGTATTCTGCGACCTGGCGCAATTACCGTGGAAATGATTGAAGCGGTCACTGGAGTTAAGGTTGTAAATCGAGATGATGTGATTCGAGTCAGTGGTTCACTCGAACACCACTATGCGCCATCTGCTCAAGTTATACTCGATGGCTATCCGCGCCCGGGCGATGGGTTGATTGCATTAAACACAACACCGACACCTGAAGGTGTCGTTCGTCTTGCATCACCAATTAACAATGAAGATTTTGCTCGTCAGCTCTATGGCGCACTTCGCGAAGCTGATGCACAAGGAATCGATCAGGTTGTCGTCATCCAACCTGAAGGCGATGGAATTGCGATTGCGATTCGCGATCGCCTCAAGCGCGCATCTGCCTAGCGATTGATTACCTCAGCTAATACCTTTGTAATTTCACGGTGGCGAGCCATCCCATCGGCGACCATCGGAATCCAGTTGGTGCAGTATCCGAAGCCAATTTTGTGATCTTGGTCGGCAAATCCTTGCTGGCCGCCTAATCCATCATGGCCAAAGGTTGTATCGCTCAAGACTGGGGAGTGCACTGGGTTTGCAACGATGAATCCAAGCGAATGGATTGGATATGGCGCGGGATCACCGAAGATATTCGGCCCGATATTCGGCCGCGAGATTGCTTTCGTGATTGTCTCGTCGCTAAGAATTCGAACACCATCTGTCTCTTGTACAAGCGCTGAATAAGTCTTGGCAATCGCACGCGCATTCATAATTCCACCTGCTCCGGCAAACTCCATCTGATGTGCGCGAGGATCATTGAAGCCCCCATCAAAGTCATCGACATTTCCGACAAACGCTTTTCCAAACGACATTGCTCGTCGGTTCCAATACAACGGTGATTCAAATGGATAATCAATCAAGGGCGCATCATCACTCTTCAAATGCGTAATCTCATTTTCAATGTTGGCCGGGGTCCCAAAATATGCTTCGACTCCTAGAGGTGTAGCGATGATTTCTTGTAACAACTGATTGAGGCGCTTGCCCGTAATATTGAAAAAAATCTTGCCGAGTAAATGGCCAATTGTTCCGGCATGGTAAAGGAATCCTGTATCCGGTTCCCAGATTGGCTTCTGTCGAGCAAGTGCATCTTCCACGGGGGTGAGCTTCAACATATCCTCGAAGGTCAGGTCTTCACGTACAGCACTTAGTCCCGAACGGTGTCGCATAATCATCGCAACCGTGATGTTCTCTTTGCCGTTTGCGGCAAACTCTGGCCAGTAATGTGCAACTTTCTCATCAGGATCAAGTAATCCCTGTTGAATCAAATGATGCCCAATGATTGATAACAACCCTTTTGAAGTCGAAAAGACAACAGACTTTGTATTCTCTTCCCACGCAACTCCTGGTCGCTGCTCGCCAGCCCAGATATCGAGAACAGGCAGGCCGTTCTGATAGATGCAGAGCGCAGCGCCTCCATATGGTTGCTCGGCGGTGAGAGCAAAGAACTTATCGGCTACCGGTTGAAAGT
>CAZNEQ010000087.1:0-4833 GCA_964572265.1 uncultured Candidatus Planktophila sp.
CGTGACCGATAAATAGCCCTAGCGCCCTCAACGCTATTTATCGTGACCGATAAATAGCGAAACAGATAGCGAGGTATTGGCTGATCCAAGCGGCGAGGACAAAGATATGGAAGAGCTCATGGAAGCCGAAGTACTTGGCAGCCCGGCCAGGTTTCTTAAGCGCATAGAAGATTGCGCCGATGGAATAGAGCAGCCCGCCAACCAAGATAGGGATGAGGACCCACAGCCCGCCGCGGTCGTAGAGCTGTGGGGTGTACACAACTGCAACCCAACCCAGTACTAAATAGTTAGCCACATAAAGCCAACGCGGTGCACCAATCCAGAAGACTCTGATCGCAACTCCAAAGAGAGCGCCAGCCCAAACTATTCCTAACAACATATTGCGATCACGCGGTTCGAGCAAAGCAACCGCGAATGGCGTGTACGAACCGGCAATCAAGAGGTTGATGTTTGCATGATCCCACCTACGCCACATCTTCTTCTTCGCCGGTGACCATGGAACGCGGTGGTAAATCGCTGAGACGCTAAACAACATGATTGCAGTAATTGAATAAAGTGCCACTGCAAACTTCAGTGATTCTTTACTTAAGATGAAGAGAACTAATGAGGCGATGATGACTGCAGGTGTTGCTCCGAGATGAAACCATCCGCGAAGCTTTGGTGGAGCGATAGGGGAGTTTTCAGCTGCCGGCTCATTGCTTATTGGGTGGCTCATGGAACGAGCCTACGCGTTGGAGAGGTTTCGCACCGACTTAACTGATAGCGCGGCGCAGGCTGATAGGAAGGTCACGACGCCGGTAGCAATCAATAAGTTGCTCACTCCAAAATGATGAGCCAGTGGTCCTGCGATTACAACACCGATAGGTGCAATACCGTACGAACCAAGTGCGTCGTATGCGTTCACTCGAGAGTATGACTCTTCTGGAATATGGGTCTGTAGTGAGGTATTCCAAGTCACCATAAAGAACTCAATAGTGAGTCCAGAGAAAACTGCTGCGAGCACGGAGAAAATCAACGGGAATCCAAGCGCTAGCGAGAAATCCCAAATAGGTGAGAGCGCAATAAGAATCATGGTGATAAAGAGTGGGCGCTTAAATTTCATCTTAAGCACGATAAATCCACCAATCATCATGCCGGCAGTCATTCCAGCGAGATTGAGCGACCAATACCGTGGGCCGGTCTCAGGATCGCTGAAATTGAGGGGTCCAAGCACCTGCATCATGGACTCAAAAGACATATTGATAAAGGCAAATGTCAGCACCATTGTGATTACCCAAGAGCGTGAGATGAATTCACGCCAACCCACAATTAGGTCATGCAAGATTCCTGGGCTTTCAACTCGGGTTTTGCTGGCAAGTTTGAGATTCCAGACAATCACTCCTGCAATGAAGAAGGTGAAGGCATCTCCTAAAAGCGCCCATCCTGGATTAAATGAGGCAACCAGAATTCCGCCAGTGAGCGTGCCAAAGATATAGCCGAGGTTGCTCACTAATCCAATGACAGCGTTACCCTCTTGCAGTTTTTCTTTAGGGACAATCTCTGTCAGCACGCCTGACATCGCTGGCCACCAGAGCGCATTAAGGATTCCAAAGAGCGCTCCCATGGCAATCAAAATACCAACGTGAGGAAATCCGCCAATAAATGAAATAGCACTGGCAGCTGCGGTGAAACTTCCAATGATGTCGACCGCTCCAACAATGCGGTTTCGCTGGAATCGATCTGCGAATACGCCGCCGAATAACATGAAAGCAACGAGCGGGAAATAGCGCGCCGCCATCACCAAACTGAGATCGCCGCCATCGGCGCCAGGAATACTGAGAACCCCATATGCAAGGGCGATGGGGGACATGCCATTTCCCACATTAGATACAAAGCGAGCAGAGGCGAGCATGGTGAAGCCCTTATGAGTGTGGAGCTCCTTTAACTGTGCGCGCATTGAGAAAGAGTACTTAATGAATCGAACAAATATTTACCTTTTGTTCACTCACATTACGTAGGGTCAGGCCGTTTTCTGCCCATAGCCTTCTGCCATGAAGAAGTTGATTGCCGAGTTCAGCGGTACTGCAACCTTGGCACTTGTTGTTGTGGGGTCAGGGATCATGGCGGAAAACCTGACGCGTGACATCGGCGTTCAGTTGCTGATTAATGCGGCAGCAACTGGAGCGGCGCTCTGGCTGTTCATCACCCTCTTTGCTCCAATCAGCGGTGCACATTTCAATCCGGTCGTCAGTGGTATCGCATTCTTCCGCAAAGAACTTTCTCTCGCCTTAACTGCAGCTTTTATTGCTCTGCAAGCACTCGGTGCCATCGCCGGAACAATCATTGCCAATCTCCTCTATCAGCATCCGGCAATTTACATCTCGGGCAAGAACCGCGATGGCGGTAATCTTCTCCTTAGTGAAGTTATTGCCACAGCAGGTCTTATCTTTGTGATTTATCAACTCTCTACAATTGAGAGTGGTCGATTTATTGCAATAGGTGTAGCGAGCTGGATTTTTGCCGCCTATTTCTTCACATCCTCGACTTCTTTTGCCAACCCAGCAATCGCAATCGGTCGTACATTCTCAGATAGCTTTGCCGGGATTGCGCCACAATCAGCAGCAACCTTTATTCCATTCCAGATTATTGGCGCAGCTCTGGGATACGCACTCTTTACGACTCTCAATAAGAAAGCGAAAAAGTAATGAGCGAGAAGAAAACAATCATGTTTGTCTGTGTCCATAATGCTGGGCGTTCGCAGATGGCGGCAGGCTTTATGCGCGAACTCGGCGGCGATCGCGTAGAAGTTCTCTCGGCTGGATCTGCACCAAAAGATTTGATTAATCCGATAGCGGTGGAAGCGATGCTCGAACTTGGCATCGATATCGCCAATCAGAAGCCGAAAATCCTGACCCCTGAGGCAGTGCAACAATCAGATGTTGTCATCACGATGGGATGCGGCGACGCTTGCCCGTATTACCCAGGCAAGCGCTATGAAGATTGGAAGCTCGATGACCCGGCTGGCCAAGGAATCGAGCCGGTACGCATTATCAGAGATGAAATAAAGGCGCGCGTTGAAAGCCTGCTTCAGGAGATTCTGTAAAAAAGATCCCGAATTTGAGCGTGTAGTTACTGCTCAGTATCAGAATTCATCGAAATTGACCCCTTTTTAAGATGCAAATCCTTCGCAACAGGTTCACACTTTCATTTATCGAAGGTCAAGGATGCCCTGGGCTTACCCGCGACCTCTCGGTCTTACGGATCAAACGATTCGCACTGATGAAGAGTCAGGAAAGGCTCAGGAGATATGTCAGTTACGCTCAATAGCAACCAGTGGAACCTTGTTTACAACATGTTCTCACTCGGTTTGGTTTCAATGCTCGCATGCACTGTCTACACATTAGTCTCACAGTCACGAGTTCTACCTAAGTACCGTAATGCTCTCGTAATGTCATCAATGGTTACATTCATTGCTGGCTACCACTACTGGAGAATCTTTAACTCATTTGGTGAAGCTTCAGATGGATTTATGGTGAACGTTTCAGGCGACCATGGTTCATTCAACGAGGCATACCGTTATGTAGATTGGCTACTCACAGTTCCACTACTTCTCGTTGAGGTAATCGCTGTATTGGCACTTGCTAAGGAAGTTGCTAAGTCACTCATCATGCGTCTCGTCCCAGCATCTGCTGCGATGATCGCTCTTGGTTACCCAGGTGAGATTTCATCAGATCAAAACACACAGGTTCTTTACGGTGTGCTTTCAACAATTCCATTCCTCTACATCCTCTACGTACTATTCAATGAGCTCACAAAGTCATTGGATCGTCAGCCAGCGGGCGTTGCAGATACAGTGAAGCGTCTACGTCTTCTCCTTATCGCAACATGGGGTGTATACCCAATCGCGTACATCTTCAACATTGTTGGTGATGCAACAGCGAACTCATTCGTTGCAATCCAGGTTGGTTACACAACAGCAGACATCCTTGCTAAGTGTGTATTCGGTCTAACAATCCTCAAGATTGCACGTATGAAGTCACATGCCGAAGGAATGGCTGCTGATCACTAATCATCTATTACTTAGGTAATAACTGATTAAATAATTGAATAAATAGCCAAGGGCGTCGAGAAATCGGCGCCCTTGGCTATTACTCTTTAACCATGAATAACCAGCGAATCAACAACTATCGAATGGGCGCATACGCAGCTCTCGCGGTTGGATTAATCAATTTGCGTTATCAAACCGGTGCCGAAGCAAACCTGATGAAGAGCCTTGCTCTTGTGATTCCTGGTGGATTGCTTTTAGCGGTCTCTCTGATCGCGCCTGGTAAGAAATTATTAGAAACTAAGGCAGCAGCAATAGCAATCTCAGTAATCGGCGCTGCGCTCTTGGCCTATAGCTTTATTGTTTAATTCCGCTTCCTCACGGAACTTCCCAAGCTCAAATAACTTATTTAACTTCTAAAGCTGATGTCTTGCTTCTTCATTTCGGCGACAAGAATTCGAATCGCATTTGGTCCCATGCCGTGAAGTTCCTTCAATGCGGCTAACGAAACCTTTCTTAGGTCGCTGACTTTATAAAGTCCGTCATCAATAAGCGCTCGTCGAGCAGGGGCTGCTAAACCTATTTCGCGCCAGGCTCCATCAACTTCAGCATATGCATCGAGATCTACTTCGCCTCGAGTCACTGCACACTTCGCAGCGGCTTTCTCTGCTCTTCTTTCAGCTGCAGCGCGCATCGCCTCCGACTGGAGTTTCTTTACCTTTGCGCGAGATGGTTTAGCCATGAGAGAAATATATGTGCGGGAGGCGGGACTTGAACCCGCACGCCGAAGCACCAGTTCCTAAGACTGG
>CAZNEQ010000088.1:0-4733 GCA_964572265.1 uncultured Candidatus Planktophila sp.
ATCGGCAAGAATCAATACTGTGCTCATATCAACTTCTTCTCTGCTAGGAAATTAACAAACGCTTCTGCACCACTGCCGTTGTCATCTGTGACTTTAACGCCAGCTGCACGTGGAGGACGTGGGGTTGCATCCTTAACTTCAGACCAACCGCTTTCCGCGGTTACGCCAAGTGCGGCGAGATCCTTAGATTCAATTGTCTTCTTCTTTGCTGCCATGATTCCTTTAAATGATGGATAACGTGGCTCGTTGATCTTCTCAACAACGCTCAACACTGCCGGAAGAGATGAAGACATCTCATCTATGCCAGCTTCTGTGGTGCGAGTGATAGAGACCTTTGATGTCGCTGGATCTACAACTACCTTCGATGCGAAAGTTAATTGCGCCCAACCAAGGCGAGCGCTGATCATCGCTGGTACAACGCTCATACGAGCATCTGTACTTTCAGTTCCGCAGATAACTAAGTCATATCCACCCGCGCTAATTACTTGCGCGAGGACCTTTGATGTCATCAGCGCATCGCTGCCAGCGAGTGCAGGATCTGTAATAAGAATTGCATCGTTGGCGCCCATAGAGAGAGCTTTACGCACTGCCTCTGTTGCACGCTCTGGACCCATAGAAATGACGGTGATGGAGTGAGCTGCATCGTCACCCTCATTGCCGCCATGTGCCTCAGCGATTTTCAGCGCTTCTTCAACTGCGTACTCATCGAGATCATTAAGTACAGCATCAGCGCTCTCGCGATCGAGGCGACCATTGACCATCTTCTTCTCTGCCCATGAATCTGGGACCTGCTTGACGCAAACGGCGATCTTCATAGGCGTGATGTTACTGATGAGTAGGCGCTTCCACAAGGCAGACTACGCCCCATGCATCCCGCCGATCCTCGCACTCTTGGGGCGACCCTGACCGATGGAGGCTGCAACTTTGCAATCTGGAGCAATGCCGCCGATGCCGTTGAGCTCTGCCTCTTCAACGAGGTCAATGGAAAGTTGGTGGAAACCCGGTTCGCCCTTTCGCATCGCAATGGCCCCATCTGGCACGGCTACCTCGCAGGGGTCCGAGCCGGGCAGCGTTATGGCTATCGCATCTACGGTCCTTGGCAACCTGAGTACGGCACTCGATTTAATGCGGCAAAGTTATTGATCGATCCATACACGCATCGCCTCGATGGCAATGTTCAGTATGTCCCGGAAATTTATTCACACGTGGCAGTTGATGGAACTGGTGAGGGTGACCTCGCGATTCGTGATGATCGAGACAGCGCGGGATACGTTCCTTATTCAGTTGTTACAGATCATGCGGTGAGAGAGATTCATCGACCACTGACATCATGGACATCAACCGTCATATACGAGGCGCATGTACAAGGACTCACTGCAAAGAACTCCAGAATTCCTGCAGAAGAACGCGGCACCTATAAAGCGCTCGGTCACGAAAGCACGATTGCGCATCTGCAACACCTTGGTGTGACTGCAATTGAATTGCTACCAATACATTCTTATGTGACCGAACCAGGTATCTGGCATCGCGGTCGAAAGAACCACTGGGGATATAACGCAATTGCGTTCTCTGCTCCTCATTCCGAGTATGCAGCAACAGAAGATCCCATCTCTGAATTACAGTGGTCGGTAGATCGTCTCCATGAATCAGGTATTGAGGTCTATCTTGATGTGGTCTACAACCACACAGCAGAGGGCGGCGTCGGCGGACCAACTCTCTCCTTTAAAGGTATTGATAGCAAGGCGTGGTATCGCCAAGATAACAACGGCAACTACATCGATGTGACAGGTTGCGGAAACACATTAGCCGCTTCCAATCCACACGCAGTTCGCCACATTATTGATTCACTGCGCTGGTGGGTTGAGGTAATAGGCGTAGACGGCTTCCGTTTCGATTTAGCAACTGCGCTTTATACAAGTCACTCGGCATTCAATTCATCACTCATGTCAGCCATCGAATCTGATTCGGTATTGCGTAACTTCAAGATGATTGCTGAACCGTGGGATATCTCTAGATACTCATTGGGTGATTTCCCGCATCCATGGCGCGAGTGGAATGATCGATATCGCGACTCAGTCCGCCAGTTCTGGCTGGGAGATTTGGCGCGTGGATATGGTGAAGGGGTCTCTGATTTAGCAGCTGGAATCAGTGGTTCATCTGATGTTTTCTACTACCGTGGTCCAACATCTTCAATCAACTTTGTTACTGCCCACGATGGCTTCTCGCTTGCCGACCTCGTGATGTATTCGCAGAAACATAATGAACCAAACCAAGAAGATAATCGCGATGGCTCTAACGATAACCGCACTTGGAATTTAGGCGTCGAGGGTCCTACTGATGATCCAGAGATCAATAAGTACCGCCACTCGTTGAAGAAATCCATCATGACAACTTTGATGCTCTCTGCCGGCGTTCCGATGATCACCATGGGTGACGAAATTTCGCGAACACAAAATGGCTCGAACAACACTTATTCAATGCCACGAGATATGCATATCGGTATCCCTGATTCTCCAGAGACCTTTCTGGGCGGCTGGGCTAATAAATGGGATCTCAACGATGATGAAATCGATATGCGGGAAGCTGTCGCAGAGCTGGCGCGGATTCGAAAAACCTATCTAGCTGATATTGCAGCTGAGTTCTTTACCGGGCGCGTAGATCTAGGAACGCAACGAAAAGATATTGCCTGGTTTAGCCTGGGTGGTCGCGAGATGACCGATGAACATTGGGGAGATGGAGAAAAGCGCAGTTTGACCGTCTTTATTGATGCCGGGCCAGATCGTGGATTACTTCTCCTTCTTAACTCATCTCGCGAAGAGACGCTCTTTACTCTGCCTGATGCAAAGTGGGGATCAAGTTATCGACGCATCTTTGATGCCGCTTCACCTGTTACTTTGCATGAACCTCAAATTCAACAGCCTGAAGTAAAGGTTTCCGTAGCGCCCCATTGTGCGCAGGTCTGGCTCGTAACTCGTACCTAATTTGTGACTTAGAGAGTTGCGATTTTATCTGCGACTTGCTTGGCGGATGGATTAGTCATTGCACTTCCATCAGAGAAGACAAGTGTCGGAACGGTGCGATTGCCACCATTGACTGCCTCAACAATTTCAGCAGTACCAGGAACTTCTTCAATATTAATCTCTTCATAGGTAATTCCAAGGTCAGCTAACTGCGATTTGAGTCTCTTGCAATACCCACACCAGCTCGTCGAGTACATGACAAAAGACATTTTACCGCTCTCTCTTGGTTAATTACTTTCCCATCCTACACACGGGAGAAAAAAGTCCTGAGGTACTAGGTGGTAATTCTCTTCACGCAATATATTGCGGGTGTGTTAGCAATCATCGCCCCCGGTCAAGGCGCTCAGACGCCTGGCATGCTCGCCCCTTGGATAGAAGATCCTGAATCCAAAGCGCTGCTCATTGAATGGTCTGATGCCATTGGGCTTGATCTGGTTCATCTCGGGGTTCATGGCGATGCCGAAGAAATCAAAGACACCGCTAACGCGCAACCGCTCATTGTTGCAGCAGGCTTACTTAGTGCTCGCGCCCTCAATGTTTCTGGAAAATTCTCTTTTGTCGCAGGCCACTCTGTTGGTGAAATTACCGCAGCAGCCCTTGCTGGTGTCATCACTCCCCTTGATGCCATGAAATTGGTGCGCACACGTGGTGTAGAGATGGCGAAAGCTGCCGCGATAGCACCAGCAGGTATGTCTGCTGTATTGGGTGGCGATCGTGATGTTGTTCTCGCAGCGATTGCCGATGCTGGCCTAGTTGCAGCAAATGACAACGGTGGTGGTCAGATAGTTGCAGCTGGCGACTTAACTGCTCTTGCAGCGTTAGCACCAGAAGGTGCGCGCGTTCGTGCTCTTGCTGTCGCTGGAGCTTTCCATACCTCTTATATGCAACCAGCGGTCGAGCCAATGCGAGCTCTTGCCACTTCGATGGAAGTTGCTGATGCCACTGTTGGAGTCCTCTCCAACAAAGATGGAGCAGTAATCACATCAGGGCGCGAGATTCTTGATCGCATCGTTAATCAGATTGCCAATCCAGTGCGCTGGGATCTCTGCATGCAGACCCTTGCCGATAACGGCGTCACGGGCGCAATTGAAGTAGCACCTGCCGGAACTCTTGTTGGTTTGATTAAACGCGCGGTTCCGACAATCGAACAGTGTGCGCTTAAGTCACCAGCAGAAGTTGAAACAGCATCTACATTTGCGCAGACTCACGGAGGTAACTAAGTGAGCATTAAGACACGTCAAGGTAGCGAAAGTCAGATTCTCGCTGTTGGTTCTTATCGCCCGAAACGATTGGTGCCAAACTCTGAAATTGTTGACAAGATTGAATCAAGCGATGAATGGATTCAGCAACGTACCGGAATCGAATCACGTCGCTTTGCAGATGAATCAGAGCCACTTCTTGATATGGCCATCTGGGCAGCCGAAGATGCTCTGAAAAATGCGGGACTCTCTATCGACGATGTCGACACCGTTATCGTTGCAACGATTACCTTCCCTTTCCAAGCGCCTTCTGCGGCAACAGCTTTGTTACAGCGAATGGGCAATCCAACAGCTGCAGCCTTTGATATCAACGCTGCCTGCGCTGGCTTCTGCTACGCAGTCTCGATGGCGCATGACTTTGTGAAAGCTGGAACTTCCAAGAGAGTGTTAGTTATTGGCGCTGAGAAAATCTCGGACTTCACTGATCCAACAGATCGCGCCACCGCATTTATCT
>CAZNEQ010000089.1:0-4617 GCA_964572265.1 uncultured Candidatus Planktophila sp.
TCAGTTTTGAAAGCGATGGTCAAGTAATGTCACTCGATACAGTTGCAAAAGCAAAAGCCAATCCAGATACGCCACAACCATTTGCAGAACTAGGCCTCAAGCCAGATGAGTATGCAAGAATCAAAGAGATTCTCGGCCGCCGTCCAACATCTTCAGAACTCGCTATGTACTCAGTGATGTGGTCAGAGCATTGCTCTTATAAATCATCAAAAGTTCACCTCAAGCAGTTCGGTGAGAAGGCAGTAAAGAGTGATGCGCTTCTTGTTGGTATCGGTGAAAATGCTGGTGTCGTAGATGTCGGCCAAGGCTATGCAGTAACTTTTAAAATTGAGTCACACAACCACCCTTCTTATATCGAGCCATACCAAGGTGCAGCAACGGGAGTAGGTGGAATTGTTCGCGACATCTTGACTATGGGCGCACGTCCTATCGCGGTGATGGATCCACTTCGCTTTGGTCCAGCAGATGCACCAGATACACGTCGCGTCTTACCTGGAGTTATCTCAGGTGTAGGTGGGTACGGAAATTGTTTAGGACTACCCAATATCGGTGGCGAAGTTGTCTTTGATGAGACTTATCTTGGCAATCCATTGGTCAATGCGCTCTGTGTTGGTGTAATGAAACATAGCGATATCAAGTTAGCCAAAGCTGCTGGAGCTGGAAATCTCGTTGTTTTATACGGCGCAAAGACCGGTGGCGATGGCATTGGTGGCGTATCTGTCTTGGCGTCAGAGACCTTTGAATCAAAGGGTCCAGCAAAACGTCCAGCGGTTCAGGTAGGCGATCCTTTCGTTGAGAAAGTTCTTATCGAGTGTTCGCTGGAAATTTTTGCGGAAGATCTCGTAGTAGGTATTCAAGATCTCGGTGGAGCGGGACTTTCGTGTGCAACTTCCGAGCTTGCGTCAGGTGGCTCCGGCGGTATGAAGGTGCAGCTGGATAAAGTTCCTTTGCGCGACCCATCTTTATCACCAGAAGAAATCTTGATGTCAGAATCACAAGAGCGCATGTGCGCGATTGTCGAACCATCAAAGATTGATCGCTTCCTAGAAATTTGCAAGAAGTGGGATGTGACCTCAACCGTAATCGGTGAAGTTACTGATGGAACCCATCTTGAAATCACATTTAATGGTGAATTAATTGTTGATGTCCCACCTCGTACGGTTGCACACGATGGACCTGTTTACAACCGTCCGCTTGCAGAGCCTGATTACATTAAGCAGGTTGCGCAAGAAATCATCAATCCGCCACTTCCTGTCACAGCAGATGAGATTAAGAGTGCAATTCTCAAAGTCGCCGCAACTCCTAACTTGGCCGATAAATCCTGGGTCACCGATCAGTACGATCGTTATGTCCAAGGAAATACAATTCAATCTCAGCCAGATGATTCTGGAATGGTGCGTATTGATGAGCAGACTCATCTCGGTGTTGCAGTTGCAACAGATGCAAATGCCAACTGGTCGTACCTCAATCCTTACGAAGGCGCAAAGTTGGCTCTTGCCGAAGCGGCGCGCAATATCGCTACCGCCGGAGCTAAGCCACTTGCGGTTACCAACTGCCTCAACTTTGGTTCACCAGAAGATCCAGGAGTAATGTGGCAATTTGCCGAATCCGTACGCGGTTTGGCAGATGGGTGTCTTGAGATGGGATTACCTGTCACTGGTGGAAACGTCTCGTTCTATAACCAGACCGGTTCGACCGCGATTCTGCCCACACCAGTTATCGGTGTGCTTGGCGTGATTCAAGATGTTCGCACTCGTACGCCAATGTCCTTTAAAGACGCTGGTTTGGAGCTCTTCTTACTCGGTGCAACTGACGAGAACCTCTCTGGCAGCGAGTGGGCCTACATCCATGGAATGCGTGGAGGAGTTGCTCCCATCGCCGACTTACAGCGAGAGATGCGTTTGATTGATCTCTTAGTTGCCGCAAATCAGAGCGCTCTCTTTACTGCAGCTCATGACTTGAGCCAAGGTGGCTTAGCGATTTCGCTTATTGAAATGGTGCTTCGCCATAATGTCGGAGCAACTATTTCACTCGATAATCCTGGAGTTGCACTGTTAAGTGAAACTCCAGGGAGAGTGGTTGTAGCAGTGACACCTGCCAAGGTCTCGGAACTCAAAGCACTTGCAAATAAGCAATCAATTCCATTAACCAAGATTGGTTCAACTGGAGGGGATGCGCTTGTGATCAATGGAGCCACAATCTCACTCGCAGAACTTCGCACCGCTCACACTGAAACCTTCAAGAAGTTGTTTGGGTGATTTCAAATATGCGCGATCCAAAAATTCTCAATGAGGTGAAGTCCACGCTTGCCCTCCTTGCGGATAAATATCCAGGTAAGGCGATTGAGGTACGTATTCCTCCATATGCTGCGGTGCAATGTGGTGATGGACCTAAGCACACGCGAGGTACTCCTCCTAATGTGATTGAAATGGATGCTCAAGTTTGGTTACAACTAGTTTCTGGTGAAAGAACTTGGTCCGATGCATATAGCGAAGGCTTGATTTTTGCATCAGGTGTTCGTGCAGATTTAAGCCACTTACTTCCTCTTACAGGAGCGCGCAATGATTCGTAGAGCTGATGGAAATCTCAACCACAACATTCTGGATGAGGATAAAGGGCCACAAGATGCATGCGGCGTCTTTGGCGTCTATGCACCTGGTGAAGAAGTCGCAAAGCTCACCTTCTACGGTCTTTACGCTCTACAGCATCGCGGTCAAGAGTCAGCCGGTATCGCAACTTCCGATGGCGAACGAATTGTCATCTTCAAAGATATGGGCTTGGTCTCTCAAGTTTTTACCGAGAGCGATCTCTCTTCACTCAAGGGTGAAATCGCTATTGGACACTGTCGCTATAGCACCACTGGTTCAAGCACCTGGGTCAATGCGCAACCAACCTTGCGCCCAACCAAGTACGGCACAATCGCTTTAGGCCACAACGGCAACCTAACTAACACTGCTGAACTCTTTGATTTGGTCCGCGAACTCGAGCCTGAAGTTCCCAAGCTTGGTCGAGGCGCAACAACTGATACCGAGATCATGACCGCTCTCATCGGCTTGCAAGATCACGAGACAATCGAAGAGAACATCATCGCCGTCTTGCCGTTGCTACGCGGTGCTTTCTCATTGGTAATCATGGATGAAACAACCCTCTATGCCGCCCGTGATCTCAATGGTGTGCGCCCACTAGTTCTTGGTAAACTCGAAAAAGGATGGGCGGTAGCTTCCGAAACAGCTGCACTCGATATCGTTGGCGCAGAGTTTGTTCGTGAAATTGAACCCGGTGAATTCGTTGCAATAGACGAGGACGGTGTTCGCTCAACAATGTGGGGAACACCAGATCCCAAAGGTTGCATCTTCGAATACGTTTATCTAGCCCGACCAGATACAACAATTGCGGGACAAGGAATTCATGCCGTGCGCGGAGCGATTGGCCGTCGACTTGCCGTTGAATCACCGGTCAATGCTGACCTCGTAATTCCAGTACCTGAATCAGGAACTCCAGCGGCAATTGGTTTTGCAAAAGAGTCAGGAATTCCATTTGGGCTTGGCTTAGTTAAAAACTCTTATGTAGGTCGCACATTCATTCAACCTTCTCAGACAATTCGTCAATTGGGTATCCGCCTCAAGCTCAATCCACTGCGCGAAATTATTCAAGGCAAGCGCATTGTCGTTGTAGACGATTCAATTGTTCGCGGAAATACCCAGAGAGCAATCGTAAAGATGTTACGCGAAGCAGGTGCGCTAGAGATTCACGTGCGCATCTCTTCTCCACCAGTTAAGTGGCCTTGCTTCTACGGAATTGATTTTGCAACCCGCGCCGAATTGATAGGCGCAGAGATGACAGTGGAGGAGATTCGCCTCTCTATCGGCGCAGACTCGCTCGGTTTCGTCTCAGAGGCGGGGCTAATAGAAGCGACGAAAGTGCCTGAAAATAAGCTCTGCACCGCTTGTTTCTCAGGTAAGTACCCGATTGCAATTCCAGCTGATTTATCTGAAGGTAAGACTCGTTTAGAGATAGTGGAGGGCTAAAGCGATGGCGACCTATAAAGATGCTGGCGTAGATATTGATGCAGGCGATCGCGCTGTTGAGTTGATGAAGGCATCGGTGGCTCGAGCATCTCGTCCGGAGGTTATGGGTGGCATCGGTGGTTTTGCGGGACTCTTTGATGCATCTGCACTGAAGAATATGAAGCGTCCATTGCTTGCGACATCTACCGATGGCGTTGGAACAAAAACCGAAATTGCTCGACAGATGGGGATCTACGACACGATTGGTGAAGATCTCGTTGCGATGGTGGTTGATGATCTTGTTGTCTGCGGCGCCGAACCTCTTTTCATGACCGACTACATCGCAGTTGGAAAAGTAATCCCAGAACGCATCGCAGCGATTGTTTCAGGAATCGCGAAAGGGTGTATCAAAGCTGGAACAGCTCTGGTGGGTGGAGAGACAGCAGAACACCCAGGTCTATTGGCAGAGGATGAGTTTGACATTGCAGGAGCTGCAACGGGAGTCGTAGATGCAGAGCTGCAATTAGGAGGCCATCGCGTTAAGTCAGGCGATGCCATCATCGCGATGCCGGCAAGTGGAATCCATGCCAACGGCTTTTCGCTAGTCCGC
>CAZNEQ010000090.1:0-4519 GCA_964572265.1 uncultured Candidatus Planktophila sp.
GAGAGTGTGCTCATGCGCGCAGTCTATAAAAATACCCTCAAATCGGGTAATTAGATTCGAATCTGCCCATTTCCAGTGACAATCCAGGTGGCTGTCGTCATCGCATTAAGCCCCATTGGTCCGCGGGCGTGGAGCTTTTGATTGGAGATCCCAATCTCAGCGCCAAATCCCATCTGCTCGCCATCGGTAAATCGCGTCGAGGCATTAACCATCACTGCAGCACAATCGGCGAGAGCGATAAAGCGATCTGCACTCCCCTGATTTTCAGTAACAATCGCTTCGGTGTGGTTGGTACCGTAACGAGCGATGTGATCTGCTGCAGCATCTACAGAATCTACAACCGCAACATTCATCTCAAGGATTCCGTATTCAGTGGACCAGTTATCTTCAGTGGCAAGCTCTGATTTCACACCAAATTTCTCAGCAACTTTCTGCACTGTCGAATCACCGTGGAGAGCAACTCCGGCATCGCTCAAGGCTTTCAGGGCAAGCGGTAAGAATGTAGGAGCGATGTTCTTATGAACCAAGAGAGTCTCAGCTGCGTTGCAGACCGATGGCCGATGAGTCTTAGAGTTTAGGACGATTGGGAGCGCCTTATTGATATCAGCAAACTCGTCGACAAAGACGTGGCAAACTCCGGCGCCAGTTTCGATTGTTGGAACTGTCGCCTCGTCCACGACCATGCGAATTAATTGAGCACTTCCACGTGGGATGACTAAATCAACTTTGCCGCGAGCGGTAAGTAGTGCCTTCACGGTTGAACGATCATCAGATGGAATCAATTGAAGTACATCAGGATCTATCTCCGTCTGTACAAGGGCATCTCTCATCACATTGATGAGAATCTCGTTGCTATTGCGTGCAGTCGAAGAACCGCGAAGCAGCGCCGCGTTTCCAGACATCAAGAGAATCACGGCTGCATCAACTGTCACATTTGGACGTGCCTCATAGACCATTCCGATTACGCCGAATGGAACAGAGAGTTGGCGAAGATGCAGACCATTAGGAAGGGTTGATTCATTAAGAGTTCGACCTAATGGATCTGGCATAGCCGCGACTTGGCGGGCACCATCTGCCATTCCAGCGATGCGAGATTCGTTAAGCAGCAGGCGATCCTGCATCTGTGGATGCATATCTTCTTTCCGAGCATTGGCCATATCAATTTCGTTGGCAGCGAGAATTTCTGTTGATCGGGCTTCAAGGGCAGTAGCGATCGCCTCTAGTGCAGCCTTGCGCTCTGCGCCACTTGCGGTCGAAAGTGAACGCGCAGCTTTACGCGCCTTATCGGCTAAATCTGCAACGAGCACGCTTGAATCCATGTCCTTAGTCTACTTTGTCTCAAGAATGTTTGATGAAGAATTAAATGTCCCACCAGTCAAGAAATGTATTTCTTCTAGAGTAAGACTAAATCGTCACGGTGCACGAGTTCGCGCTCGTACTCCGCGCCTAAAGAGGCTGCTAGTTCCTTTGTTGAACGTCCCAACATTTGTGGAATTTCATCAGAATCAAAGGCGACCAAGCCGCGTGCAATTACCTTGCCATCCTTTGATGCAAGCTCTACGGTGTCACCGGCGGCGAAAGATCCCTCAACGGCGGTAACACCAGCGGGCAAGAGAGAGACTCCTTTTTCGAGAATGGCAGTTACCGCACCTGGATCAAGGACAAGTCGACCTTGTGCAGATGATGCATGTGCCAGCCAGAGCAGACGAGAATTTGTGCGAGCTGCCTGTGAATGGAAGATAGTTCCGAATTCTTTTCCAGCTAGAGCATCAGCTGATTGTGCAAGAGAAGTAAGAAGCATGGGCGTACCGGCAGATGTAGCAATACGTGCAGCCTCAATCTTGGTGACCATGCCACCGCTACCAACTCCGGCAGAGCCCGCTCCCCCAACTTCAACGGAATCAATCTCAGCGAAATTATTTACTTCATGGATGGCTTTTGCACCTGGCTGTGAAGGATGTGCGTCATAAAGGGCATCAACATCAGAGATGAGGACAAGAAGGTCTGCTTGAACTAAGAGAGCCACGAGCGCTGCCAGGCGATCGTTATCACCGAAGCGAATCTCAGCAGTTCCCACTGAATCGTTCTCATTGATAATTGGCACGACACCTAGTGCGAGCAATCGAGAAAGTGTCTGCTGCGCAGTGTTGTAATGCGAACGTCGAACCACATCTTCAGTTGTGAGCAATACCTGAGAAGAGACGATGGAATGCTTACTAAAGAGCTCGTTGTACTTTGCAATCAACAAACCTTGACCGACTGATGCGGCAGCTTGCTGAGTTGGAAGATCTTTCGGACGGGCTGTCAGCTTCAATGGCGCAAGACCGGCGGCAATTGCGCCCGATGAAACCATGAGAACCTCGGCGCCACGGGCGCGAAGCGATGTTGCAAGGTCAACAATTTTGGCAACCGCAGTTGAATCAAGCGCAGAACCAGCAGCACCGGTCAGCGAAGATGAGCCGACCTTGAGGACGACGCGCTTTGCATCAGTAACTGCCTGACGGCTCATCGCTTACTCCTTCACCGCGTTATCGTCGTAGTTGTCGCCTAATTCTTCAGCATCATCAGCAATTTCTGCTGCAATCTCTTCAACACGTGGCGTGTGTGGGTCAGCAACCTTGTACTCCCACTGCTCTGCGATTTCTTCATCGGAGAGAAGATCTTTCTCGCGCTCAGGAGCGTTCCATGTTCCTTCAAGACGTGAGTCTTCACCGCGACGATGCAAGAATCCGGCGAGCTGTTCTGCACCTGCCTCAATTGTTGGCTCCCAATCGAAGACAACTTCATTGATGCCAGAACCAATACGAACCTCAGAACCGGCGACTGCGCCAGCTTTGTAGAGCGCTTTTTCAACACCGAGCTGAGCTAAGCGATCTGCAAGATACCCAATCGCTTCAGCGTTCTTAAAGTTTGTTTGAAGTACCCAGCGATAGACCTTAGCGCCACGAACAGAGAATGATCCGTCGCCATTTACTTGCACAGTAAAGCCAGAGTCATCAACAGCAGTTGGGCGCAAGATGATGCGGGTGCGTTCTTCTGCTTTTGCGGCAACGCGCTCTGCTTGAACCAAACGAGCCATCGCGTACATCAAATCCTGCAACCCTTCACGTGTTGCAGCAGAGACCTTGTAGACATCGTATCCACGCGCCTTAAGTTGATCTTCAACCATATCTGCCATCGCTGAACCATCTGGTAAGTCGATCTTATTGAGAGCAACGATGCGCTTACGATCTTCAAGGCCGCCATAAAGCGCAAGCTCGTTCTCGATGGCATCTAAGTCATCGATAGGATTGCGATCGGTCTCGAGAGTTCCGCAATCGAGAACATGCACGAGCGCAACGCAGCGTTCGACATGGCGAAGGAATTGCAGGCCGAGGCCCTTTCCTTCTGAAGCTCCTGGAATAAGGCCTGGCACATCTGCAACGGTGTAACGAGTGTCTCCCGCCTGAACCACACCAAGGTTTGGAACCAGTGTTGTAAATGGGTAATCAGCAATCTTTGGACGAGCCGCAGAGATAGCTGCAATTAATGAAGATTTACCGGCAGATGGAAAACCAACAAGGGCAATATCTGCAACTGATTTGAGTTCGAGAGTAAGGATGCGCTCTTCACCTGGTTCGCCTAGGAGAGCAAAACCTGGTGCGCGACGCTTTGATGATGCAAGTGAATTGTTTCCAAGTCCACCCATACCGCCACGTGCTGCTAAAAATGTGGTGCCGATACCAACAAGGTCAGCAATCTGAACGCCATTTTCGTAAACAACTGTTCCATTAGGGACAGGCAAGATGATGTCTTCACCCGATACGCCATCTTTACGATCGCCATAACCTTGGTGACCCGATGTTGCTTTACGGTGAGGTGAGTGGTGGAAATCAAGAAGTGTTGTCACTGATGAATCAACGACGAGGATTACATCTCCGCCGCGACCACCGTTTCCTCCATCTGGTCCACCGAGTGGCTTGAACTTCTCGCGCTTAACTGAAACGCAACCATCTCCACCCTTGCCGCCGGTAGCAAAGAGCTGCACGCGATCAACGAATGTTGTCATCGAACTTCTCCTTTGCTTAAAGTGTTCATCGTTATCAACTAATTATTATTTGTAACTTTGGTATTTGTAATAAAAAAGCGGACCGCGATGAATGCGGCCCGCTCTCTTAAGAGAAACCTAAATTAAACTGCAGGAACTACATTCACTACGCGACGACCGCGAGCGCGACCGAACTCAACAGATCCACCTGCGAGTGCGAAGAGAGTGTCATCCTTACCGCGACCAACGTTTGCGCCTGGGTGGAAGTGTGTTCCACGCTGACGTACGAGGATCTCGCCTGCGTTTACTACCTGTCCACCGAAACGCTTGATACCAAGGTACTGTGGATTTGAATCGCGACCGTTACGTGTCGAGGAGACACCCTTCTTACTTGCCATTTACTGACTCCTTTTACCTTCGCGATTACTTAGCACCGCTGATTGCGGTGATCTTTACTCGTGTGTGCTGTGCACGGAAACCTTGACGGCGGCG
>CAZNEQ010000091.1:0-4492 GCA_964572265.1 uncultured Candidatus Planktophila sp.
CGAAGAAGGCGGGAGTATCTCCAGCCACGGTTTCGCGCGCACTTCGCGGGATGCACCATGTCAATGAGCGCACTCGTAAGAAGATTATTGAGGCGGCGCAGCTACTTGATTATCCAATCCGTCCTGATTTACTCCCACGAAGTGAGAACACGCGAACGAACACTATTGGCGTTATCGCCCCCTTCCTCTCGCGCTGGTATTTCTCGCAGGCTCTTGCCGGCGCCGAACAGGCGCTCCGTGAGGCGGGGATGGATTTACTTCTCTATAACTTTGCGCAAGTTGATGCCAGGCAGCGAGTGTTCCAACAGAAGAAGTTGGTCGGTAAGGTCGATGGCTTGATTGTTATCTCGCTACCGCCGACCGAGAGAGAGTTTGACCAGATTCTTGGTCTTGGGATTCCAGTTGCTCTCCTAGGTATTCCAGATCCTAGGTGTTCCTGCGTCTCAATCGATGACGTCAAAGGCGCCGAGATAGCAACTCAATATCTAATAGATTCTGGTCATCGTGATATTGCAATCATGTCAGGTCAAGAGGAACACTCCTTTAACTTTAAAGTAGCCTCACAACGTAAAGAAGGTTTCTTCAATATTTTGCGACAAAGAGGGGTTGAGTTCAATCCTTCATTTGAAGTTTATGCAGACTTTGACAGTCGCACTTCTGAGTTGGCGATGGATGAGTTCTTACGTAAGAAGAAGTTACCTACTGCAATCTTCTGCGAGTCAGATGAGATGGCTTTTGGAGTCCTTAAATCAATTCGAAAGAAAGGCTTGAGGGTTCCGGAGGATATTTCAGTGATTGGTTTTGATGATCATGAGTTTTCGGAGATAGTGGGGCTAACCACTATCGCCCAACCTGCGAAGTTTCTCGGGCAACTTGCGGCATCACAGATCATGGCGAAAATTGAGAAGCCAGATAGCAGTAGCACGCAAATGCGAGTGCCAACGTCGTTAATCGTGCGAGATTCTGTTAAAAAACTTAATTAAGCTAGCCCTTAACTGCAGAGCTAGCAACAGATTGGATAAACCAGCGTTGGAACGCTAGGAACACAATCAGAACAGGCGCCACAAGCATCACACCGAACGCAAATATTGCTCCCCAGTCGGTTGGAGGTTGAGTGAAGAAGATTTGAATCTCAACCGGCAACGGAACAACCTTAGCCTGATCGACCATCATCACCGGGAATAGGAACGCAGACCAAGAAGATAAGAAGGTCAGAATGGTGACCGAGGCGTACACCGGCTTTGACATCGGCACAATTATCGAGCGGAATATACGCCAAGGTCCCGCACCATCCAGTCGGGCTGATTCCTGAATTTCAACTGGCAGTCCAATAAAGAATGTGTAGAAGAGATAGATTGAAAATGCGCTAGCTATAAATGGAATGTATTGGACGAAATAGGTGTTCCGATAATCACGAAGTAAGTAGAAGAGTGGTACAGCGATTGCTTCAAATGGAAGAATTACGAGTAGAACTACGAAGCCTTGAATAAAGTTGCGGCCGCGCCACTTTAGGCGAGCAAGAGCATAGGCAGCCATCGAATTTACAACTAGTCCAAAGGTTACAATCATGAAGGATACAAAAGTTGATGACCAATAGAACCACCAGAACTTGCCAGTTGATTCGTCGCTAAAAAATTCGAAGACTCGTCGATAATTATCGAAAGATAAGTGGCGTGGGACTAGACCTCGGAGACCATCCAACACCTCTGCTGTCGGCTTAAATGAACCGATGATCATGTAGAGAATTGGCGCAACATAGAAGAGCGTCAAAATTGTGAGAGCGAGGTAGTGAGCGAAGTTTCGCGCTGCCTTCTTTTGACGATGGCGCTTATGTGAGAGCGCGATTGACTCTTCAGTAACCATTACTTGACCTCTCTAGATTCGCGGAGGAATCTTCTTTGAATCAAGGTGATAAGCACAATAATGATTACGAAAATCACTGTGTAGGCCGAACCTCGTCCAACGGCACCCTCAACAAAGGCTGCGGTTACGGCACGGAACATGACAGTGCTGGTTGAATCGAGTGGTCCGCCACCGGTCAAGATATAGACCTGATCGAATAGGCGAAGTGAGAAGATCGTGGTGATAATAACTACGAAAATCAATGTGTTTCGAAGGCCTGGAATAGTGATGTGCCAAAACTGGCGGAATTTTCCTGCTTTATCGAGTGAGGCGGCCTCATAGAGCTCTGACGGGATTTCTTGTAATCCAGCCAAAACGATGACCATCTGAAAACCAACGCCAGCCCAGATTGAGAGAATGGCGATAGAGATCAATGCCAAAGATGGTGTTCCAAGCCAATCTATCGGCTTGATTGCGCCAAAGGAGATTAGCTTCAAGATTGAGTTAATGATTCCTTGTTCTGCTCGTGAGTACATCAGTGACCAGATGATTGAGACAAGAGACATTGGAAAAACGACTGGCATGAAGTAGAAGACTCGGAAGAAAGCTATTCCGCGAAGTTTCACGTTGAGCATCACCGCAAGCAGGATTGCGAGTCCAGTCTGGATCGGTACAACCATCGCTGCGAATTGAAAGTTGTTGCGAAGTGAGCGATAGAAAATTGGTGAGGTGTCAGGGTCAAAAAGAATTCTTCGGTAATTTTCAAAACCCATCCATGTTGGTGGGCGATCTGAACCTGAGCGAATATTATAGAAGGAGAAGATAAATGCCGAGATAAATGGGATTAGGACGAAGAGGGTAAGGAGGATGAGAGCTGGTGCGGAAAATAGCCAGCCGGCTTTGTTCTCGCGGAGGAACTTCTGCTTATTCTTGCTCATATTTAACTCCCTCCATCAACTTGAGTGATTCGCCCTTGAGTTAAGCTCTTACAAATTTGCTTGTTAGTAAGTCTGGCACTGTGCGGAGGTATTTTTCAATATCTCCGCACAGTGCCTTTGACTCAAATAACTAAACTAGAGACTAGTTGTAGTTGTTGTTGTCCTTTGCATCCTGATCGATGAGCTTTGCAGCCTTTGTAAGCTCTGCCTTAGCGTTACCGCCAGCATATGTTGCGCCGATAGCTGCACTGTATGCGCTATTGATTACTGGCCAGCCTGCTGAGATTGTGCGTGGAACTGTTACGCACTTCTTTGTTGGCTTAGCAACGCCACATGAAGCAGATAGCTGCTTGCCGTAGAGCTCAAGGAGTCCGCCAGCCTTATGGTCTGGAGACTTAGCGAGTGATGTCTTTGTTGCTGGGACAGCACCGTTCTGCTTTGTAGTGTTGAGGATCCACTTGTCCTGCATGATGAACTCGAGGAATGCAACTGCGCCGGCCTTCTTAGCGCCTGTTGACTTCGCTCCAATTGCCCATGAGTGTGATCCTTGACCTGACTTTGTACCCTGACCGAAATCTGGGAATGGAATCAAAACAATTCCATTGTCGCCATGCGCTGTACGTGCAGCTGGAGTACACCAGTGTCCGCACCATGTAAGTGCAACACGTCCAGTGTTGAATGCTGCGTCGTCAGCGTTTGGATCAACGTACTTCTTCCATGAAACAAATGTCTCTACAGCTTTAACGACTGCTGGTGAGTTGATTGCACCTGTTGCCTTACCATTTGTAACCAACTGGAAACCAGCTGAGTTAGCGATAATTGTGAAGGCATATCCTGGCCAACCAGCTGACATTCCGTAGTTTTCCTTGATGTCAATTGCCTTGCCTGATGATGACTTAGCTGCAAGCTTTGCGAGAACCTTTGTAAATTCTGCTGCTGTCCAAGCCTTGTCCCAAGTTGTTGGTGCAGTTACGCCTGCTGCTGCAAGCATCTTCTTGTTACCGATCAAAGAGAAGCCTGAGTCATACTGTGAAACAGAGTATGTGTGGCCATCCTTGTACTTGCCTTGTCCCTGAATTGAAACGAGTTCGTTATCGATAACTTTCTTTGAAACTACGCCATCAAGACGTGCAAGCTTGCGGTTGTACACCTGATAAGCAAGTGTCTCGCCGTCAAACTCAAAGACATCAGCTAGGCCTGAAGCTGGGGTTGAATCCAGAGTCTTGCCCATATCTGCCTTACATGAGAGTGTTGCGGTGTACTTGCCTGAGTTAGCAGCGTTGAATGCTTCAACCTGCTCCTTAACAGCTGCAACTTCACCAACTTCTGAACACATTGCCCAGACCTGGATTTCAGTTGCAGCAGCCTGTGCCGCAGGGACAATTACTACAGATGCAGCAAGTCCAGCGACAGCAAAAGCTGTTGTGAAGAGTTTCTTCATGGTGATCCTTTCGAGGGGTAAGCGGCTAGCGCTTTCTTGAGGAAAAAGTAATAGGAGCAACCCGCCAGGAATAGAGAAATGCAGTAACGCTATGAGAACAATTTTTTGCAGTTTTTTACAGTTTAAGCCTGCAGCTCCCTAATAGCTCCGTTCGCGGCGGGCCGACAGTAAGCGGAGAGGGTGTGGAGGCTGGTCATCGCGATGCCCGCCTCAGGTATGAAGAGCTCGAGGCTGCCATGGTCGAGCACGATGCGCACGGTAAAGGAATTGA
>CAZNEQ010000092.1:0-4331 GCA_964572265.1 uncultured Candidatus Planktophila sp.
TCGCACCGTCGCAATTGTCACCATGGGGTGCGCGCGTAATGAAGTTGACTCAGAAGAGCTTGCTGGGCGATTAGCAGCCGAAGGCTGGACACTTGTTGAAGATGTGGATGCCGCAGAGGTAGCTGTCGTCAATACATGCGGATTTATTGAATCCGCGAAGAAGGATTCAGTAGATGCTCTTTTGGAAGCAAATTCGTTAAAGGGCCATGGAACCACTAAGGCTGTAGTGGCTGTTGGATGCATGGCAGAGAGATACGGCAAAGAACTTGCTGAAGCGTTGCCAGAGGCAGATGCAATCCTAGGTTTTGATGACTATCAAGATATTTCGTCAAAACTACAATCAATCCTTGCTGGAAATTCTCATCAGTCTCACACACCACGAGATCGGCGCGCACTTCTTCCCATTACACCGGTAGCTCGCGCAGAAGCCCGCCGCGAGGTTCGAGATGCCGAACACCAATCAAGTGTGGGTGCTGGCGGTTCACTCTTTAGAAAGAGGCTCGGCAACGCTCCATGGGCACCGTTGAAGATTGCATCAGGGTGCGATCGTCGCTGCTCTTTCTGTGCCATCCCATTTTTCCGCGGATCATTTGTATCGCGTCCGCCGGAGGAAATTCTAGAAGAGGCGAAGTGGCTCGCTGAAAATGGCGTGAGCGAACTCTTCCTGGTCAGTGAGAACACCACCTCTTATGGAAAAGATTTAGGTGATTTGAAGTTGATGGAGAAGTCGTTGCACTTCTTTACCGAGATTCCAGGTGTTGAGCGGGTTCGACTTTCATACCTTCAACCAGCAGAGGTGCGACCTTCGTTGTTACAAGCAATGATTGAGACTGAGAAAGTCGCCCCATATTTCGACCTCTCATTCCAGCACACGAGTCCAACGGTGTTGCGAAGGATGCGTCGCTTCGGGGATTCGGAGAAGTTTCTTCATCTCATAAACCAAATTCGCGCACTCTCTCCAGAGGCTGGCATCCGTTCGAACTTTATCGTCGGTTTTCCGGGCGAAACCCAGGAAGATTTCGATGACCTGGCCAACTTCATTACTCAGGCAAAGCTCGATGCCATCGGTGTTTTTGGATACTCCGATGAAGATAATACTGAGGCCCTCGATCATCAAGATAAAGTCGATGAAGATGTTATTAAAGAGAGAGTAGAAGCGCTTTCATCTCTTGCAGATGAGATGGTTTCAGCCAGGGCACAGGCACGCATAGGTGAGACTATCCGCGTGCTCATTGAAGATAGTGAATTACAAGAAGGACGTGCTGCACATCAGGGCCCTGAAGTTGATGGAACCACAACCTTTATCGGAACAAACTTTGCAGTCGGTGATTACATTGATGCAATTGTGATTGATTCTATGGGCGCAGATTTAGTTGCGAGGCCGCTATAAATGGCTATCGAAATTACTCCTAACTGGCTGACAGTTCTTCGTATTGCACTTATTCCAACCGGTGTGTGGGCGATCTTCCATAGCCCCAGTGCAATGTGGCAATGCATCGCATGGTTAATTTATTTTGTCTTGGGAATGACAGATATTCTCGATGGGCACTGGGCTCGCAAATCAGGGCGCACAACTCCACTAGGTGCATTCCTTGACCCAGTTGCCGACAAAGCGCTGATCGGCTCGGCCATGATTTCATTGGCGATACTCGATCGCTTTCCTTGGTGGATTGTCTTTGTAATTCTCTTCCGCGAAATCGGAATTACGATTTTTAGAGTCGCGGTTATTAAAGATGGAGTGATACCAGCCAGTAAGGGTGGAAAGATTAAGACTCTCACGCAGAACTTCGGAGTGAGTTTCTACATTCTGCCGCTACCCGAGCTGCTCTATCCCTTCCGTGATTCATTGATGGCAGTTGCAGTAATTCTTACAATTTGGACCGGAATCGACTATGTAGTGAAGTGGATTCGACGGTAGATTTCTCCTATGCCAATTCGAGCGCACGCCAACACAGTAGTAGCCGCGCTCAAAGAACGTGGCGAAACTGTTGCAGTTGCAGAATCAATTACTGCAGGTGGTCTTGGACATGCGCTGACTTATACGCCTGGTGCATCCGCAGTTTTTCTCGGCGGGATCATTGCCTACTCCAATGAGGTCAAGAGTGAATTTCTCGGAGTCGACCCCACACTCATCGAAGATTTCTCGGTGGTCAGTGAAGAAGTTGCAAACGCAATGGCAGAAGGAGTCCGAAAGAAATTTGGTACGACGTGGGGGATTGCCACAACCGGCATTGCTGGCCCGGGCGATTATCAAGGAATCCCAGAGGGCACAGTTTGGGTCGCTATACGTGGGCCGATCAATCAGAGTATTCAATTACAGCTCGATAGCGGGCGCGAAGCGATTCGAACCGGCGCTATATCCAGCGCAATCGGTACCTTTGCCCGTATCCTTAACCACCAGAAGCAATAGAGAGAGGAGCGGCACCAATGGTTCTATTACGTGAATCAGTAGGCCAGGCTCTTCGCCGTGCCCGCACCGAACAGAGCCGCACTCTTCGTGACGTTGCTCGCGATGCACGCGTTTCACTTGGTTATCTCTCTGAGGTTGAACGCGGACAGAAAGAAGCTTCATCAGAGTTGCTCAATTCGATTTGTGAAGCGCTGGGCCTCACCCTTGGTTCTTTGATGCGCGATGTAACTCTTGAAATTACTGCCGCAGAATCCGCAACACTCGTCGTTGTCGATGCAGCCTAAATATTCGCTTCAAGCTAGCGCACACCGTCGCACCGAAGCTGCAATCCTAGAAGGAACAAAAGAGCTTATTGCTCGTTCAGGTATCAGTGGTCTATCGATGATTGAGATTGCTGATCACTCTGAAGTTTCTCGTGCGACGTTGTACAACCACTATCGCGACAAAGATGCCGTGCTTGCTGCGCTTGTCGCATCTGAGGTAAATCGTTTAGCAGCGATTGCATCAACTGCGGGAACTCCGGTAGATGCGCTTGAATCCCTATCTATCTCAATATCTTCTGACCCAGCTCTTGCTGCAATGCGTCAATTTGATGCGGCAATACTTGTTGCAGCGATGACCAATACCTCTTCAGAGCATTACATCACCATTGCGCAGATTATTTTCGGAGCTACTAAATCACAAGCGGGCACAGGAATTGCGATGCGATGGTTATTGGGTCAAGTTCTACAACCGCTAACAGTCGAACAATCGCGCGAACAAGCTGCGATGCTCGCCACCGACACTCTCTTTTAATCCATGCGCATCTCAGATTTGCGAGAGCGTTTGGTTCTCTCATTTGGCGAAGCCTGGGCGCCATCTTTCTCGCAAGATATTGCCATTAGCGAACTCGGAAGCAAGACCGTCAACGAAGCCCTCAAAGCGGGAATTGAAGCTGATGAGATTTGGCGAGCAGTCTGCAAGCAATGTCCGATTGAGACAGCTAAACAGCGATAACTTCTAAGACCCACGGATTGACGCCATCTGATGGCGTGAGCGCACAAGGGTATTTTTCAGAGACAATCGCATAGAGATCCTCTGGGGTCTTCGGCGTCGACCGAGATTGCAGCAACCAGCGAGCTATCTCGCCACGCGTCTTTTTCGACATATGCGTCACCACGGTGCGTACGCCATCAACCACGGTCGAGACTCGAACCTCAACCGTGATATCCAGTGGTGATTTCCATACAGTTTTATAGGTCGAAGAGCGGCAATCAACGATGAGAGGCGTCTTAATGCGGTCAAGAACAGCCGCTACTTGCGGCGCCATCGCCTTGTTATCAATCTTCTCCTTGTAACTCTCAATCTTTGTCGAAGGCCGCACCACCCCATATTTAGCGCTGATGATGGCGATGGCGCTCTCGCCGCGCTTCTTTGCGGCAGGAGAGAGTGAGGCCCAATCCAGAGCCTGATAGAGGACCCCTGAATAAACGCTCGTGGTCAGAGTCGGCTTGGATGTTTCCACCTTCTTCTCAGAGGGCGGCAGGAGGATCAACACGGCGCGACGGTATCTGTCCCAAGGCCTATTTGTCGGTGGTGGGGGTTAAGTTTCTGGCGTGTCTTAGGTGGTATTCGAACAGATGTTCGACTACCCTTTATCCATTGCCCTCACCGGCAATATGCACAACCAGAGCGGTCTCACTCTTCCGCCCACAGCGTCTCTATAACGCTTACGGCCGTCGATGAAGCTTCCGTACCTTCTGGGCCATCCAAACGATGGGGGATTAGCCCTCACCGTTCGATTAAAAGGAGAAAAGCTCATGGCAGCTGAAAAGCCAAGTAAAGCCGATGAAAAAGCATCATCCGATCGCCACAAGGCGCTCGACACCGCCCTCGCTCAAATCGAACGTCAGTTTGGTAAGGGTGCAGTTATCAAGATGTC
>CAZNEQ010000093.1:0-2234 GCA_964572265.1 uncultured Candidatus Planktophila sp.
CGGTTCCATATGCAGATGTTGTTTCATTTACCACCCATAAAGTTTTGCGCGGTCCCCGCGGGGGAATGATCTTGTCTAAGGCAGAGCATGCAGCAGCTATCGATAAGGCTGTCTTCCCAGGAATGCAGGGTGGACCAATCATGTCTGCTGTTGCAGGTAAAGCGGTGGCGCTCGCTGAGTGTGCAACCCCGGCATATCAAAAGTATGCAAAAGATGTCATTGTCAATGCGCAATCACTGGCATCAGCTCTTGAGGCAGAGGGAATGCGCGCTGTCTCAGGTGGAACTCAAACTCACCTCGCTTTGATTGATATTCGTGCAACGGGCGTTAATGGCAAGGTGGCTGACGAGCGTTGCGGCGCTGCTGGCATTGTTCTCAATAAGAACTCAATTCCATTTGATCCAGAGGCACCATCTGTTACATCAGGTATTCGCGTGGGAACTCCAGCGACAACAACACAAGGCATGGGCGTTGAAGAGATGAAGACCATCGCTTCACTGATCTCGCGTGCAATCAAGAGCGACGATGCAGCAACACACGCTGCAATCAAATCTGAAGTTCATGCATTGACCGCACAGTTCCCGATTTACCAGGCGTAGTAGCGAGATTTAAGAGATGCGCGAGTACTTAGTTACCCTGCTGCTCGCAGCATCCATTTGCTATGTAGTCACTCCTTTCGTACGAACCTGGGCGTTTCGCTTTGGCGTTGTTGCAAAGATTCGCGAACGCGATGTTCATACAACACCCACTCCTCGATGGGGTGGACTTGCGATGTGGATTGGTATGGCAGTCACATTCGCGATGGTGCATCACTTATCGCTTGTTGGTAAATCATTCACTCGCGAATCAATCGGAATTTTTCTTGCCGCAACGTTTCTGGTTCTCCTCGGAATGGTTGATGATCGATTTGAACTTGATGCGTTAACTAAGTTAGCGGGACAAGCATTGGCCGCTGGCATCTTGCTTATCTATGGTGTTCAGATTTTCTGGTTGCCAATCAATGGCGTCGTGACATTGCCGCCAAGCATTGGCCAACTTCTTACCGTGGTGATTGTTTTGGTAACCATCAACGCCGTTAACTTCATAGATGGTCTAGATGGATTGGCTGCTGGGATTGTTGCAATTTCGGGAGCAGCATTCTTCGCCTTTGCCTATCTCTTGGCAGTGATTTACGGCTTTAGTCGTGCTGGTTCACCATCGCTTATTACCGCCATCATCATCGGTGTCTGTATCGGATTCCTGCCCCATAACGCTTATCCAGCGAAGATATTTATGGGAGATTCTGGCTCCATGTTGCTTGGACTGTTGCTTGCAGCATCTGCAATCACTCTCACCGGACAAATAGATCCCAATGCAATCTCAGCAGAGAAGCTCGGTCCAACGCTTCTGCCACTTGCCTTACCACTTGCAGTGCTAGCAATTCCCCTGGTGGATTTGTTCTCCGCAATCATTCGCCGTCTTCGCGCCGGTAAGTCACCATTTTCATCAGATAAAGAACATATCCATCACCGCATTATGCGCTCTGGAAATTCACAAGCACGTACTGCATTGATTATGTATTCATGGACCGCGACAATCGCATTTCCAGTTTCAATTTCTGCATTTACGCCGTTGTGGGTAGCTGGCGTTGTCTTCGCACTCATGTTGATCTTCACTGTAATTTTCCAGAAGCAACGCCCAGAACTTCGAAAGAAGCTTCAAAGCGAAAAAGTGATTACAGCATGAGCACAGAGCGAGCGCTCCTTCGGGGAGCAGTCATTCCAACCGTTGTTGTTGGATTGATTTCTATCGCGCTATCGACTTACCTCACGGGAAGTGCTGGATTGGTGGGCTCGCTGCTCGCCCAACTTGTTGTGGTCATTTTCTTCGCTACCAATATCGGTGCAGCTCGCCTTACCCGCGATCTTGATCCGGTGATGACGATGTCGATTGCGATGTTCTCGTACATGGCAAAGGTGATCATGCTCGGAACCTTCCTCTTTTTGATTACAACCTTTGTCCCAGAGGCCAACTGCGACCGAAGGGCTTTTGCTCTGAGCGCCGTGGCAGCCACCTTCGCCTGGCTCGGAGGAGAGATTCGGGCTTATCTCGCCCTCAAACTTCATCTACAATTGCCACCCAAGCAGTAAATCCCAAGCAGTAAATCCCAAGCAGTAAATCCCAAGCAGTAAATCCCAGCAACCAACGCACTGAAGGAGATCTCATGGCAGCCAATCGCGAGGCCGATGCCCTCT
>CAZNEQ010000093.1:2334-4280 GCA_964572265.1 uncultured Candidatus Planktophila sp.
AACCAACGCACTGAAGGAGATCTCATGGCAGCCAATCGCGAGGCCGATGCCCTCTGGACCATCGTCGGCTACATGCTCTCAGGGCTTCTTTTCTGGGGTGGCGCTGGCTACTTGGCCGACCGCTACTTCGATACCTCCTATTTCACGCTCATCGGCTTCCTTCTAGGCATGGGCGGTGCGCTCTATCTGATCTGGCTCCGCTTCGGCCGAGAGTGACCGCCGCCACGTAGTTTCGATTTCTCAGGAAGCCTTCTGACCCCCTAATCTTTGCCTCGTCTGAACACGTCAGGCTCTGTGGTTCTAACTAAATCTGAGGGATGGCAATGCATCTAAAGCTCAGCGGTGAAGAGGGTTTTACCCCTCCCGGCGTCAAAGACTTTGATCTCCCTCCCATCTTTGAAAACATTGAATGGCTTACAAAGCCAGTTCTTCTCGCTGCTCTCTCGGTCGTTTTGATTTCTATCTATTTCATCTCGGCATCACGCAAGTCACTCGTAGTTCCTGGAAAGCTTCAATTCTCCGGCGAACTCGTTTACGACTTTGTTCGCAATGGTCTTGCACGCGACATTCTTGGCCCAGAGTTCATGCGCTTCGTGCCATATCTCTTCACACTCTTCACATTTGTTCTCGTTAATAACGTTTTCGCGATTGTTCCAATGCTGCAGTTCTCTGCGAACATGCACGTCGGATTCCCTTACGCGCTCGCGATCACTGCTTATTTGGTTTATCACTATGTTGGAATCAAAAAGCAGGGCCTTGGTCATTACCTCAAGGGCATCGCATTTATGCCGGGTGTACCAAAGGCGATCTACGTTCTTCTCACACCAATTGAACTCGCAACTTTCTTCGTAGTACGTCCATTCACTCTCGGCCTTCGTCTCTTTGCAAACATGTTCGCCGGCCACTTGCTCTTGCTCGTCTTTATGTTGGGCGGAGAGCACTTGTTGCAGGGAGTTATCGGACTGAAGCTGGTTGCTCCATTTGCGTTTGTGATGGCAATCGCACTGACATTCTTTGAGTTTATGGTGCAGTGCCTTCAGGCCTACATCTTCACTCTTTTATCCGCTCTCTATATCGCCGGCTCACTCGCTGACGAGCACTAAAAGCAAGAAAACAGAATTGGGGAAGTAACTTCGCTTCTTCAGTAAGAAAGGTAGAAACATGACAGGCTCACTTAACGTCATCGGTTACGGCATTGCTGCAATCGGACCTGCAATCGCAACCGGCTTGATCTTCGCTGCTTACATCAGCGGTGTAGCTCGCCAGCCAGAGTCACGCAGCGTCCTCCAGCCAATCGCGTTCCTCGGATTCGCTATGGCAGAAGCGCTTGCACTCTTCGGTCTCGTTCTCGCATTCGTTCTCTAATCGGTTATCCAAGAAACATTCGACAGGTAACTCCCTAAGGAGAACACAATGCATCTATTTAACTTTGCGGATGAAGCAGTACTTGCTGCGGAAGAGCTCAACCCTCTGATTCCTAATCCAGTTGAGATTGTGGTCGGCCTCGTTGCCTTCATACTTCTCTTCCTCGTCTTGAAGAGCAAAGTCGTTCCTATGTTTGAAAAGGCATATGCAGAACGCACCGCAGCAATTCAAGGTGGCATGGAGAAGGCAGAGCAGGCACAGCTTGAAGCTGCACGTGCGCTCGCTTCATACACAGAACAACTTTCATCAGCTCGTGATGAGTCCACACGTCTTCGTGAAGAAGCACGTGTTCAGGGCGCCGCGATTGTTGAAGATCTTCGCGCAAAGGCTCAAGAGGAAGCAGCTCGCATCACTGCAGCAGCACATGCTTCTATCGAGGCTGAGCGCCAACAGGCAATCACTTCACTTCGCAACGAAGTAGGTGCGTTGGCTGTTGAACTCGCATCAAAGATTGTGGGAGAAGCTCTCGATGATCAGGCTCGTCAATCACGCATTGTTGAGCGCTTTATTGATGACTTGGA
>CAZNEQ010000094.1:0-4152 GCA_964572265.1 uncultured Candidatus Planktophila sp.
TCGCCGCTGACGTTTTATCCCTCAGATATGGTCAATCTCTGCCACGATTCTCACTATGGAAAATCGCAATCTTGGTCGGATATTGGGTTACATCCTGCTTGGCGCAGGAATCGGTCACTTCATCTTTCCTGGACCACTCGATGCGATTGTGCCACCAGCGTTGCCGGGCGATCCACGCATCTATACCTACTTAAGTGGTGTGGCAGAGATTGTGATTGGTCTTGCCTTGCTGACTCCGCTCGAGAAGAAGGTGCTGGGCAAGCCGGTGAAGTTACGGGGTGCATATGGTGCCTTCGCTCTCTTCCTCGCCGTTTATCCCGCAAATATCTATATGGCAATTGATTGGAGCGATCGCCCGATGCCAGAGCCGCTGATTGCATATGCGCGTCTTCCTTTCCAGTTCTATTTCCTCTATGCCGCCTGGAAATTGGCGCAAGCGATTAAGCGACGTGTTTCGTAATGGCGTCAGATATCGTCGTTCTTACCGATGGAGAGTGTCGCTTCTGTGAAGCAACAATGAAGTGGGTAGAGCAAAAGTTGGACGTTGATGCCATTGCCTATCAGCGCGCCGATCTTGCACTGTATGGCCTCACATATGAAGAATGTTCGCAGGCAGTGCATGTGGTCCACGCCGGCAAGGTTTATGTGGGCGCAGATGCAATTGCATACCTATTAGGCCGTCGCGGAAATTACATCCTTGGATTTATTGTGCGGGCTTCTGGGCCGCTGGGTAAGTTTGGATATAAGTGGGTAGCAAGTCATCGAAACTCATGGCTGATTCGAATGGCGACGCGAATACTTGAGAGAGGTCAGGATGGGCGTTCGCAGTAAATCGATACTTGCACTCTGGCTCGTATTCGTGACATCGCTTGCCGCGCCTAGCGCCTTTGCGGAAGAAACTCCGAACGTTATTGCACTGCGCAAGGTTTCCGAGACGAGATATAACCTCTCCATCAATCTTCTCGATCAATATGCATCACAAGAAATCGGTATTCGAATTCGCCGCATCGCAGGGCTCACCAGTTCAATCATCACCCTGCCATCTAAGGTCTTAGGTGCTGAGGGCAGGGCAGCGGTCGCGATTAATCAGAAGTTGCTGCCCGATGATGTTTTTCTCTTTCTGCAAGGTAAAACTGTGATTTATAAGGTTGCTGTGCGCGATAGCACCGTTATTGATATGACCAACCCGGATGCACCCGTGCCGGTTGTTTTTGAGAGCGTGACTGCGATAGCTGGGGAGAGTGCAACGGCCGTGATCGACCATCCCAATGATGCCGCGGTAAGGCCCTTATCGGGCAAGCGTTATCTGCTCACCATCAACTTGCTTGATCGGTATGCAGACCAAGAGATTGAGATTGAACGAATTCGCAAAGTCGGCGGTAAAGAGGTGCGCACTTTGATTGGAAAGAAGGTGCTCGGCGCATTCGGTAAAGCGAGCGTTATCGTCGCAGGCGAGTTCAAGAGCGGGGATCTCTTTCTGATGAGCCGCGCTGGAATAGAGCTCTTCCGCTACCGAAAGTAGTTGTACCACTTCTCGTACGGGCATGCTAAGTTAGGCCAATCCAAAGGATTTCGCAGCGAAAGGAGCTCGCCATGTCTATTCCAGCATCAACTGCTCGTCAAAACCTCTTTCCATTGATCAAGCAGGTAAACGAAGATCAAGAGGCAGTGCTGATCACCTCTAACGCCGGCAATGCCGTTCTCGTTTCTGAGAGCGAGTGGGAGAACATGCTAGAGATGCAGTATCTGCTCTCAACCCCCGCTAACCGGGATTGGATTATGAAATCTATTGAACAAGCTGATCGAGGTCAGACTCGACCACTTTCGCTTCCAATCACAATTGAAGGTCAATTACATAAAGAGAAGCTCTCCACCAAGAAGAGCAAGTAATGCCAAAGAGAAAACTTCCCCTTGAGCTTCACGCAACAGAGCAAGCACACCTTGATTTAGATTATTGGAAGAAATCAGGCAATCAAAAGATAGTCGAACGCATCAATAAGTTGATATCTGCGGCGCTCGCAGACCCTGCAAATGGAATTGGAAAACCAGAACGTCTGCGTTTTCACACAATTGAAACTTACTCACGTCGAATCGACAGAACCCATCGTTTGATTTATCGGGTTGAAGAAGGCCGTCTAGTAATACTTGCAGCCCGCTTCCACTACCATGATAAGTAAAGCCTGGCGCTGGCTTTAGCGCTCGCAATAACTAGCGAACAGAGCGAAGAACAGCGGTGACCTTGCCGAGGATCTCGCAATGTGTTCCATCGATAGGTGCAAAGTCATCATTAGCTGGCAGTAGCCACACTTTGCCGCTTTTGCGAGAGAAAGTCTTTACCGTTGCTTCGCCATCAATCATCGCGGCAACTATCTCGCCGTTGTTGGCATCCTTCTGCTGACGAATCACAACAAAGTCACCGTCGCAGATAGCGGCATCGATCATCGACTCGCCCTTGACCTTCAACATAAAGAGATCGCCATTGCCGACCAAAGATTCTGGCAGCGGCATCGTCTCTTCCACCATCTGGTCTGCAGTAATGGGAACACCTGCTGCAATCGAACCAACCAATGGAATAAAGCGAGTCTTATCGACTGGGGTAGTGGTGCCAAGTTCTGAATCTGGAATCACGAGTTCAATCGCGCGGCCTGAATTATCGCCGCGACGGATGAGGCCCTTATCTTCGAGAATATCGAGTTGGTACTTCACCGATGCTGATGAGGTGAGCCCGACGGCGGCACCGATCTCTCGCATGGTTGGGGCGTAGCCCTGGCTATCGACGGAGGATTTGATGAAGTCGAGGATCTCGACCTGGCGGCCGGTGAGCTCGCCATCTGGGGATATCTTTTTGGCCATACACAGATGGTTCCACAGCCTGTGGAAAAAATCAAACATCTGTTCGAAAAAATCTTGCACTTGTCGGGGGTCGGGGGTATTGTTCTCTTATCGAACAAATGTTCGAAAACCTTCCCCAAGGTTGTATATGGCAGGAGCAAGACCATGAGCACAATGACACTCTCTTCTAAAGTCAGTGATTTCCAAGGCTTTCAGGCCAATCCGTCCGGCGGCATCAAGTTAAACCGTCGTGGTCGACTAGCTCGTACCCTCGTGGTTCTTTCTCTCGCTATCGTGGCAGCATCTGTTGCCGGCGGACAGGCAGGTGCTTCCACAGCCTCTAAAACCAGTGCTACACAATCGTTTATCACTGTCACCGTAGCTCCAGGTGACACAGTCTGGTCACTGGCTAACCGCGTCAGCGATCAATCTGACTCAGGCGCCCTCGTCTCCGCGATTATCGAGATCAACGGTCTCGGCAACGGCGATCTCTCAGCCGGCCAGAAGATCCGCATCCCGCTCTAAGGCGTGAAAGTGTTAGCCTTTACTTATGAAATCTAAGGTAAAGGCTAAGGAGAAAGCGAAGAAGAAGTCCGTTTCTGCACCAGTGAAGCAGGTTCGACGTGGTCGTTCATCCACATCTCGTATTAGCGCAAAGCATCAGATCACGATTCCAGTAGAAGTATTGCGCAATTCAAATTTGCAGATTGGTGATGATGTGGAAGTTACAGTGAATGACGAAGGCGTCGTTGAGGTCAAAAAAGTAGCGCCATTCAATCCTTTTCAGGCCCTGGCTGATGCTGCTGGGGATACTTATATAGGCTTTGATCTTGAAAAAGAGCGCGCAGAATCATGGGATTAGTTCTGCTTGACTCATCAGTTTTAATTGCCGCCCTCAATCCAGAAGACATACATCATCAGAGCATCCTCAATTCAAATACTGCGGGCAATCAATTCATCATCTCTTCTGTTTCAATTACAGAATTAATGCCACGTGCAATCAAGACTGGTAATTCGGATGCTATTTGGAGGGCTCTGACAGATATGGTCCAGGATGTGGTGGATTTCGATACCGCTTTAGCGTTGAGCGCGGCAGAAATTCGTTCACACAAAGGGTTAAAGACCCCGGATGCGATTATCTCGGCGACCGCAAAGGCTCGTGGTGCCGAGCTCTGGACCCTCGATGCCAAGCTCGCCAAAGCGACACCAGGCGCTCGCTTGCTGGTTTAGGTCAGAGGTTTAACGCCGATGCGGCGTGTCGCTACGCTTTCAACAGGAAAACTCTCGAGATTTGGTTTACAGTTCCCACTATATGTAGGG
>CAZNEQ010000095.1:0-4147 GCA_964572265.1 uncultured Candidatus Planktophila sp.
CCTCCGCGCTAAACGAAGCCCGTCTGCATGCACTGCAGGCGGGTTTCGTGCTTTCACCGCACCCTCAGGCGCTAAAGCACTTGCCTGTGGCTGACTTCATAAGCCTTAAACGCCCTCCCGCCTAGATACTTTTGCGGAAGAAGCGCACACTTACACCTATTAATTGACCTAATGGCGAAGCTATCTGAGTCAGAAGAGCGAGTGACCAACGGTGGTCTCATGGGGGAGTTTTCAATGTCCGGAGTCTTTTCTCCAACACGCGCCAAAATTAAAGAGCGCACACTCAGAACAGATAAGTGGTGGTTAGAGCCTGCAGTTACCTTTGGCGTGCTCTTCTCATTTGTTATCTATGCAACATTCCGCGCATTTGAAGGTGCGAACTACTACAAGGATCACCTGATCTCACCTTTCTATTCACCATGTTTATCGCAAGCGTGTATTCCTGAAGCGACACTTTTTGGATGGACACCAGTGAGCGCAGAGATTTTCAACTTCGCACTCTCTCCAGCTCTCATTATTTTGATCTTCCCACTTGGCTTCCGTATGACCTGCTACTACTACCGCAAGGCGTACTACCGCTCATTCTGGTTCTCACCACCAGCATGTGCAGTTGCAGAGCCACATACAAAGTACACCGGTGAAACACGTGCACCATTGATCTTACAGAACGCTCACCGTTGGTTCTTCTATGCAGGTCTGGTCTTTAACGTGATTCTTACCTATGACGCAGTTCTTTCCTTTAAGGGTAAAGATGGTTCATGGGGTGCATTCTCAGTAGGTTCGATTGTCTTGACCTTGAGCGCGACAATGCTCTGGTTGTACTCACTTTCATGCCATACCTGCCGTCACACCGTCGGTGGCCGTTTGAAGCACTTCTCTGCACACCCATTCCGCTACAAGCTTTGGACAAAGATTTCAGTACTTAATTCAAAGCACCAGCAATTCGCATGGCTTTCACTTGCAGCAGTTGCATTCGCCGATATCTATGTTCGCCAAGTTGCAACTGGCGCATGGACCAACTTCTACTTTTTCTCTTAAGACGATAGGGAACTAACACATGCCACAGAATCTTCAGAAATTAAAGTACGACGTTGTTATCGTCGGTGCCGGTGGAGCAGGCCTTCGCGCTGCGGTTGAAGCGCGTGAAGCAGGTCTTCGCGTAGCAATCGTCTGTAAATCATTGTTCGGTAAGGCCCACACTGTTATGGCAGAAGGTGGCGCTGCAGCATCAATGGGAAATGCCAATAGCAACGACAATTGGATGGTCCACTTCCGCGACACAATGCGCGGCGGAAAGTTCCTTAACCATTACCGCATGGCAGAGCTTCATGCGAAAGAGTCACCAGATCGCATCTGGGAGCTCGAGATGTGGGGTGCGCTCTTTGATCGCACTAAAGAAGGAAAGATTTCACAACGTAACTTCGGTGGACACGAGTATCCACGTCTTGCACACGTCGGTGACCGCACCGGACTAGAACTCATCCGCACAATGCAGCAGAAGATTGTTGCGTTGCAGCAGAAGGATGGTCGCGAAACCGGCGACATGGAAGCAAACCTCAAGGTCTATGCAGAACTCACAATCACCGACATTCTGAAAGAGAATGGAAAAGTTGCTGGTGTTTATGGATACTGGCGCGAGAACGGCGATGAAGTTCTCATCGAAGCACCGGCAGTTGTAATTGCAACCGGTGGAGTTGGTAAGGCATTTAAGATCACATCAAACTCTTGGGAAGGTACTGGCGATGGCCATGCACTTGCTCTCAAGGCTGGTGCAAACTTGAAGGATATGGAGTTCTTGCAATTCCACCCAACAGGAATGGTCTGGCCACCATCAGTACGCGGAATCCTCGTAACAGAGTCTGTCCGCGGTGAAGGTGGAGTTCTTACAAATAATCTCGGTGAGCGTTTTATGTTCAAGTACATCCCAGATGTATTTAAGGATAAGTACGCAACAACTGAAGAAGAAGCTGATCGCTGGTACACCGATCAAGATAACAACCGCCGTCCGCCAGAGCTATTGCCACGCGATGAAGTTGCGCGCGCCATCAACTCTGAGGTTAAGGCAGGTCGCGGTACAGAGCATGGTGGCGTATTCCTCGATGTTTCAAAGCGCCTCTCAGCTGAAGTTATTAAGAAGCGTCTTCCATCTATGTGGCACCAGTTCTATGAACTTGCTGGCGTAGATATCACCAAGGAGCCGATGGAAGTTGGCCCAACATGTCACTACGTCATGGGTGGAGTCGATGTAGAGCCAGATACAGCTGCTGCAATTGGAGTTCCAGGACTCTATGCCGCAGGTGAAGTTGCTGGTGGAATGCACGGTTCAAACCGTCTCGGCGGAAACTCTTTGTCAGACCTTCTGGTCTTCGGTCGTCGCGCAGGCGCGGCAGCAGCAGAGTATGTAAAGGCGAATGGCGCAAACCCGGTCTCTGAAGGAACTATCAGTGCAGCAGCAGCTCGTATCGAGGCTCCATTTAAGAACGAGGGCGGCGAGAACGCCTACTCATTGCACGCAGAGCTTCAAGAGGTCACACATAACTTGGTCGGAATCATCCGCACCGGTGCTGAAATCAAGGAAGCGATTGCAAAGATTGCCGATATCCGTGCACGGAGCCAGAAGGTAAGCGTCGCCGGAAACCGTCAGTTCAACCCAGGCTTCCACTTGGCTTTCGACCTCGACAATATGTTGTTGGTTGCAGAGTCAACTGCGAAGTCAGCAATCCTTCGTGAAGAATCACGCGGTGGTCACACACGTGATGACTTCCCAGGCATGGATAACAAGTGGCGCCAGGTCAATAACATCGCAAGCTTTAACGGCAGCGAAGTTACAGTTACTGCACGTCCGCTACCACCAATGCCTAAAGAGCTCTTCGATCTCTTTGATGTACACGAGTTGGAGAAATACATGACACCAGAAGAAATTGCGAAAGGCGGTTCAAACTAATGACACGCAAACTCAATCTTCGTATCTGGCGTGGTGATTCAACTGATGGCGGCCTCAAGGATGTCGTAGTCGATGTCAATGAGGGCGAAGTTGTTCTCGATGTAATCCACCGTGTGCAAGCAACCCAGATGGGTGACTTGGCAGTTCGTTGGAACTGTAAGGCTGGCAAGTGTGGATCTTGTTCAATGGAGATCAATGGCAAGCCACGTCTTGCATGTATGACACAGGTTGCTTCATTCGATGAGGATGAAACCATTACTGTGACGCCACTTCGAGCCTTCCCAATCATTAAGGACCTCGTAACCGACGTCTCCTTCAACTACAAGAAGGCGATGGAGATTCCAGCGTACGAACATCCTGAAAACCTTGCACCGGGTGAAGCTCGTATGGAGCAGATCGATGTTGAGCGTTCACAAGAATTCCGTAAGTGCATCGAATGTTTCTTGTGTCAGAACACATGTCACGTCATCCGTGACCATGAAGAGAATAAGAAGTCATTTGCTGGACCACGCTTCTTTATCCGCATTGCCGAGCTCGATATGCACCCATTGGATAAGTTGAAGAACCGCAAGCGCACAGCACAGGAAGAGCACGGTCTCGGAATGTGTAACATCACAAAGTGCTGTACTGAGGTTTGCCCTGAGCACATCAAGATCACCGATAACGCGATCATTCCTATGAAGGAGCGCGTCGTCGATATCAAGTACGACCCAGCACGTATGTTCAGCGGACTGATTCGTCGTCAGAAGCGCGACTAAGCAATGAGTTTGATTATCCGTTGGGCAGTGCTTGCCTTCGCGATGTGGGTGGCAACGCTCGCCGTTCCTGGAATTAAGGTAAACGGCGGCTTCACCACTTATCTCTGGGTGGCACTGCTCTTTGGATTAATTAACTCGATCTTCGGTTCATTGATAAAGGTATTAACTTTTCCAGTATCAATTGTCACCTTCGGTCTCTTCATCTTCGTCGTCAATGCATCGATGTTGGCCCTGACTGCTCGCTGGTCCGAGAAGTTAGATGTCACTGGTTTTTGGTCAGCGCTCTTTGCTTCACTGATCATCAGTGTGATAACCACAATCTTTAAAGCAAGTAAGAAGAAGGTCATATTCTGAGTGCGGTAGCACTTGTCAGCGCAGGGGGAGTCATTGGCTCCCTCTTTCGCTATTTCCTCGGTGTTTTACTGCCGAGCAACGCTCAAGGAAA
>CAZNEQ010000096.1:0-4124 GCA_964572265.1 uncultured Candidatus Planktophila sp.
AGCTGTGGAATACCGTCGATAGAGGCGTGGTGGCCATCTACCGTAATTTGTGCGCCTAAACGAGCAAGTTCATTAACAAACATAAAGCGGGATTCGAAGACGTTCTCAGTGACAATTGCATGGCCATCAGCAATGGAATTCATTGCAATGATGAATGGCAGTAAGTCAGTAGCAAATCCAGGATAGGGAAGTGTGGCAACATCAACTGCGCGTGGGCGTTGATCCATCTTTACTCGAACGCCATCAGCAGTTGATGTAATGATGGCACCCGCTGCAGAAAGTTTGTCGAGCATGACTTCCATATGGCCAGCTACAGCGCCATGAATAGTGATGTCGCCTTGAGTCATCGCAGCTGCGAATGCCCAAGTACCAGCGATGATGCGATCGGTAATGGTGCGATGTGAAGTTGGATTGAGTTTTTCAACACCGGTGATTGTGATCAGCGGTGTGCCGATGCCATCAATTTTTGCGCCCATTGAAACTAAGAACTCGCAGAGATTCACGATATCTGGCTCGCGCGCTGCGTTATCGATGGTAGTGATGCCCTTTGCTAGTACTGCTGCTGTCATTAAGTTCTCGGTGGCACCGACTGATGGAAAATCGAGCGTGATATCTGCTCCCGTTAATCCATCAGGTGCTTCGGCGATGACGTATCCATGTTCGATATGCGCCTTGGCGCCGAGGGATTCAAGTCCCTTGATATGAAAATCAAGGCCACGAGATCCGATGGCATCTCCACCAGGCAGAGCTACTTCCGCAATTCCAATGCGAGCAACAAGTGGGCCGAGCACATTGATAGATGCACGCATCTTGCGAACGAGTTCGTAATCAGCACGATGCAGCGGCTCTTGTGGGACATCGATGGTGACGGTGGCATCGCCGCCGGCTTTGTTGTTGAGGACTACGGTGCAACCAAGCCGGGTGAGCAGGTCTGCCATGATGTCGACATCGGCGATATCGGGGACATTGGAGATGGTGGTCTTGCCAACGGCCAGCAGAGAGGCTGCCATCAGCTTTAAGACAGAGTTCTTGGCCCCTGTGACGGTCACTTCGCCCTGCAGGCGGCCACCGCCCACGATACGGAAGCGATCGTGGCTGCCCAGAGAAGTCATGGGGCGATTCTACGTCACGGGTAGCGGTATTCCAGATGGCTACTAGGCTAGGCGTATGGTTAATCTGACACGCATTTATACAAAAACAGGTGATGACGGAACTACAGCGCTTGGAGATATGAGCCGTACATCAAAGAACGATCCACGCCTTGAGGCATATGCGACTGTCGATGAAGCCAACTCATCTATTGGAGTTGTTCTATCAACAGATGACCTACCGGAAGATATCCGCATCTTGCTCGTGCGCATACAAAATGATCTCTTCGATGTTGGCGCAGATCTCTGTACACCTGTTGTCGATAAGCCAGCTTTCGAACCACTTCGCGTTCTAGAAAGTCAGATCACATACCTCGAAGATTCTATCGATGCATATAACGCAGATTTAGCTCCACTACGTTCTTTCGTGCTTCCTTCCGGAACTCCTGCTGCAGCGCATCTCCATGTAGCCCGCACAGTTGTGCGCCGTGCAGAGCGCCGCACATGGTCTGCGATTCATTCGTTCGGCGGCGGCGTTAATCCATTGACTGCGCAATACCTCAACCGTCTCTCAGATTTACTCTTTGTCTTGGCACGAGTTGCCAATAAAGAAATTGGCGATCAGCTCTGGGTCCCGGGCGCTAACCGCTAAAAGACCAACTTTAATCGAGCGGTACTGAAGGTCTTTAAGCAACCTTTTTGTAATTATTCTTCGGATCGCTGCTATTGCGATCTTCATGGTGGCAAATCACTGAGACAATCTTTGCGGTTCCACCTTTTTCGACAAACTCAGGTGAGACAACAATGAGGGTGACAAACTCACGAGCTTCGCTGGAATTAAATGCAGAAGTCAGGTCGCCTAATTTATTTCCCTGACCATCGGATACCACCGATACGACTTCCCACCAGATGCAACCAATCTCGGATGCAACTTGGACAGAGGCGCAGATATAGGTCGAGCACTCTTTAATTCGCTTCTCCAAAGTTTTATTTGCAGAGATCAAGCCCACCAACTCTTTAGCGGTGGGAACCTTTGCGTAGACCTCGCCCTCAACGCTAAAGCCCTTTGGAGGCCATGCTGGCTTTGGTGATGGAGTGATACGAACCTTCGCTCGCTTCTTCTTAACAACCTTCTTCTTCGCCGGCTTTGGTTTCGTAGTTGCTTTTGCAGTCGCCTTAGAAGTTGCACTCGCCTCTGTTGATGCCTTTGCTGTGGCCTTAGGAGTCGGAGTAGGACTCTTCGAAGCCGCTTGCGCAGCAGGAACTGAGATAGCGAATAGGGAAGCGATTAAAGCCGCTATCAGGGCGAGCGAGAGCGCCTTTAGTCGCGATCCCACTGGAAGGTGCGGATGGCGAGGAAGGTTCCCACGATGAGCCATATGCCAATAATGGCAAAAGTTCGCCCAGTCTCCCAATCGCCGGCAATTTCACGCGTAGCAAAAGACTCAGGTAGGAAGACTGAGCGCATTCCTTGGGTCAACCACTTCAGCGGGAAGATTGCCGCAATCTGCTGCATCCATTGCGGCAAATCTGTGAAGATGAAGAAGACTCCACTAAAGAACTGCAAGATGATGACAACAGGTGACACGATTGCCGACGCTCCTCGAGCATTCTTAGGAACGCTCGAAAATGCCACACCGAGAATTGTCGAGACGACAGATCCGCTGACAAGCAGCGCGGCAAAGAGCCACCATTTACTCATCTGAGTAGGTAACTCAACTCCAAAGAATGCAACACCTGCAGCAAGAAGCAGAATTACTTGAATAACCATGCTGACCGTGACAACGATTGCTTTACCAATGAAGTAACTGGCAGCGGGCATCGGAGTTCCACGAAGTCGCTTGAGTGCGCCTAAGTCACGCTCGACCGGAATAAATATCGCAATCTGCTGAAAGCCAGTATTAACCAACGCTGATGCGATCATTCCAGCAACAAAATATTGGCTAAATGTCACACCTGGTGCGATTCCCTCACTAAAGACTGATCCAAAAATCGCCAATAAAATCAATGGAAAGAGCAAGGTAAAGACCACAGATTCTTTTTGGCGGAAGAACTGTTTAATTTCCAGCCCACCGCGTTGAAGTCCAATGGCGAGAGCGCCGGGTAAATTCTTACTCATGGCTTGCTCCAATCATTGAGAGGTAGATATCTTCTAACGAAGGTCGATGGATACTTAAATCCGGAACTTCACCACCAAGCCGTTCGCTGAGCGCCTTCACAAATGCTGTTGGGGCATCAGAAGTCTCGCTCTTGCTGATCCCGACTTCGCTCCATGAAATCGTTGCCTGTGCACTCGCACGACCGCCGAGCAGCGCAGGTGTTGAAATTTCCAGAATTTCGCCGTGATTCATAACGGCAACGCGATCTGCCAGCGCTTCTGCCTCGTCGAGGTAGTGTGTTGTGAGCAAGATGGTGGTGCCCTCATCGCGCAGTTGCTTAATCAATACCCAGAAAGCACGTCGAGCTTCTGGATCAAATCCAGTTGTTGGTTCGTCGAGAAAGAGAACTTCTGGGCGACCAATGATTCCGAGCCCGACATCTAAGCGACGTCGCTGCCCACCTGAGAGCGTTCGTGCGCGATCATCAGCCTTCTCTTGCAATCCCACGAGCGAAATTACTTCATCGACAGCGCGGGGATTGGAGTAGTAACTGGCAAAGTGAGTAATCGCCTCTCGCACCGTTAACTCAGCGGTGTCTTGTGTACTTTGCAAGACAATACCGATGCGATCTCGCCATTGAAGAGCAGCTTTGCCTTTAATTGCAGGGTCAGTATCAAGGACCCGTACATGGCCTGAATCTGCAGCTCGGAAACCTTCCAAAATCTCAACCGTGGTGGTTTTACCGGCTCCATTAGGGCCGAGAATCGCAAAAATCTCACCTTTATTGATGGCCAGCGAGATGCCTTTTACGACCGATAAGGCTCCATAGCTCTTTCGTAACTCATTTACCTCAATTACAGAGTTCATATTCCCACTCTAGTCCTCACGATTGGCGAAAAGGTAAGAATGTAATGGAAAATACAGGTATGAGCCCGCG
>CAZNEQ010000097.1:0-4065 GCA_964572265.1 uncultured Candidatus Planktophila sp.
AGGTGGGGCGATAGGGCAGACTTACGCTCATGAGCAGAATTTCAGCGCGTATCGCCGCTATCGCAGAGTCAGCCACCCTTGCAGTTGATGGAAAGGCGAAGGCGCTCAAAGCAGCCGGTCGCCCTGTCATCGGTTTCGGAGCGGGCGAGCCAGACTTTCCTACACCTTCTTATATTGTCGACGCTGCTGCAGCTGCGGCAAAGGTTGTAGCAAATCACCGATACACACCAACACCAGGCCTACCTGAACTTCGCCAAGCTATCGTCGATAAGACAAAACGTGATTCGAACTACGACATCACAGTAGATCAGGTACTTGTCACCAACGGTGGAAAGCAAGCTGTTTATCAAGCATTCGCAACAATCTTAGATCCAGGTGATGAAGTAATTCTTCCTGCACCTTTCTGGACAACTTATCCAGAGGCAATCAAGTTAGCTGGCGGAAAAGCTGTTGAAGTTTTTGCTGATGAGAAACAGAATTATCTCGTCAATGTCGCGCAACTTGAAGAAGCGCGCACCGGAAAGACTAAGGCACTTTTATTCTGCTCACCATCAAACCCAACAGGTTCTGTCTACACTGCAGAGCAAGTAAAAGAAATTGGTCAGTGGGCACTTAAGAACAATATTTGGATTATTGCCGATGAGATTTATGAGCACTTGCTTTATGACGGTGCAACTGCACCATCGATGCCGGTTGTTGTTCCAGAACTTGCCGATACAACCATCATTCTCAATGGTGTTGCTAAGACATACGCAATGACTGGATGGCGCGTGGGCTGGATGATTGGTCCAAAGGATGTCATCAAGGCGGCAACAAATCTTCAATCACACCTCACATCAAACGTTGCCAATGTTTCACAGCGTGCAGCAATTGCAGCGCTCACCGGCAATCTCGATGCAGTCCATGAAATGGGCGTTGCGTTTGATCGCCGTCGTAAGTTAATCGTGGGTCTTCTCAACGATATTCCTGGAATTGAATGCCCAACACCGCAAGGTGCTTTCTACGTCTACCCATCTGTAAAGGGCGTACTTGGAAAGTCAATCCGCGGCAAGGTTGCCAATACATCTGCCGAGCTCGCAACAATTATCTTGGATGAGGTAGAGGTTGCTGCAGTTCCTGGTGAAGCTTTTGGTCCTTCTGGCTACCTTCGATTCTCATATGCAACAAGCGATGAAGATATTGTTGAAGGTATTGGGCGCATCAAGAAGTTGCTCACCGAATAACTTAGAGAGTAATCCCCACAAGATTTACTTCGGGTTCGAGAGTAATTCCAAACTTCTCTTGCACGCTTGCGCGGACTTCGCGTGCTAATTGAGCGATCTCCTCTGCGGTAGCGCTACCTGAGTTGGTCAGCGCCAATACATGCTTAGTGCTTATGCGCGCTCCACCATGAGTTTGACCCTTATCGATACCTGAATTCTGGATTAACCACGCTGCACTTGTCTTCACTCTGCCATCTGCTGTTGGCCACTGTGGAGCACCTTCAGGCAGCGAAGCTGCAATTTCAGCAGTGACAATCGGATTGGTAAAGAATGATCCAGCCGACCAAGAATCTTTATCTTCTGGATTGAGCAACATTCCTTTAGAGGCGCGGAGCTCCATGACCGCAGTGCGGGTTTCAACTACTGACGCCTTCTCCCCTACTTTGATTCCCAACTTATTGGCGAGTTCAGCATAAGTGATGGGAGTTGAGGTTTCACCGAGGCGAAGTTGAAATTGAACCGAGAGCACGATGTACCGGCCAGGGTGCTTCTTGAAATGAGAATTGCGGTATTCGAATTCGCACTCCGCATTGGTAAAAGTTTTAATTTCTTTTGCCTGACGATCATAAGTGCGCACTCGAGTAATAAATTCAGATACCTCGTGGCCATATGCACCAATGTTTTGAATTGGCGCAGCGCCGACGGTTCCTGGAATTCCACTCAAAGTTTCAAGGCCTGCAAAGCCACGGTCAATAGTTGCTGCGACAAAATCATCCCAGTTCTCGCCTGCACCAATTGTCAGTGTTGCTCCGCTACATGCATCAACTTCAGAATCGGTTTGATTGTTAGCGATATGAATAACGGTGCCTGCAAAGCCAGAATCTGCAATCAATACGTTGCTGCCACCGCCAAGAATAAGAACGGGTGAATCCCCCGCTGCTTCAATTGCAGCGATAATCTCTGCCTCGGTTGAGACGTGAACGAAGTTTTTAGCCGGACCTCCTACACGAAGTGAGGTGTATTGATTGAGGTCAGCCATGCGGTAAAGGTTACCTGCGCGGCGAGAGAATTGCAGTCTTGCCGCGGAAGCGCTCGAGAATACGGTCGTAATTCTTCTTCGACTGAGTATCCCGGTAGCTCTCTTCAGAATCGTGATAGCCGTGATGGCGGTCTTGCTCAAGCGGAAGATCCATCTGAAGTAACCGGCCATTGGCGTGACGTAGTGCGAGTGAGAATTCAATATCTGCATTGCGATAGAAGACTGCGCGGTTATTGAAGCCGCGGGCAGCAAGAGCATCTTCGCGATGCATTGCAATAAAGTAACTAAAGATCACATCGACTTCGCCGGCGCCTTTATCGTCAACGCTGCGCCATTCATCATCTAAATTTATTAATCCCCCACGCCAGCCCACAGCAACGAATTCGCGCTTTTTGAGCTCGGCCAAGACAGGTGTAATCGCATCGCCGGTGAATCGCGTAGATGGATCCATAATGATGACAAATTCGCTCGTGACGTTTCGGAGCAGCGCATTGGCATTTTCGCCCCACCCAAAGTTCTCAGTGACTACTACCAAAGAGGTGCGAGCATCGAGATGATCGGCCAGGATTCCAGCATCTCCTAAAACCAACATAGTGATTGCGCAATCGCTATGGGCCTTGATGGTCTTGAGGGTTTCAACGGCATCTTCGTGGAAGCCATCGATAATCATCGCCACAGTAATCTCGTACTTGCCTGAATTGATAGGGCGGATATCGCGAGTTGATTCGTAAGTTGCAAAGCGCTTCTTAGCACGGAGTTCGTATCCCCCAGCTACATCGACAACCTCAAAACCTTTCGCTGAAATTTCATCACGCAAGGTATCTGAGAGCGCAAAATTTCGCTCGGCGCGCGCTGCTTGTCGAGCAATTGCCAAATCATGGACTTCTTGTGGAGCGCTCACAGTTGAACGACTGCTTTCGCCATTCCTAGAACCTTCACACCGGCCGAAGTTGCCGAAAGCGAGAGTGAAACTTTTCCATCCACAACATCTGTAACAGTGGCAGATACAGTCACATCGACATCAACGCCGGCAGGAACAATGACTGGCTTTGTAAATCGACCACCAAGTTCGAGTACGCGGGCAGATCCACCTGCGATATCAGAGACATACTTGCCAACTAACGCCATAGTGAGCATTCCGTGGGCGATAACATCAGGCAACCCAACTGACTTCGCAAATACCTCATCTTGGTGAATTGGATTCTGGTCGCCACTTGCATCTGCATACTGCTTGAGCAAAGCGCGGTTTACATAGAAAACTTTCTCTTCTAATACTTGGTCTTTAATCATGCGCGAATCACCAAAGTTGACCAAGAAGAAACAAGAATCTCATCTGCGGTAGATATATCTGAGCGAACAGAGATGATCTCGTTGCCAGCTACCTCGCGAGCGCTTTCAATTGTGGAAGAACATGTGACCACATCGCCGGCTTTCAATGGGCGCTTGATATCAAACTTCTGATCTCCGTGAACAAGGCGATCCCACTTAATGCCGACCTCTGGACTGGTAAGGATTGCCTCTGATTGATCGAGTGAGATTCGGATAGAAAATGTTGGAGGTGCAACTGATGTATCGGTTTCGCCAACAACGGCGCAGAAGGCATCAATAGAAGATTGTGTGATGGTGATTGACTCTGTACCAGGAAAGGTACGCCCGATTGAATCCGGGCTAATCATTAGCGGGTTTCGCGGTGAAGAGTTGAAGACTTGCAACGTGGACAGAACTTCTTGAGTTCCATACGGTCTGGATCGTTGCGGCGGTTCTTCTTGGTGATGTAGTTACGCTCTTTGCAATCCACGCATGCCATGGTGATCTTTGGACGAA
>CAZNEQ010000098.1:0-4023 GCA_964572265.1 uncultured Candidatus Planktophila sp.
GTTCTTTATCGAAATCCCAATTATCTTTTCTAATCGCCCAATAATCCCAATTGAGATAGATGATAAGGATTGAGAGATCGGCGAGGAGAAAATTTCGCCAGAAACGTGGAACTCGAATTCTAAAAACTAGGGTAACTGCGACGGCACAGAAGGCGATAAATCCCAAGACATAGAGATAATGGAATTGCGCCATGGCGATACTCTCGCATATAACCCCTCTCTCAATTACTCTTTACCTATGCCGAATTCACTAATTTTCGTTTACAAGTGGGCAAGGCAGTGGTCGAGGATAGGTTTATTAGCCTCTCTGGGAGTTGTGGTTGCTGCTCAATCAATACTGGTTGACATCCCGCTCTCTCTCCAATTGGGTATTGCTTTGGTTGCTTTGCTCATCGGCATACCTCATGGCGCTATCGATCATTTAATTACAATCCCCCGCACCTCACGGCGAAAATTCATCGCATATATCGTTGGCTACATCCTGATTGCAATTCTCGCCGGTTGGGCGATTGCAAGCTGGAATCTCTTAGGCTTCCAAATCGTTGTTCTCATGAGCGCGCTTCACTTTGGCTTTGGTGATGCCGCCTATCGCAATGAGGAGACTGTCTACCTCAAGGAAGATAAATTCCCGCTCTGGGTTGAAGGCGCCTATGCGATTCCAGCGGGTTTTCTTCCAGTAGTTCTCCCGTTGACCGATGCAAGAACTCTCGATGCGCTAGAACGAATTCAACCAACGCTTATCAATTGGGCTGGCGATAGCTCTGATGCAATACGTAGTTACACAATGGTGTTAGGTGTTGCATCTATTCTCCTGCTCATTGTGACTCGTTATTACTCTCATGCTCTCGATCTTGGCCTCCTCTTTCTCTTGGCTGTGATAGCACCACCACTGATTGCCTTCGCGGTTTACTTTGGCTTCTGGCACGCGATTCGTCATACCGCTCGATTGGTTCCAAAACTCGACAGCGCTATGAGAGAGATTGAAAAAGGAAATCCGAAACGCGCTATTGCTGCTGCTGTGATTCCTGGTCTCTACGCAATTGCCGGAACATTCGCGCTAGCCGCTGCTCTCATGATTGCTAGCCCGGATAAGTTCTCATCAAGCATGCTCTGGAGTACTTTGGTCATCATTTGGGCGCTCACCGTTCCTCACATGGCAACGACATCTCGCTTTGATTTTGCAGCATTTAAAAAGTAAGTGTCCTAGGCGGGAGTTGAACCTGCGACCTACCGCTTAGGAGGCGGTTGCTCTATCCACTGAGCTACTAGGACCTATTGGGAATTCACGGACAATACCAGCGAATATCAACCCTTCTGGCGAACGTAAATCTGCTTCTTAACAATGGCAACTACGGTGCCATCAGCTGTTTTGATATCAACATCAAACCACTTGAGGTACTTTCCCGAAGTTGCCACTTCACGCTTGATCTCATTGAGTTCATCATCGGAAAGATGGAATTCGGCATAGACCGTTGATTTTCCTGGCGAGACATACTCAATCTCACTTCGCTTATCCCAGACGATGTAGCCCTTACCTAGATTCCTCATCACCATCACCATATAAAAGGGATCAGTCATTGCAAAGAGCGATCCGCCGAATAGAGTCCCCACGTAATTTGAGGTCAACATCGTCTTCTTTAATCTAACTCTGGCATAACGAAAATCCCTCGAAATCTCGAGAATAGAAATTCCAGAGAAAAAGAATGGTGGCCAGATATTTAGCATCCTTCGCATGCCTGCATGTGAAGTCATCAGTGCCTGTAATGGGTGGGGCTTCTGGCTCATGTACTTAAGTCTAATCTCCTGGGCCTAATGCGTTTGACCCAATGTGTTTGGCAAAGGTTATCGAAATAGGTAGCCTTTGCTTCACAACACTATAAGTCCGCACGGGACTATAAGAAACGAAAGGCCATTCCATGAGAGCGCTCGTTATCGGCGCAGGCGGAGTTGGCAGTGCAATCGCAAATATCGCATCACGTAAACCATTTATCACTGAATTAGTGATTGCGGATTACGACCTTGCTCGCGCAAACGCTGTCGCTTCAAAGATCCAAGACCCACGAATTACTTCAGTGGAGGTGGATGCCGGCGATCTGGTGGCGCTCGAGGGGCTGATTCGTAAGATCGCTCCAGATGTTGTGGTTAATGCAGTTGATCCACGTTTCGTAATGAACATTTTTAACGCAGCGAAGAACGCTGGCGTTAACTACATCGATATGGCTATGTCTCTCTCAAGCGCACATCCAACTGATCCATATAACAAAGTTGGCGTGATGTTGGGCGATGAGCAATTCGCCCAAGCTGCTGAATGGGAGAGGAGTGGCAAGTACGCTCTTGTTGGAATCGGTATCGAGCCGGGAATGAGCGACATCTTTGCTCGTTATGCGCAGGACTATCTCTTCAGCAAGATTGATGCTGTCACAATTCTTGATGGATCAAATCTCTCAGTTGATGGATATGAATTCGCTCCATCATTTTCAATCTGGACCACCATCGAAGAGTGCCTCAATCCTCCTTTGATTTGGGAGAACGGTGAGTTCCATACTGCCAAACCATTTACCGGAGGAGTTACCTTCGATTTTCCAGAAGGTATTGGACCGGTGGAGTGCGTCGATGTAGAACACGAAGAAGTTGTACTGATTCCAAAGAAGGTAAAGGCCGACAAGGTCACATTCAAGTATGGACTTGGTAATGATTTTATAGAGAAGCTAAAGACGATTCATGCGCTCGGACTATCCAAGAAAGAGAAGGTGAATTACCGTGGAATGGAGATTGCTCCACGTGATTTCTTAGCGTCACTTCTTCCTGATCCAGCAAAGATTGGCCCAATGATGCATGGCAAGACCTGTGCAGGTGCACATGTGCAGGGTCTCGATAAAGAGGGCAAGCCATACGCCTGCTATATCTATAACGTCGTTGATAACAAATGGTCCATGGATAACTATGGCGATCAAGCTGTTGTCTGGCAGACCGCTATAAATCCAGTTATCGCTATGGAACTCATTGCCAATGGCACTTGGAAGCCAGTGGGTGTTGTTGGCCCTGAGTGGTTAGAGCCGAAGCCCTTCCTCGATCTGATTGCAGATTACGGAAGCAGTTGGCATATTCGCGATGAAGACCCTGCAGGGTTGGCGCTCTAAATGTCGAAGAAGTGGGCGCTCATCACCGGTGCCACAGTTGGTATCGGTGATGCCTTTGCTCGACTCTTGGCTGCAAAGGGTTACAACCTTGTCATCAATGCCCGTTCTCTCGATAAGTTAGAGGAGCGAGCCGCGTTCTTGCGCAAGGAGTTCAACATTGAAGTTGAAGTCCTTGCTGCCGACCTTGGAAAGGATTGCGAAAAGGTCGAGGCTTACATCTCCTCTCATGAGATTGAAGTTCTAATCAATAACGCAGGATTTGGTCTTAACCAGTCATTTCTGGCCAGTTCTATTGATGATGAAGAGCAAGTTCTGGATGTGCTGGTTCGTGCCCCTATGCGATTAATGCATGCGGTATTGCCTCAGATGCGCAAACGAAACTCTGGCATCGTCATCAACGTCTCCTCTACTGCGGCATTCATCGCAGGTGGCCACTACAGCGCAGCAAAGTCATATCTCACGGTCATGTCAGAGTCATTGCATACGCAGCTAGCTCCAACTAACGTCAAGGTTTCTTCGCTCAATCCGGGCTTTGTACGCACAGAATTTCATAAGAGAGCCGGTATGAAAATGGGTGCGATTCCCAATTTCATGTGGCTCGATGGTGATTTTTTGGTCAAGCAGGCATGGGCCGATGCAGAGAAAGGTAAGGCGATCAGCATTCCTGGATGGCAGTACAAAGTTCTGCGAGCAATTATCGCCATCGCACCGCGGCGCACTGTCCGCAAGATGGGGATGTCCCTTCGCACTAAACAAAGGTAAATTCACACACTTTTCACTGCTTAAGAGCAATAAAAATAAGGAACCGGTAGATACCATAGGCCTTATATCAATGGAGGTTTTTCATGTTTCGTAAGGTCACGCTCGCACTCACAGCAGCGAT
>CAZNEQ010000099.1:0-3942 GCA_964572265.1 uncultured Candidatus Planktophila sp.
AACGAGGTAAGGGGTTAAACCCTTCAGGAGTTCAAATCTCCTCGTCTCCGCTCAGTTTTAACGGTAGTGCCGTCTATTCTCACCCTATATGGCCAACGGCTCTTACTTCCTTAACGATGCTACGAAGCGAAGCTTGTCTTCTGTGGCAAAGAAGATTAATGCAAGTGGAGCAAAAAGCATCCTTGTATATGGCCATACCAATAATCGCGGTGGAGTAAACAACACCGTACTATCACGCAATCGCGCCCGGGCCGTTGCCGCTTATCTGCGCCCTTTGCTGACTTCGAAGAAAATCTCAATTGGCTGGTTTGCCTCACGAAAGCCGATCGCAAACGGTAATTCAGAGGCTGATTTAGCGCTCAACCGCCGTGTGGAGATCTACACCAAGTAAGGGATTCCCCAATAACGCTTTATCGCAGTAAAATTCACTATCCCACGCAGACAGGAGCTCCATCATGAAAGATGTTGACTCCCAGCCTGAGTACTACTCTGATGATGACTGCATCGACAGCCGTCAACCTAAATCGAGGAGAGTACTTTCTCTCAAACTCGCTTTCTTAACTCTCATCTCGGCTATCGGTTACTCGTTAGTGGGAAATACCTTTGCTGCAAATGTTCAACTAGGTTCTGGGCGTTTGGAGTTCGGACAGGGTGTGTTGACTTCCACCGCATGTGATTCGAGAGTAATCGTCACTCCCTTCGCCACATTCGCTAACGCATCTGGAGCGGCTGCAAAGTACAAACTCACAGATATTCAATTATCTGATATCAGCACAAATTGTTACGGTAGAGACTTTGTAATCAAAGTTTACGATTCTGCGACTGCTACACCTCTAGATATCTATCAGTCAGGTGGCTCAACGAATTACAACGCATTGCGCGTTTACAACAATAACGGGACGTTTACTCTGGCCGATTCAGGCTTAAGTCAATCCGAGATCAGTGCTGTCACAGGTGGCTTTAAAGTCACACTTTTTAATAACGCTTCACCTGCTGCAATTGCACTCGCTGAGGCAGGAACGGTTTCTCGAATTACAGTGGAATCCGTACCTCATGATGGCACATTGATTCAGAGCATGATGCCAAGTGGAAGTCTCTTCTTTACCTCTCCAAATCAATCAATTGATTACGCTTCCAATAACGCTTTTGTTCTAGGAACCGGTGATTTCACACTTGAGCTATGGGCAAAGCTGCCTTCAACGCAGAGTAATGAAACTTTCTATGATGCCGGTGACGATGTAAATAACGCTGGAGGTTTTGCCTTCTGGATCGAGAACAATTTGTTGTTGATTAGAAGAAATGGCCTCGTTGGAGACATCACGGTACCGATGGAGAACGCTTGGCGTGACGGTAATTACCATCACTTTGCGGCAGTGCGCGGCAATGGAAAGTATCGAATTTTTGTTGATGGCGTCTTAAAGGTTGAAGCCGCTGACAGTGGTCACACAATCAACCGTACTTCACCAAGAATTGGCAGGCTTTCAGCTCATCAGACCTACGATCTCGATGGCGATTTGCGAAACCTTCGTTTAGTAAAGGGAACAGCTCTCTATTCTGCAAACTTCACACCTCCTGCGACTCCGCTCACAAAGGTCTCAGGCACCCTACTTCTGCTTTTGGCACAGGATTCAAATAATCCTTACTACGACTCAAGTGATAACCACTTCACACCAAGTAACAGCTCTGGCTTACCAACCTGGCGCGCGCCTTAAATAACGCTCAGCGAATTAGCGACGGCCCGATCGAGCAACAACGTTGGCGGTACCGCCATCGAATATGCCTGACCCACCGCTCGTTGCAGTGAATCGAGCAGTGATTGCTACATTAGCGCGCACACTTGGCTTCCATAGGCATGTTGCTGTGTATGGACCACTTCCCGATGTGGCTATGTTTCGGCATGTGCCAATAGCTTTATTATTAGCAAAGAAAGTTACTCTGCCAGCAGATGAAAGAGTTAATACAAAAGTTGTTGCTGTTCGATAAGTTGCAGAAGCATTCTTGCCTGTGGTGAATTCACCACTCAGCGTGCTGTATCTAAGAATCACAACTCCACTGCCGCCGGAACCACCCGCACCGCAGCTCGATCCACCACCGCCACCACCTGCACCACGTAGGTGAGATGCAGAGAGTCCAACTCCAGTAGAAGTAGCGGCGCCATTTCCAGCGAGTGAGTCTGCGCCAACGCCGGCGAGGAAATTACTAGGAGAAGCTCCAGGTCCAGCACCGCCACCAGAACCATATGGAAGAGATGTTCCCGTTGTTGCATCGGTGAATCCAGATACGCCATTTGCAACAGATTGCGTCGTACTTGGTGTTCCACCAAGAGCGCCTGTGTAACCAGTTCCACCTGTACCGCTAAAAGTTCCAGCTGTGTTCCACACCGAAACAGAACCAGATCCTGCACAAACATTATTGGCGTAAGAAGTTTGCCCACCGCTACCGCCACCACCGAGATAGGTGGTAACGCCAATTACTAGAGTGGAGCTTTCTCCATCTTGGCCATCCATACGGGTTGTTCCATCATTGGTTAAAGTGCCAGAAGCCGTATATCGCCCGCCGGGACCACCAGTTCCGACTCGAATATTGAGTCCGGTTGATTCATTTACAGGAGCGCTATTGATTCTGTAACCGCCACCGCCGGAACCTCCAGCACCTGAGTTATTTCCGCCACCGCCACCGCCACCAACAACTAGTGCATCGACTGCGGTCACACCAGAAGGCACCTTGAAACCATTTGCAGATAGATAGGTGCGTGGGAAAGAAATAACGCGATAAATACCTGAGACTGTTGATGTCTCTAAACTTGTAAATGTTGGGCTGTTCTTCAATGTTAATTGCGTGCCGGAAGTTGCACCACTCGCTTTATTTGAAATAGTACTTCCGCTGACGTCATTAAAGTCGTAATACAACTTTAAGTTGCTGTCATTTGTTGGTCCGTATGTTCCCATATCGGATTGAATTTGCGCTTGTGTACGTTCGGTCTGCCAAACTTTAATTTCATCCATTTCGCCAGAGAAATATGCTGCTGTTGTCGCATTCAATCCAACATTTGAACCGTTTCTTGCTCCGATCGCAAAGTTGTGATTGCTGTCGCCCAAACCAGATGTACCTGCGCCATCTGCAGTCCCGGTTGCAACTAATCGACCGTTGAGATAGAACTTCGTAGCGTTTGTGCTTGCGGCTCGAGTAAGAGCGACATGCTGCCAGACACCGACTACTGGAGTGATTCCAGTAGTGTTCCAGTTCCAAGCAGCGTTCATCAGTGCCCACTGAAACACTCCACCGACAATTCCTATTGTGTAAGAAGATTCTTTAATCAAAATGACACACTCTGAAGCTGCAATACATGTTGCGTCCGGCTTAACCCACGCCTCCATGGTGATTGCATTCGGGATAGTGAACCCTGCGTCATCCAGAGCAACTGCATATTGCAAAGAGCCTGCAACTTGGCGAAAAACGGTATCGGTATCGCCGACAGCGGCAAATGCGGGTTGGCCTTGGGTGAAAGATAATGAAGTAAGTGCCAACGCAAGAGCGAGGATGGACCGTAAACGATTTCCCCGCTGCATAAGGTGAGTCTACCTAAGGCACGGTGGCGGGCAATTCCCGCGCTTTTGCCCAGTATTCTTCTCCCCATGCGCTTTATTACACAGCCTCTCTTCGACTTGACCTATGACGATGTCTTTATGGCACCATCTAATTCAGAGATATCCAGCCGAATGGAGGTCGATCTCGATACTAGCGATGGATCAGGCACGACCATCCCGCTAGTAGTAGCCAATATGACAGCCATCGCGGGCCGTCGAATGGCAGAGACCGTGGCTCGCCGTGGTGGCTTGGTTGTTATCCCGCAAGATATTCCGCTCCCTATCGTTGCTGAAACTATTGCAGCAGTGAAGGCAAGCCACACATTCTTTGAAACCCCAATTACCTTAAGCCCAC
>CAZNEQ010000100.1:0-3895 GCA_964572265.1 uncultured Candidatus Planktophila sp.
ATTGGGAGAAGATTTTTACTGAAGTAATGGCCGGACTTCATGAAGCAGCGGCAAAGTGTGATCCCATTAGCCTCGCGGTTGATTCATGGGCGGTCGATTATGGATTTATCAGCAGTGATAATCAATTAATTGGAGATATCCATGCTTATCGTGATCCGCGAAACGAGAAAGCTTTTGAAGAAGTAGTTTCTGCATTAGGTCGCGAGCGAATTTACTCGACAACTGGCATTCAATTTTTGCCATTTAATACTCTCTACCAGCTCTATGCATCACAAAATCTCAAAGAGTATAAGGATGCGAAAAAATTCTTAATGTTGCCAGATCTTTTTAATTTTGTTCTTACCGGTGTTATTTCCACCGAGGTCACCAATGCTTCAAGCACTCAGGCCCTCAACACCAGAACTCGCGAGTGGGATATTGATTTGATTAAATCTTCTGGAGTAAATCCAGCACTCTTTGGAAAATTGCATGAACCGGGAACTTTAATAGGAACAATCGCAGAAATCGATGCACTCAGAGGAATTAATGTTGTTGCCACTGCTTCACATGACACTGCAGCAGCGATTGCAGGAGTTCCCTTTGGCAATCGTGATCGAGAAGCATATATCTCAAGTGGAACTTGGTCGCTCGTCGGTGTTGAAACAGATGCCCCCATCACTACTCCAGAGGCTTTTGCAGCGAATGTCACCAATGAACTTGGGGTTGAAGGAACAGTGCGCGTTCTTAAAAATGTCACTGGAATGTGGATTCTCGAGGAATGCCGACGCACCTGGCACCAAACAGGCAGGGACTATGAGATGAGAGAACTCTTAACGCTCGCAGAGGAATCGCGGGCCTTTGAGACATTAATTGACCCCAATGACCCAACCTTCGCCGCTCCAGGCGATATGCCAGAGCGAATCACGACCAATTGTCTAGAACGAGGCCTAACGCCCCCGGAGAGCCCCGGTGAGTTTGTTATCTGCATCCTCAAAAGCCTGGCGCATGCCTATAAGAAGACCTTGGCAGAGATATCTGCTGTGACGGGACGGAGGATTGAGCTGGTGCATATCCTCGGCGGAGGGTCGCAGAACGATCTCCTTAACCAACTCACCGCCGATATCTGCGGAATTACTGTAAAGACAGGGCCAGTTGAGGCAACGCTCTTTGGGAATATCGCAGTTCAGGCGATTTCGGCTGGAGTTGTGAAAAATCTTTCTGAAGCACGTGCCCTCATTGAGAAATCCTTTTCTTCACAGGTATTTACCCCGCACTAGCGATTACTCTTGTGGCTATGTTCGTTATAGCCACATTCTCATATCTCCTGACCCTGGTTGCAGTCACCCTCTTTGCGCTGCGCGTTCGCCAATTAATTGCGATCTACAAGAAGCAGCAGCCAGACCCAACGCGATCAAATAATCCCAAGGCGCGTCTATCGAACATGCTGAAAGAAGTTCTTGGCCATACCAAGATGCTCAACTTCACCGGCACCGGAATCGCTCACTGGTTTGTGATGGTCGGGTTTGGCGCACTTTTTGGAACTTTGGTGACCGCTTACGGTCAACTCGTCAAACCTGACTTCGCGCTTCCCGTCATCGGCCACTTTGTAGGCTATGAATTATTTTCTGAGTTAATTGCTGCTCTCACTGGCATCGGAATTGTGACGCTGATTGGGATTCGCTTAGCAACGCGTTTCTGGCATAAAGGTCGCACCTCACGTTTTGCAGGTTCCAATCAAGGACGTGCGTATTATGTTGAAGCAACAATTCTTGCTGTTGTCTTCTGCGTCTTTGCTCTTCGCGGATTAGAGGGCGCTCTTGCACAGAAAGAAAGCTGGAACTGGCATTACGCCATCTCATGGCCTGCCGTTCAATTCTTCTCATCGTGGTCGGTGGCTTCAATTGAGAATGCGATTGTTGTTGTTGCCGCGTTAAAGATCTTTGTTTCGATGCTCTGGTTTATTGTCATTGCCTCAAATCTCACCATGGGTATTGCATGGCACCGCTTCCTCGCATTCTTCAATATTTATTACAAGCGCAACATTGATAAGCCTGCACTCGGAGCACTTCCTGAGATGCTCTCTAAGGGCAAGCCAGTGAACTTTGAAGATCCTGCTGAAGACGATGTCTTTGGCCTCGGCACACGAGGAGATATCTCGTGGAAGGGTCTTTTGGATATGACCAGCTGTACTGAGTGCGGCCGCTGCCAATCTCAGTGCCCTGCTTGGCATACCGATAAACCGCTCTCTCCTAAGTTATTGATTATGGCTATGCGCGATCACGCGATGGCAAAAGTTGTCGAGACAGAGAACTTAGTTGGCGATAAAGCCCCGATTTCTATGGATGTGCTCTGGTCTTGTACCAACTGTGGTGCTTGCGTAAACGAATGTCCGGTTGATATCGAACATGTGGATCACATCGTCAATATGCGACGTTTCCAGGTTCTCGTTGAATCAGAGTTCCCAACTGAACTCGGTGGAACATTCCGTAATCTGGAGAAAGCTGGCAATCCATGGGGTGCCAATAAGCAAGATCGCGAAGGTTGGATTGCTGAGTGCGACTTCCCGGTAAAGGTTGTCAGTGGCGAACTTCCAGAAGATGTTGAGTACTTGTTCTGGGTTGGCTGTGCCGGTGCGTATGAAGAACGCGCAAAGAAGACAACTAAAGCAGTAGCAGAGTTGCTACATATGGCTGGCGTTAACTTTGCAGTTCTCGGAAAGCGCGAGACATGCACTGGAGATCCTGCACGACGTTCAGGTAATGAGTTCCTCTATCAAATTCTCGCAGCTGAAAATATCGAAACATTTAAAGAGACCTTTGGCAATCGCGGTGTAAAGAAAGTTGTTGTTACCTGCCCTCACTGCTTCACCACCATCGGCAAGGATTACGCGCAGAGTGGCTATGAACTTCAGATGTTGCATCACACTCAACTTCTCAACACTTTGGTGAAAGAAGGAAAGTTAAAGACCAGCCCACATAAGGCAGATCAGAAGATTACATTCCACGACCCTTGCTACTTAGGTCGCCACAATCAGATTTATGCGCCACCTCGCGAACTTCTAGAAGCTTCTGGTTGCGATATTGAAGAGATGCCACGTAACCAAGAACGCTCATTCTGCTGTGGTGGTGGCGGTGGACGTATGTGGATGGAAGAGACTCTTGGCTCTCGCATCAACCTCAACCGCGTTGACGAGGCAATCGCTACCAAGGCTCCGGAAGTTGCAGTCGCATGTCCGTTCTGCCGCATCATGGTGGGAGACGGGATGACTGCGCGGCAATCTGATGTTGGAGTCTTAGATGTTGCTCAGGTGTTACTTCGCAGCGTTAAGGCGGAGCAGTAACTTCGTTACAAAATAGCCGCCGATGAGGCCGCCTAGATGGGCACGCCAGTCGACGCCGCCGATGGTAAAACCAAGGGCAAAGTTGATTGCCACAATTGCGTAGATGCTCTTTGCCTCAACGCCTAAATACTTCTCTGCCGCCACAAATGCGCCAAAGAGGCCGAAGACAGCGCCAGAGGCACCGATGGAGTAGCTCATTGGCGACATGAAATAACTTGATGCCAAAGATCCACCAAGAAGTGAAACTAAGAAAATAAGTAAGAAACGGTAGCGCCCAAAGACATATTCCAGCGGCGTACCCAGTTGATGCAACACCATCATGTTAAAGACGAGGTGGAAAGGAAGGGTGCTGGAAGTGTCATGAAGCAGCGCCACCGTGAAGAGGCGATACCACTCGTTGCTGTAACGAAGATATTCAAAGTTAGGGAGTGCAAGAGTTTGAACAATCGATGAATCAAGGAGCTCCCAAAGATAGAAGCCACAGATCACCGTTATAAGAACTAATACGGTGCTCTGTGGCTTCTTCATTGTGAAGGCTTTTACTTATGCGATGGTGACGCTATTGATTACAACAGG
>CAZNEQ010000101.1:0-3890 GCA_964572265.1 uncultured Candidatus Planktophila sp.
CACTCAGCGCGAAGATCAGGAGTACAAGTGCCAGCAGAGTCATCTCCCCTGCCTTAGCGAAAGCTGGTTCGAGAACCAAGATGACACCAAATAGCCCGAGGAATAATCCGGTGAACTGATTTCGGGTCAAGCTCTCACCAAGCAAACGCACGGCAATGAGAGAGACAAGGACAGGCTGAAGCGAGGTGATTACCGATGCTATCCCTGCCGGTGAACCTTGAGCGATTGCTTGCCACACCCCACCAAGGTAGAAAGCGTGGAGAGCAATACCTATTGCGATAGAGATTCCTAAATCTCGACGCGACAAACGGAGAGAGTGACCCATCGCCTTGGTAATGAGAGCGAGAATCGCGGCTGCAATGAGAAGCCGAATTGATAAGAAGAAAATTACGTCAGAATTGAGAAAGGCATACTTGGCTACAACAAAACCGGAACTCCAGATAATGACAAAGATCCCAGGCGCAAAGCGCTCTAGGATCTTCATCGGTATTGCAGAACTTACTTAGTGCTGTGACTCAGGAAGAGGCTTCTCATACTCTGTCACGAAGCCGATAATGCTGATGATCAGAGCTCCCAGCGCAATTACAGTCAGCCACCATCCGATAACAAGGCCAAGAGCCATGACGGTTGCGCTTACTGCTACCGGCAATGGCCACCATGAGTGTGGGCTGTAGAAGCCTAGTTCACCTGCATCGTCTGCAATTTCGCCGTTGAGGTCATCGGAAGGAATATCAAAACCGATGCGCTTCTGGGTAAACCACACATAGAAACCCACCATGCCTGAAAGACACGCAGCAAGAATCATGCCGGTAATTCCGACCGCTTCTCCACCAACTGCGTAGTAGATAACAGCCATGATGGCGTAGAAAACAGCGAGACCAGAGAAAAGTTGCCAACTTGCCTTCATGGAATTAATGACCTTCCGTCTTAACGTGTGGGTGATGGAGATCAAATGCTGGACGTTCTGAACGAATGCGTGGCATTGATGTGAAGTTATGTCGTGGTGGAGGACAGCTGGTTGCCCACTCAAGAGATGAGCCGTAACCCCATGGATCATCGCAATTGACCAGTGGGCTCTTGCGGGTAATCCACACGTTGATGAAGAACGGAATCATTGAGAGCGCCAAGAGCGCTGAACCGGCGGTAGAAATCATATTCATGCCGGTAAAGCCATCACTTGCCAAGTAATCAGCATAACGCCGCGGGAATCCCTTAATTCCAAGCCAGTGCTGGACTAAGAAGGTGAGGTGGAAGCCGAAGAAGAGAGTCCAGAAATGAACCTTTCCAAGGCGCTCGTTGAGCATGCGACCAGTGAACTTAGGCCACCAGAAGTAGAAGCCAGCGAACATCACAAAGACCACGGTTCCGAAGAGAACGTAGTGGAAGTGAGCAACAACAAAGTAGCTCGCAGAAACTGCGAAGTCCAATGGTGGTGAAGCAAGAATGATTCCAGTGATTCCACCGAATAAGAAGGTAACGAGGAAGCCCATTACCCAAAGCATTGGTGTTTCAAAAGAGACATGGCCGCGCCACATAGTTCCGATCCAGTTGAAGAACTTCACACCAGTCGGTACGCCAATCAAGAAAGTCATGAATGAGAAGAACGGTAGAGACACCTGACCTGATGCGAACATGTGGTGCGCCCATACTGCAACAGAGAGTGCTGCAATTGCAATCGTCGCAGCAATCAAACCCTTATATCCAAAGATAGGTTTACGGCTAAAGACCGGCAAAATCTCGGTTGCGATACCAAAGAATGGCAGCGCCAAGATGTACACCTCTGGGTGTCCGAAGAACCAGAACAAGTGCTGCCACAACATCGCTCCGCCATTTGCCGGATCAAAGATATGGGTTCCGTAAAGACGATCTGATTCAAGAGCTAGTAACGCCGCCGCTAGTGGTGGGAAGGCGAGCAGAATCAAAATCGAGGTAAGAAGAGTGTTCCAACTGAAGATAGACATGCGGAACATAGTCATACCCGGTGCGCGCATTGTGAAAATTGTCGTAATGAAGTTCACGCCACCAAGAATTGTTCCAAGTCCTGAAACAGTAAGACCAATCACCCAAAGATCTCCACCAATTCCAGGTGAATATGTTGAGTTTGCAAGAGGTGCATATGCAGTCCAACCAAAAGATGCAGCGCCGCCTGGAGATAGGAATCCAACCACTGCCATTAATGAACCAAAGAAGTAGAGCCAGTACGAAAGCATGTTGAGACGCGGAAACGCCACATCTGCTGCACCGATTTGCAACGGCATGATGACGTTGGCAAAACCAACAAAGAGGGATGTCGAGAACATCAATAGCATGATGGTTCCGTGCATAGTGAAAATCTGGTTGTACTGCTCATTACTCAAGAACTGCATTCCTGGTCGCGTGAGCTCAGCGCGCAAGAAAAGAGCGAGTACACCTCCTACTAAGAACCAAAAGAATGATGTCGCTAAGTAGAGATACCCGATGCGCTTGTGATCTGTTGAGGTAATCGTCTTTACGAATTGACGACCCCAGGATTCGCGGCGTTCGACACCTTGACGCGGAGTTGCAACTGTTGGGCGTTCAGCAAATGTAGTCATTATGCGCTCACCTTCAATGTGTCTAGGTATTTCTGATACTGCTCTGGGGTAACCACCTTGACCTTAAAGATCATCTGGGTGTGGTTGCGACCGCAGAGGATGTTGCATCGACCTGGATAAGTTCCAAGCTTGTTTGCAGTGAATTGGAGATAGTTTGTCTTACCCGGAAGGTTCTGCCTTTGAATCATGAAGGCAGGAATCCAGAATCCGTGAACCACATCGTTCGAAGTAATCTTAAAGCGAACGCTTTCGCCCTGTGGTAGATAAAGTGTTGGTGGATTCTCTGGCGTTCCAGTAACTACTGCTTCTTTTCCAGCCTCTGGATATCCGAATTGCCATGACCACTGAATTCCTTCAACGGTAATTTCATGTTGAGCTGGAGCCTTTGGATTGATGATTTCTTCTTGCTTAACCGCGGTGAAGTAGAAGAGAACTGCAACAATGATGAATGGAATAACGGTGTAGAGGATTTCAACCGGGATGTTGTACTGAGTCTGCTTCGGGAATTCATCCTGGTTCTCGCTCTTCTTGCGATGGAAGATTGCTGGCCAAAGAATCAAGATCAACGTGATCACGCCAACAACAGCACCAGCGATCCATGCGCCTTGCCAGAGTGAGAGTGAAATATCGTTCACGCTTGATGTGTTCTTCGGATAACCCATGCCAGAGATATCGTTCGACTTTAATGAGCAGCCGCTGAGGAGAGCCGAGCCAGCGATGGCTCCGATCAATGCAGTCAGGGTGCGCTTCTTAGGTGCAGACATAGGCCTAAGGATAGTGGCGGATACGCTCAGTAGAAGCCTTGAAGGGTACTCTTCCTCGGGTGGTTCACCTCACAGATAACTTCACCTTTGAAGGCCAACTCTCTCCTCGGGTCCGGCAGGCGATCTCCGCTGCCCTTGAGCAAGGGTGGGCCGACCCAAAGAAACTCTCTCAAGCCAGCCATCGAGCGCTCGAACTCCGAACCAGCGCTATCGAAGAGTTTGCCGCAATCCTCAACCTCTCCCCTGCCGCCATTGAGCTAGTCGGCGAACCGAATCTTCTTCACCATCACGCAATCGGCGGCTTTCTTCGCCCCGAAACTCATCTGCGGATATCAGCCGTGGATGTAGGCAAGATCCGCGCAGTTGCTCGATCTCACTCCGGTACGCAATCAATCATGACGGTGAATTCCGGCGGAGATATTGGTATCCCGGAAGAACTCGATAATGGCGACCTGCTCTCTCTACAGGCTGAGAACGGCGAGACCGGAAAAAAGCAAGATTTGGAAAAGTGGCGCAACCTCAAATCGCGCATCGCTCTTGACGCAACCCGCAC
>CAZNEQ010000102.1:0-3723 GCA_964572265.1 uncultured Candidatus Planktophila sp.
TACGAAACGAAACCGTATCGTATCGTAAAGAGTGCAGCAAAGGGAAGTTACGCCTACGATTAGTGCATGTCTACTATGAAGCCTCGCTCAGGTGTTGTAACAGATGGATTAGAGAGATCTCCCGCACGCGGAATGTTGCGCGCAGTTGGAATGGGTGATGAAGATTGGGTTAAGCCTCAAATCGGAATTGCCTCATCTTGGAATGAGATCACACCCTGCAACCTCTCACTTGATCGACTCGCTAAAGCTTCGAAGCAAGGTGTAATTGATGCCGGTGGATTTCCAATGCAATTCGGAACCATCTCAGTCTCTGACGGTATCTCCATGGGCCACGAGGGAATGCACTTCTCGCTAGTTTCTCGCGAAATTATTGCTGACTCAGTTGAGACCGTGATGAATGCTGAACGCCTCGATGGAATGGTGACCTTTGCTGGTTGCGATAAATCCCTTCCGGGAATGATGATGGCAGCTGCACGACTCGATGTGGCATCAGTATTTGTATATGCCGGTTCTACTCTTCCAGGAAATGTAGATGGCCAAGACGTCACAATTATTGACGCTTTTGAAGCGGTGGGTGCATGCGCACGAGGATTAATCACAAAAGAGCGTGTGGATGCGATCGAGCGAGCAATCTGTCCAGGCGAAGGTGCTTGCGGCGGAATGTATACCGCTAACACCATGGCAAGTATCGCCGAAGCAATTGGACTATCACTTCCTGGATCAGCTGCTCCACCGGCTGTTGATCGCCGTCGTGATGCATATGCAATTCAATCAGGCGCAGCAGTTGTCAACCTCATCGCTAAGGGAATTACCACCCGCGATATCTTGACGAAGAAAGCATTTGAAAATGCCATCACAATTTTGATGGCCCTTGGCGGTTCTACAAACGCAGTTCTTCACTTGCTTGCAATAGCACATGAAGCAGAGGTCGACTTGACTCTCGAAGATTTCCATCGCATCGGCTCAAAGGTTCCGCTATTGGGAGATCTCAAGCCATTCGGTAAGTATGTAATGACCGATGTCGATCGAGTCGGCGGCATTCCTGTCGTACTCCGAATCCTTCTTGATGCTGGATACCTTCACGGAGATTGCTTAACCGTAACCGGCAAGACCATGGCTGAAAACCTGGCTGATATCAACCCACCATTTCCAGATGGTGATGTGCTCTTTGCAGCTGATAAGCCGATTTCTACCGACGTTGGAATCACAATTCTTGGTGGTTCGCTCGCACCAGATGGCGCTGTCTGTAAGACAGCTGGTATTGGAATTGAAACCTTCGAAGGACCAGCACGCGTCTTCGAACGCGAGCAAGCGGCGATGGATGCAGTTGAAAATGGCACCATCAAGGAAGGCGATGTGGTCGTTATTCGTTATGAAGGTCCTAAGGGCGGACCTGGCATGCGCGAGATGTTGATGGTGACCGGTGCAATCAAGGGCGCCGGACTCGGAAAGAAAACCTTGCTCCTTACCGATGGTCGCTTCTCTGGAGGTTCAACCGGACTCTGTGTCGGACATATTTCTCCTGAGGCTGTCGACGGGGGACCGATTGCATTTATCAAAGATGGCGACCGCATCCGTATCGATGTCGTCAACCGCACCTTGGATCTCCTCGTTGATCCAGCAGAATTGGAAGCGAGAAAAGTGGGCTGGAAGCCAATCCCTCACAAGTTCACCAAGGGAGTACTTGCCAAGTTCTCCAAGGGGGTCAGCTCTGCTTCGAAGGGCGCTGTCTGGCTTTAGCCACCAGTTCCATTCCATTTATTGAGATGTGTATCTCATCTCTTGACTCATACGCTCGCTCTAGGCGAGAATACGGGCATGCGTACAGCAATCGTCTCTTCATCAGTGGTGGTGATTCGATAGCGCATGCCCTCACAGCATGCGCGCCCTCAGATATCTGAGGGTTTTTTCATTTAACAAACTTCTAAGAATGTAAGAGAAAAGTTCACTCAAACGGGAAAGGAGCAAGAAGATGACAACACAACACGTTCCAACAGCGAACGGCACCACCATGACCGGAGCTACTTCATTGGTGAAAAGCCTAGAAGCAGCGGGCGTAGACGTGATGTTCGGTCTGCCTGGTGGCGCCATCCTTCCTGCTTACGATCCAATTTATGACTCAACAATTCGCCACATCTTGGTTCGCCACGAGCAAGGCGCAGGACACGCAGCAACCGGCTATGCGCAGGTAACAGGTCGCGCCGGCGTTTGTATTGCAACATCAGGACCAGGTGCAACCAACCTTGTGACACCTTTGATGGATGCGCAGATGGACTCAGTGCCTGTAGTTGCGATCACCGGCCAAGTTCCATCAGCTGCGATCGGAACAGATGCCTTTCAAGAGGCAGATATTCGCGGCATCACAATGCCATTTACTAAGCACAACTTCCTTGTCACAAAGGCTGACGATATTCCTCGTGCAATTGCTGAGGCTTTTCACATTGCAACCTCGGGTCGTCCTGGCCCAGTTCTAGTTGATATCGCCAAGGATGCGCTGCAAGCACAGACCACATATAACTGGCCAGCAAAGATTGAACTTGCCGGATACAACCCAAAGATCAAAGCAGATGCACAATCGATTACCGATGCTGCTGCACTCATCGCTCAATCAAAGAAGCCTGTTTTCTACGTTGGTGGCGGCGTTATCAAAGCAAATGCCTCGAAAGAACTCGCACAACTCGTTGAAATTCTTGGCGCTCCTGTTGTTACTACGCTGATGGCACGTGGAGCTTTCCCAGATTCTCATCCATTGCACCTTGGTATGCCGGGTATGCATGGAACAGTTGCTGCTGTAACCGCATTGCAGAAGGCAGATTTGCTCATCACTTTGGGCGCTCGCTTCGATGATCGTGTAACCGGAAAGCTCTCAACTTTTGCAGTTAATGCAAAAATCATTCATGCAGATATCGATCCTGCTGAGATTCATAAGAATAAGCATGCTGATGTGCCAGTTGTCGGCGATCTCCGCGAAACCATTTCCGCCCTTATTCCAGCGCTTAAGGCGGCCCTTGCAAAGAGCCAGCCTGATTTAGCTCCATGGAATGCATCAATGCAGAAACTCAAGAACACATATCCATTGGGTTACTCACTTCCAGAAGATGGTTCATTGTCACCACAAGCGGTGATCGAACGAATCGGAAAGATTTCTGGATCAGAGACAATCTTTACCTCTGGTGTGGGTCAACATCAGATGTGGGCTTCTCAATTTATTTCTTACGAGCATCCGCGCACCTGGCTCAACTCTGGCGGTGCAGGAACAATGGGATATGGCGTACCTGCTGCAATGGGTGCAAAAGTTGGCGCACCAGATGCGACAGTCTGGGCAATCGATGGTGATGGTTGTTTCCAGATGACCAACCAAGAACTCGTTACCTGCGCACTTAACAATATTCCGATTAAGGTCGCAATCATCAATAACGAATCACTTGGAATGGTTCGCCAGTGGCAGACCTTGTTCTATGACGGCCGTTACTCCAATACAAGTTTGGATTCAAAGCGCGTACCAAACTTCCCGATGCTGGCAGAGGCAATGGGTTGCGTTGGTCTCTCCTGCGAACGCCCAGAAGACCTCGATGCAACTATCGAGAAGGCGATGTCAATTAACGATCAACCTGTTGTCGTCGACTTCCGCGTTCATCGCGATGCGATGGTCTGGCCGATGGTCGCTGCTGGAACATCAAATGACGAAATCATGATCGCCCGCGCAACTGCGCCTGACTGGGA
>CAZNEQ010000103.1:0-716 GCA_964572265.1 uncultured Candidatus Planktophila sp.
TCAGCCTTTGCACATAAAGCAGGTCTTCACGCCTCTGCAATCAAAGTTGATCCAAGTCTCTATCAACATGAAGATCCAGCATCTGTTGGAAACGATATGCGCATGCTTGTATCAGATATGGCAGGTCGTGCATCGATCGAACTTAAATCACAAGAGCTCGGTGTAGATCTTGGGGGAGACCGCGAACTTATTGGTCGCGTTGTAGAGCGCGTTAAGGATATGGAATCTCGTGGATTTACCTTTGAAGCTGCAGATGCCTCCTTTGAATTACTTCTCCATGAAGAGCTCACAGGTAAGCGTCCAGCTTTCTTCACAATCGATCATTGGCTCACCACAACAGAGCGCAGTGAAGGTTCAATCATCACCAAAGCCGAAGTAACCGTTACCGCTCAAGGTAAAGAGATCACATGCATCGGTTCTGGTAATGGTCCGGTCAACGCATTCGACCGCGCACTTCGCGATGGCCTCAACACTTTGTACCCAGAGCTTGCAGTACTAGAACTCACCGATTACAAGGTGCGAATCCTTGAAGGCCGTCTTGGAACAGGCGCTGTCACTCGCGTTCTCGTTGAAACATCAGACGGCAAAGGTGAATGGAGCACCGTCGGAGTTCATGAAAACGTCATCGCCGCATCTGCGATGGCTCTAGAAGATGCACTCACCTTCGGCTTACTGCTACAGGGACGAAAGCCCGAGTAATTAATTAACCCGTTTGC
>CAZNEQ010000103.1:726-2098 GCA_964572265.1 uncultured Candidatus Planktophila sp.
ATTATGCTGTTGGGCGTCGGTGTGGTTGGGGGGGGGGGGGGGGGGGGGGGATTCAATGATTTCTCTCCGACCAGAAACACCAAGCACACGAAAGATATGAATCGTCTCCTGGCGAATCAGTGATTCGCTGTAACCCAATTCCGATGCAATCTGCCCATTGGTAAATCCCTTGAGCATCAATTGATGGACAACCTTCTGCCTCTCGGTAAGGTCCAAGGTTTGAGTACCGCTTGCCTTCTTATCTTTCCTTAACTTAGAACTTTCATAGATAGGAACCTTAAGGAAATGCAGTGCGATCATTGCTCCAACCGCTCTTGCAAAGTAAACAAGATCATCAGATTCATCAGGTTGTTTATCAAGAATGATGAAACCCACGCCATAAGGGAGCATCGGGAATGCCATAACCGCTTCCCAATCTGTCTCAATATTTTCAATCTTTCGCGTAGTGGGATAATTTCTAAAGAAATCATCTACCGACCGAACAATGATGCATTCATCTTTTCGAACGCACTCCGTAATTGGCAGATGCATACTTAATGGAAACCGCCCCCATTGTGCAATTGTCAATTTATCAAAACCGAAACCTGCCGTTGGCGACAAGAAACCATCATCGCTAAGCTCTGCTATATACAGCGCAGTCGGTGACAACTCCGCAAAAGTTTTTAACACGAGAAATTTAGCTAATTCATCTGATGGCTTATCACCCTCAGCAAGAAAATGAGCTAGTCCAGCTACTCTTTTCAAATACATTCAATTCTCCGTTGTTTGAATGGTTCTGTTCTACATGCACTGACTGACATACGTAAGGGCGCCACCCCCTGCCAGACAAGACTGAACATTTGAGAAAGAGTATGTAAATTGATCAGTCATGACCTAGGGCTACCAGTGCCGTAAAGAGACAAAGAATTTCTCTATTAAGTCATGTCCGAACATTCCCATTCTCTTACATCACCACCAGGGGGAAACTTCCACCAGGTAAATTCGAGACTTAGGTGGTTATCATGAAGAAAGTTTTCTCAGCAACAACGACATTAAGAAAACTACCTGCGCAGCTGCTTATTGCTTCCATTGCAGTCTTTGGCTTACAGACCGCTGGTGCGAATGTTGCAAACGCCGCGGGTGAAATTACTTTTGTTTGCGTAAGTAAATCAACGAAGAATCCGCAAGTGTTTGTTCGTGCCAAATGTTTGCGGACTGAAAATCGTGTAATGCTTACTAAGCCAATTCCTGGTCCTGCTGGTGCAACAGGTCCTGCTGGTGCAACAGGTCCTGCTGGTGCAACAGGTCCTGCTGGTGCAACAGGTCCTGCTGGTGCAACTGGTCCTGCCGGTGCAACTGGTCCTGCCGGTCCAGCTGGTCCTGCCGGTGCAAC
>CAZNEQ010000103.1:2198-2270 GCA_964572265.1 uncultured Candidatus Planktophila sp.
GTCCTGCCGGTCCAGCTGGTCCTGCCGGTGCAACTGGTCCTGCCGGTCCAGCTGGCGCTGATTCAACAGTTG
>CAZNEQ010000103.1:2370-3708 GCA_964572265.1 uncultured Candidatus Planktophila sp.
CTGGCCCACAAGGTGAAGTTGGTCCTGCCGGACCAGAAGGTCCTGCCGGTCCAGCTGGCGCTGATTCAACAGTTGCTGGCCCACAAGGTGAAGTTGGTCCTGCCGGACCAGAAGGTCCTGCCGGTCCAGCGGGTATTGATGGCGTCGATGGTGCCCAAGGTCCTGAAGGCCCACAAGGGCCAGCTGGTATTGATGGCGTCGATGGTGCCCAAGGTCCTGAAGGCCCACAAGGTCCAGCTGGCAATGATGGTGCAGACGGTGTCGGGCTAACTGATGCATCGGTTGGACAAGCATGTGCGGTTAATGGAGCGCCAGGAGAATTCGCTTGGGCTGAAACAACGCCTGGTTCAGGATTCTGGCTAATGGTCTGCAACACCAATGCTCCAGCTTAAATTCTAGTGAAGTAACCAAAGGCAGCCAATTGCTGAATTGATTGGCTGCCTTTGACTAGCCAAATAAAAATGCAACTCTGAGGAGAGTAAATGTTATTTAAGGCGAAGCACAAAGCGGTGGTCGCAGGCCCGGATTTTGCAGTGGTGAGCGTTCTTACTTCTATCTACACTATTTTCATCATCCTGAGTTTTCGGGAGTTTTTCTTCTTTATTCCAAACTTCTCTCGCCCATATCCGGCGATCGCTTTCGTTCAGGTATTAACCGCCGTAGGATGGATTGCTCTCGTTGCCCTTCCTCCGCTAGCGCTGCTTAATTGGTCCCGCCTAGGTCGGTTAGCTCCAGCGATGCTCTTGATTGGTGCGCTCGTCTGGCCGATCTCAACTCTCATGATCAAGGCCCTGTATCTCGCATTCTATGGAAATCCATTTATAGGCTACCTTGGCGAACATCCTTTGTTCCTACTAATGGAGTACGGAATTCCCGCGATGTACCTCTATATCTTGAAGGAGAAGCGCTCCCAAATATAGAGGCCGGCCCCGAGTAACCTTGCTACATGGGTCACGCAAGCGAGAAGATTCGCAATGACTTTGCCTTTCACTTAGAGCGTGAACGCAATCTCTCTGTTCATACCATCCGCGCCTATTTAGGTGATCTCGATAGCTTGATTGAGCATCTTGATGGCCTGAAAGTTAGCGATCTATCGCAATTGACCCTTACCCATATCCGCTCGTGGCTTGCCAACCAGCAGGTTAAAGGGGGAGCACGCACCACATTGTCACGTCGCGCCGTATCGATTCGCATCTTTACTAAGTGGGCACATAAGAAAGGTTTTCTTGCAAGCGATGTTGGAATTTCACTGGCTACACCGAAAGGCCATCGCACCTTGCCGGAAGTTCTTACAGTTGCCGATGCATCCCTTGCAATGGATGCGCTGGAACTGCGGGC
>CAZNEQ010000104.1:0-3708 GCA_964572265.1 uncultured Candidatus Planktophila sp.
CGAAGGTTTTCAACTACATATCCACGCAATCGGTGACGGTGCAATCCGCCAAGGCTTAGATGTCATCGAAAAGATCAGCCGAATCAATCCACCACGTGATCGCCGCCCCGTTATTGCCCACGCACAGTTAATCGATCCTGCAGACCTGCCACGTTTTGCTCGCCTTGGCGTTATCGCAAATTACCAACCACTATGGACCTACCTCGATCCGATGAACAAGATCCTTATTGCTCCTCGCATCGGCGATGATCGCAACAACCGCCAATACCAATTGAAATCCATGATCGAATCCGGTGCCCGCATCGCCTACGGCAGCGATTGGCCCGTTACCTCACAGATTCCACTTGAGGCTCTGGCTGTTCCTACACACCGTCAATCACCTGATCGCAGGCCGCCACAGGGGTGGAGCCCACATGAATCGATCACAGTTGAAGAGAGCTTGAGTTTCTACACACGCGGTGTTGCATACCAAAATTATAAAGAAGATCGTTATGGCCAGATCAAAGTCGGTGCCGAGGCAGATCTGATGATCCTTAGCCAGAATCCACTGACATGCGACCCACATGATGTCCGCAAGATCTCAGTCGTTGCCGTCTTTAAAAGAGGCGAAAAAATCAAGAGCCGCTAACCTTTACCCATTGCACCAGAAAATACATTTATTTAAAGGAGAATCACATGGGCGCTTGCGGTTGCGGATACACAACAGATCCAGAGAAGAATTGCAACGGAACACATAACGTTGTTAAGGCTGTTAAGGCCGACATCATCGCAAAGCTTGAGGCTGAAGGCTTTACCGATGCTGCAGAAGCCCTCAAGGCAAAATAGAACCCTTCTTCTTAATCTCTTTTGCTAGGGCCCAAGCCCAATGAATTATTCCAAATCGAAGTGGCAAGCGGTCATAGGCAAATAAAGGCTTAGGCATTTCAGGCGCGCTCCATGAAAAAGGTAAGGACCCTCAGCACTTGCTGCGGGCCCTTACCTTTAGCGCTTTTATAAAGCACACGAATCTGACGAATTCAGAAGCGATTCTAGGCCTAGCAGATTGAAGATCCAAGTTATACACAACAACCCGTAATGTGGAGTCGTCGAGCCAACCAAAGAATTACCTTTCGCCCGCGTGTGGCTGTAGCTCAACGGATAGAGCACGACACTGACGAATTCGAAGGTTGTGGGTTCGAATCCCACCAGTCACACGCACGGTTAGGGGCTCCAGGATTTCGTCACCTAGGGTCTCTAACCACCTTAACTTTAGCCAGTGCTTCGCTTCTCATTCGCTGCGAGGAGCAATCTCCTTAATCTCTCTTGCTAGAACCCAAGCCCAGTAATGAGCAACATGATTGCCATGCCGCGGCCAATCTGATTTTGCTTAGATTTACTCTCGCTCATGGGTTAAGGCTCCCATAACGGGTAGGTAAATCCTGTTAACGGTGGTCCTAATGGGCGCTACTCGAATTTCATTCTAGCTTTGAGTGCGCACCCTTTGAAAAGGTGATGAATAATCCTGCCATGTTCCAAACTTGCACTCCTGTAGGCGGAGAGACGTCATGAGAGATCAATCCAAATCTGAAGACTCAATTATTGAACTCTTTGGAGTCTATGACGCCGATGCCACCCTGGTAGGGGAGGCAAGCTATTGGATCGGTGCTCGCCTTGGCATTCGCCACTGCAGTCTCTGCGACATTACCCATTCGCTCTTTCGCGAAAAATCTCAATGGCGTGAATGTGTGGCACGACTTCAGAAAGATCACGGCGTCACATTCCACGCCTTCCACCGCAATGATCAACCCGAGAAAGTGCGCCAGGTAATCAACGGCGCTTATCCAGCCGTTGTAGCCCAACACGCAAATGGTTCATTGACTTTATTTCTAAATGCAGAAGAAATCAGTAAATGCGGGATAGATCCTGAAGCTTTCTATATAAAGATTGTCGATTCTCTTTAACCCAACTTCTTTTCACAACTTTACGACCTCTTGCATAACAGGCAGAGAGAACGATCCTCAATTATTCTTAGGCACCTAACAAGGAGAGATTATGAAGCCAGAGACAACACTTGGTCGCCAGTTACAAACCTTTAACCGCATCGCAGGGGTAACGCACCTGATTCAAGGCATCGTCCTTGCCGTTATCCTCAACGCCGATACGACCATCCCAGTTATTACTCGCTTCTTCGATGAGACACCAGATGGCGTTCGCCCAGTCAGCGAAACTCTCTTTGAATTTCCTATCGCGCTGATTGCACCAATCTTCTTGCTTCTCTCAGCCTTTGCCCATCTCTATATCTCATCACCAATGTATATCCGCAACTACGAGCAGAACATTGCAAAGGGGATCAACCCAGCACGTTGGTGGGAGTACGCCTTTAGCTCATCCCTCATGCTCGTAGTTCTCTTGATGCTCGGCGGCCTCATCGAACTCTCTAGCGTCGTCTTTATCTTCACACTTAACTTCATTATGAACCTCATGGGCTTGATGATGGAAAAGTACAACCAGCTCACTGATAAGACTTCGTGGCTACCTTTCAATATCGGCGTTCTCGCCGGCATCGTCCCGTGGATCATGGGCGGCCTCTATTTCTGGGTCTCAACAAGCAACATCGCCGACTCGATTCCGGTCTATGCCCAGTTTGGTTTCCTCCTTACATTCCTCTTCTTCAACAGCTTTGCCATCAATATGTGGTTGCAATACAAGAAGGTCGGAAAGTGGAAGGTCTACGCTTATGGCGAGAAGTCATACATCGTCTTAAGCCTTGTATCTAAGTCAGCACTTGGCTGGATTATCGTGCTGGGTACTTTGGGGATTTAAAGCACTCAGATTTGCTCTGAATCAACCAGCTTCCACGAAATCATCAATCGATGCGCTAATTGCGGCAATCCACTTCCCGCACTAAACCAGAGAAGCATGAACGCGAGAAAAGCAGAGAAGCTCAAGTGCATCAGCGGCATCAGTACTCGTCCCATGAAATGCTCCGAGATAGCAACTTGAGCACCGCTGACGCCAACTCTCTCAAATGCCAAATCCCAATTGGCCAAGGTGTGAAAGAGCACGGCGACCCAGATGCTTTTGGTAGCGATCATTAGCGCACAGGCAAGTAGACCAAACCCAAACGCTGTAATCACGTGGGAATAAGCTCTCCATGAATCCCAACCATCTCCGATGTAACGGTTTATATGCATCAATCCAAATATGAGCGATGAAACGACCACAGCCAGATATCTTCCATACTTCTCTAAATAACCATAATGAAACCCACGGGAGAAGATCTCTTCCCCTAGCCCTATAGAGAATAGAAAGAAGATCGCAAGCAAGCCCATCGAAAGGGATTTGCCCTCTCGATCAACCGAAAAGATCGGTGGGACCGTAACAATGGCTACAACGGCAAATGCTGCATAGGTCAACTTAGATCTCTGCGGGAACCGCAAGTAAGCCCACGTTTGAAGTCGAAAGAGGCGAATCAAAATCAGGCCACAAAGTGCCATGATCAGAAAAGACAAAGTCGAATTCACATATCGAAGATCCGCGAATAGCCCGTCGGGCAATACCTCGAGGATCTCGAGGGCAACCCACGAAGAGATTCCCAGAATGATTACAGGATAAAGACGATCAACCAACCTCAACACGTTAAATCACCTTCACGGGATTCAGATACCAAACTACACATCCCTTAGCCCTTCCCACTCGCACGCCTTGCAACGAATGTCCGGATCACTG
>CAZNEQ010000105.1:0-3692 GCA_964572265.1 uncultured Candidatus Planktophila sp.
AGATTGAGATTACAAATGAAGACGGGCAGCGCACCTGCACTGCCCGTATCACCTGTTTAATTCTTGCTCAACGATAATTAATCAGTTAAGCACCATGTCCCAGATATGCCTGACGCACCTTAGGATCATTGAGCAACTCTTTGCCAGTGCCTGTCATCGTGATACTTCCAGTTTCAAGGACGTAAGCACGATCAGCAATGGAGAGCGCCTTGGCCGCATTCTGCTCGACTAGCAAAATGGTGACATCTTGCTTCTTGATCTCTTGAATAATCTCGAAGATCTGTGCGATAAACATTGGCGCAAGACCCATCGATGGCTCATCCAATAAGAGCAACCGTGGGCGACTCATAAGTGCGCGACCGATTGCAAGCATCTGCTGCTCGCCACCAGAGAGAGTTCCACCGAGCTGCGCAGAACGTTCCTTTAATCGTGGGAACAATCCATAGACCATCTCAATATCAGCTTGCATCTCTGACTTTGCGGCAGGGCGGCTGAATTTACCCATCTCAAGATTTTCGAGAACTGTCATACCTGGGAAAATTCCGCGCCCTTCTGGCGCTTGGCAGATTCCCTCGACTACTCGCTCAAACGGTTTGATATCAGAGAGGGGCTTACCTTCATAATGAATCTCACCACTTGCTGGAGAGAGGATTCCTGATATCGTCTTGAGCAGGGTGGTCTTACCGGCACCATTAGCCCCTACAAGAGTCACAATTTCACCTGAGCCAACTTCAAGAGAGATCCCCTTGATTGCCTTAATTTTTCCATACGAGACATGGAGATCTTTAATATTAAGAAGCATCTTCAGCAACTCCTAGGTACGCATCGATAACGCGTTGGTTATTTTGAATCTCCTCTGGCTTTCCTTCGGCAATCTTCTGGCCAAAGTCGAGCACTGAGATACGATCAGAAATCTTCATGACCAGTGACATGTCGTGCTCGATTAGAAGAACGGCGTGGCCACGATTGCGAATCTTGCGAATGAGGTCACCGAGTTCAACCTTTTCTTGAGGATTGAATCCTGCTGCCGGTTCATCTAGAAGAAGCACCTTTGGATTGAGCGCAAGTGCGCGAGCAATCTCAAGGCGCCGCTGATCACCATAAGGAAGATTCTTTGCGAGTTGATGTGCGCGATGCGAAAGGCCAATGAAGTCGAGAAGTTCCAAGGCTGTTGCCATGCTCTTCGCTTCATCGCGTCGGCTACGTGGCACTCCAAAGAGCGAACCTACGAGACCTGACTTATTTAGCGCATCGGCGGCTGTTGCCACATTCTCCGCAGCTGTCATATCGCCGAAAAGTCGAATATTTTGAAAGGTGCGACCTAAACCTTTCCGTGCGATTCGGTAAGGACGAACTCCGACAACAGATTCACCATCGAGAAGCACTTGACCTGAAGCCGGTGTGTAGTAGCCAGTAACAATATTAAAGACCGTGGTCTTACCGGCGCCATTTGGGCCGATAAGAGCTGCAATCTCTCCCTCATTGACATGAAGATTCACATTGTTAAGCGCGGTGACACCGCCGAACTTAACGACAAGATCTTTGATTTCGAGCAGTTTCTTGGTCATGCGCTCTTCTCCTGAATACGTTCACGCTTCTTGCGAGGCAAAAGGCCATTTGGACGAATGTTCATCATAACTACCATCAACAATCCGAAGAATACAATTCGGTAATCGCTCAAGAATCGAAGCTTCTCTGGAATGTAGCCGAGAAGCACTGCACCCAAGATAACACCCCAAATATTTCCCATGCCGCCAAACACTACGCAGGCAAGAATCATTATAGATAGGTTAAGCGTGAATAGCTCTGGCTGAATAGCGCCGATTTGAGATGCGTAAATTGCGCCAGCAACACCACCCACTGCGCCACCGATAATGAAGGCCCAAAGCTTGTACTTCAAGGTAGAGACGCCCATGAACTCTGCGACATCTTCATCCTCGCGAATAGCTTCCCATGCGCGACCTGGCTTACGGTGTGAAAGTCGCAACACACCCCAGATAACTAAGAACATAAGAGTTAATGTCAGCCAGTAATAAGGACGTGGATCCATTACAGTAAATTCAATACCTAGGATTGAAGTTGGGGCTGGAATGCCTGGAATGCCTGCTGCGCCACCAATTGCCGGGGTATTGACCGCCACGATGCGAACGATCTCTCCGAATCCGAGTGTGATGATCGCAAGATAGTCACCACGGAGACGTAACGCTGGTAGTCCAAGTATGACGCCAGCGAACATCGCAAATAGCATCGCGAAAGGAATTATTTCCCAGAAATTTAAGCTTGTATGAGCGCTCATCAAAGCATGTGTGTATGCACCGATTGCAAAGAATGCCACGTATCCGAGGTCGAGAATTCCCGACTTTCCAACAACCACGTTCAAACCGACAGCCATCAAACTAAACATTGCTAGTGGATAGAAAAGGACTGAAACAAATGAGGATCCGGGGGTGTCAATGATTGGATTATTTAGAAGTGGAATTGCGTAAACCAGAGAGATTGCAAGAACGCGGAAAACTCCTCTTTGCACTGGTGACGCCTGATCCCACCAGTCTCCGAAGCGATCTCGTAAATTTAAGCTAGACATTCTTAGACTCTCGCTTTCTGGAGAGCTTCTCCGAATAGGCCAGTTGGCTTCAATAATAAAATAAGGACAAGTACGACGAAGGTCACAACATCGCGCCAGCTATAACCCATCACCGCAGATGTGTACTGTTGGAATAGACCGAGCGCAAATGAGCCGTAGAGCGCACCTTTCACGTTACCGATTCCACCCAAGACCGCTGCGGTAAATGCGGAGATTCCCACTAGGAAGCCGACATTTGACTTAGTTGTCTCGTAGAAGACCATGTAGAAGGCAGAGCCAAGACCGGCGAGGACTCCACCAAGCAAGAAGGTGTATGAAATAACGCGGTTGACGTTCACGCCCATCAGAACCGATGTGCGCTCATCCTGAGATACCGCGCGAATTCCGAGGCCAAGTTTTGTGTGATTAATGATGCGATTGAGGGCAAAGAAGATTGCCGCCGCACCGACGATGACCAAAATTTTGTCAGCTGAGACATATGCACTGCTAAATGTGAAGATTGGTTCCTTATCAATCAAGCGAGGGAAATCGAGGTTCTTTGAATCCGTCAAAATACGGAATACTTCAACAAGTACAAATGAGGCGCCGATTGCTGAAATAAGTGAGCTGAGTCGGCTTGCACCTAATACTCGCAAGCGACGGTATGCAACGATTTCTAAGAAAACTGCCGTGGCGCCACTTACGATGGCAGCTGTGATTCCAATAAGAATAAAGATAGACGCAAATTTCCAGAGTGGTAGTGGATCTTCGTAGCCGGTAAATCCGAACTGTTGAATGACCCAATAGCAAGCCATCGTGCCAATCATAAAAATTTCTGAGTGAGCGAAGTTGATCAGACGCAATACGCCATACACAAGCGTGTATCCAAGTGAGACGAGGGCATAAATGGCACCAACGACGATTCCATCAATCGTTAGAGAGGCGAAATCTGATACTAAAATTGAAAAATCCACTAAAGAATCCTTTGGGTAATTGCTGCTGAGGTATTGCAACGCGTGGCAGATGCTACAAGAGCATCTGCCACGCGCTATTTCAATAACGGTTGGAAGTTACGAGCTTATGAAAGCTGCTTAACCCAGACCATCTTTCCATTCTTGATTGTGTACTG
>CAZNEQ010000106.1:0-3632 GCA_964572265.1 uncultured Candidatus Planktophila sp.
GTGTCGACAACAACCTTAAATGTTTCAAAGGTAGAGAGCTCTGGCTTGATTGCTGTTGCAACAGCTCCGTAGTCGCCGAGCGTAACTTCGTGGCCAACCTGCTTAATAAAGTGTTCAATCAATCGGCCAGCAAATGTTGAGCAGGTATTTCCTTCCGCAATGAGCGCTGCTGCATCTTCTGCAGTTACACGTGGCTCCATAAAGACATCAAGGCCATACATTGTGATGGGAACGCCGCTGCTAAAGACAATCGCAGCTGCCTCTGGATCATGCCAGACGTTGAATTCTGCAGCTGGAGTAGCGTTTCCAGAAGATGCTGATCCGCCCATCAAGACAATGCGTTCGAGCTTTGCTGCTGTCTCTGGGTAAGAGCGCAGGAAGAGCGCGATATTGGTCAGTGGCGCCAATGGAACAAGCGTCACAGGCTCAGCAGAACCTTCAATCAAATCGCGCAAGAGTTCCACCGCAGGTCGAGGATCGAGCTTTCTAGTTGAAAGTGGAGTGCCGAGATCGCCGAGACCATCACTACCGTGGATGTATTCGGCATAGCGAGGTTCATCAATGAGTGGGCGGGTAGCGCCTTTAGCGATTGGAATATCAGCAGCGCCAGCAGCATCCAGCACCTTTAGAGTGTTGATGACTACCTGATTGAGATTGGTATTACCGTCAACACAGGTCACGCCGAGAAGATTGATTTCTGGATGGCGCGCTGCAAAGAGGAGTGCAAATGCATCATCGATTCCAGTATCGACATCGAGGATGAGATTCTTTTTTGCCATGTGCTTAACCGCTCTCTACTTATTTGTTCTTGCATAGACTGATTCATACCCACGAAGTGAGAATGTTGGACGACGAACAGGAGTTCCAGTTAGTTCTAGATGTGGGAAACGCTTAAAGAGCTCAGGAAGCGAGACTGACATTTCTAGTCTGGCTAAAGGTGCACCGAGGCAGAAGTGAATGCCCGCACCAAAACCAATATGCGGATTTGGATCGCGGGTCAGGTCCATTACATCAGCATAGGCAAAGACACTCTCATCTCGGTTGGCGGAACCTAGAAGCGAGACAATCTTCTGGCCCTCCTTAATGGCAACTCCGCCAATTTCAGTATCAGCGGTAGCGGTGCGATCAAAGAAGTGAAGTGGTGCATCAAAACGAAGGAACTCTTCGATGGCAGTCGTCGCAATTGCATCAGGTTGGCTCTGCAACAATTTCCATTGTTCCGGATGCTGGAAAGCAGCGACGATGCCATTTCCGAAGCCGTTGACGCTCGCTTCATGGCCGGCATTGAGTAAAAGTACGCAGGTAGCAATGAGTTCGTGGGTCGATAACTTTTCACCGGATTCGGAGACTCGAGCTAGCTCGGAGATGAGGTCATCACCTGGTTTTTCTAGGCGCTCGAGCATTAGGCCATGCACATAGTCAGCAAACTCTTTCGCTGCCTTCTTCGCCTCTGCCTTATGTGCCTCGGAAGGATTGACCTCATACATCTTCACAATCGATTGCGACCATGGACGTAACAAGTGCTCATCGCTATCTGGAAAACCAAGGAGCGCGGCAATTACTTTGACTGGTAGTGGCTCGGCATAATCAGCGATCACATCAAACTCGCCACCCTTGGCTTCAATGGCATCGAGTAGTTGATGGGTCAGACGCTCGATATCTGGGCGGAGCGATTCAATGCGCTGGCGATTAAAAGCTTTCGCAACGAGCGAGCGAAGTCGAGTGTGCTTTGGCGGTTCGCTATCCAAGATGGAATCAGCGTGGAGATAATTAAATTCAAACCACTCTGTCTCAGGTGTCTTTGGGGTGAAGATTCGGCCAAGTGATTTGTTGCGCAGAACATCATTGGCATCAGAGTGCTTTGCGGCAAGAAAGAGTTGAAGTTCTTCATGCCAGACCGGTTTTCCAAATGTGCGGAGTTCTTTTAGAGCGGGGTATGGATTTTCTATAACGTGTAGATCTTTAAAGTCGATCATAAACTGCCTTAATCTGCGACTGGTAAATATCTTCTTGCTCATCGCCATCAATGAAAGCGCTATAGATTCCGTTGCGGGCGACATCATGGAGATCATCCATCGTCCAGCTATATCCAGTGGCAATTTCACGAGTTTCACGGATCATTGAGGTCGCACTCATCAGACGGTTATCTGTGTTGAGCGTGATATTAAAGCCAAGCTTCTTCATTACACCGATTTGATGTGTTGCATATGAGGCAGCGCCACCGGTTTGGAGATTTGAAGTGGGAGCCATCTCAAGGCAGATTTGATTATCAAGAATCTCTTGCGCCAGTGAGCCCAACTTTGCTTCACCGCTCGAGAAGTCAATATCGTCGATGAGACGAATACCGTGACCGATTCGCTGTGCGCCGCATTCGCGTACTGCAAGTGCGATGGATTCGACTCCAAAAGCCTCGCCTGCGTGGATTGTGTAATGCGCACCGTTATCGCGCAGATAGTTAAATGCTTTGATGTGATCTGTCGGTGGGAAGCCCGCCTCAGGACCGGCAATATCAAATCCAACAACACCGCGTCCTTTGTACTTTACAACCTTGGTCGCAACTTCTTCACTGACGTGATTTTGGCGAAGAGCGCAGAGAAGATGTTCGACTCGAATCTTCTTTCCGTTATGTGCAACCTCTGCCATACCTTGATTGAAGCCTTCGACAGTAGCTTCAATGACTTGGTCTAGCGTCAAACCCTTACGAGTAAAGAGCTCTGGTGCGCCGCGAACCTCAGCATAGACAACACCATCTGCAGCGAGATCAATCACGCATTCACGTGCGACTCTGATGATTTCCTCCGGTGTCTGCATCACTGAAATAGTGTGCTCAAACGTTTCGAGATAGAGCTCGAGGGTTCCGGAGCTGCATGCATCTACAAACCACTTTGCTAATTTCTCTGGTTCGTAGCTTGGCAACTTTGTATATCCGCTAGCGAGAGCATGGTCGATCATGGTCTGCGGGCGAAGTCCGCCATCAAGGTGATCATGGAGTAAAACTTTTGGAGCAAGAGCAATCTGCTGATCGGTAATGAGAAGAGCCATTAGTTGAGATTCTCCGGACCAAAAGCCCACGGCAACATGGCGCTCATCTTCTCTGGGCCATTAGGGGTCATCAGCAACGCTTCGTTTCCGCCATGCTCAAAAATCAATTGACGACAGCGACCGCATGGGGCAAGGAAATTTCCTGCGCCATCTACACAGACAATCGCAACCAGGCGACCGCCACCTGACATTGTCAGTGCACTGACTAGCGAACACTCAGCGCATAGCCCGATTCCGTAGCTAGCGTTTTCAACATTGGCGCCAGAGATCAGTCGACCATCATCAACAAGGGCTGCAACACCTACTGGAAACTTTGAATAAGGGGCATACGCCTTCAGCATTGCCTCTTTTGCAAGGCTGTGGATTGAATCCCAATCAATATTTGCGCTCATTGAAGGAGTCTATGAGATAGGCCATTTTTTGGGAATCTTCTTCTCTGCAGCGAAAAATGGGTGAATTGGTCTCATCGCCCCGCCTTTGTTACCATACGCCAGCATTACGGCTGCGGAGAAGTGATTCTCTACAAGTAACTCATATGGCGGGTTGCCCGAGCGGCCAATGGGAGGGGACTGTAAATCCCCCGGCTCTGC
>CAZNEQ010000107.1:0-3610 GCA_964572265.1 uncultured Candidatus Planktophila sp.
TTTTCATCGATTGGGGAAGTTCCGCAATGATCTTTGCAGATTCTCCATGTGGAAGCGCGAGGAAAACCAACTCGCACGACGAAAACTCTTCGACAGTAAAGGGAGAGAAGGTTTGTCCAGCGTAGCTCTGCAACTGCGGATGGATTGAGGTAATCGCCTCTCCCGCATTCGAGTGCGCAGAAATTGCCGCTACTTCGAAGTGAGGATGAAGGGAAAGGAGCCTCAGTAGCTCACCACCTGCATATCCGCTGCCACCAATGAGACCAATTTTCATGGGTCAAGACTAGCATATTTATGCACATCAATGCATAAATATGCAGATTAGTTTGTTCGCAGAACCGCTCCGGTGCGCTTTGCAGCCTCAGCAACAGCTGCCTCTCGCGCCTCTGTAACTTCTGGCCCAGTAAGGGTGCGATCTTGTGCTCGGAAGACGAGAGAGAAGGCGAGTGAAATCTTTCCATCTCCCAACTTGTCATAGCGGTCAAAGAGAGTAATCGACTCGAGAAGATTTCCTGCTCCCGCTCTAAGCGCTGCTTCCACATCGCCAGCAGCAACGGTTGCGTCAACGATAAGTGCAACATCTTGGAGCGCTGCAGGCATGGTTCCTACCGTGAACGGGCGAACAAGTGAAGTCTCAGGAAGTGCACTCAATCCAACCGCAAATGCCGCTGATCGCTCAGGAAGTCCATAGGCGGCGACAATTCTTGGGTGGAGTTCTCCGGCATGTGCCACTGCTTTGCCATCCACTATAAGTTCTGCACATCGACCTGGATGCCATGGAGCAAAATCAGAGCGCTTGATGCTCCAGTTAAGATTGCATAGTTGCAAAATATCTTGTGCGTAGGCAATTGCATCTTGCCAGGTATACGCGCGTGCAGCTCCTTGCCAGTCGGTCGCCTCGTTCTTACCTACGAGAAGTCCTGCCACATGGTAGGCCTGCGGTGGAACGCTCGCTGTAATTGCGTCGATTACGGATTGATCAGGGCGCTTTCCGAGTTCAGGCGAAATTGCTGGGATTAACTTCTGGGAGCTTCGGAAGATAGACCCCATCTCAAAGATTGCAAAGTCCTTAGCGCCACGGCTGATGTTGCGTTGGGCAACCTCGATCAAACCTGGAACCAGATGGACGCGCATTAATGGAAATTCTTCAGACATTGGGTTGGCGATCTTGTAGGTAGCTGCGCGCTCCCCTACAAAGCCCATCGCATCAATTGTCTCTTGATTGGTGAATGGGAAAGTTTGTACTTCAGCAAAACCACGACTTGCCAGCATGGTTGCAATTGCGCGTCGACGCTTCTGAGTTGAAGTCAACGAGGCATGGTTTGGGCGCGGAGGCAAAATAGATGGAATCTTGTCGTAACCGACCATACGAGCAACTTCTTCTACAAAGTCAGCCGGCTGAAGCAAGTCAGAGCGCCATGATGGTGGATCTACTTCGAAAGTTGACTCGTTGACATCGCAACCCACTGAACGTAGATGCCCTGCAATTTCTGCCGGAGTAAGGTCAAGGTTGAGCGTGCGCGCCACATACGCAGGATCCACTTTTACTACCGGTGCAAAGCGAGGCTCGCCATCTACCACGGTCTCCACATGGACGGCAGATGATAGAGATGTGAGCAGCTGAACGAATCGAGCGGATGCGAATTCTGCCAATGATGGATCGACGCTTCGCTCAAGACGACGCGATGCCTCTGATGAGAGTTTGTGACGCCGTGAATTCTTGGCGACGAGAACAGGATTAAATCGCACCGCCTCCACTGCAATTCGTGATGTCGATGCGGTGATCTCGGAATCCATTCCACCCATGGTGCCAGCTAGGGCAAGAGGTTTTGAGTCATCCCAGACCATTAGGTCATCTGCATCGAGAGTGCGTTCTTGACCATCAAGAGTTGTGAACTTTTGCGACGATCCAGCACGCTTGATCGATAGACCACCCGTTATCGCGTCGGCATCAAATGCGTGAAGTGGCTGACCGAGTTCGAGCATGACGTAGTTGGTGATATCTACAACGAGAGATATGGAGCGCATCCCCATCTTTTCAATGCGGCGACGCATCCAGATTGGAGTCTGTGCCGATTGGTCAAAATTATTGAGAGTGCGTAGATAGAAGACACTTGCTGCGTCGGCATCAACAATTTTCGCCGAAACACCTTTGCCAGTATTTTCAAAGGTGACTGACCGAAGAGCATCGACAGGGTCCAAATATTTTAGGCCGAGTGACGCAGCAACTTCTCGAGCAACACCGCGAATACTCAATGCGTAGCCGCGGTCAGGATTTACTGCGATATCAAAAATTACATCGTTAATTTCTAGAGCTTCAATCGCATTAGCGCCAATCGCTACTGAGCCTTCAGAGAAAGTCATGATCCCTGCGTGATCATCGCTGATTCCAAGTTCGCGAGCAGAACAAATCATTCCATTGGAAGTTTTTCCGTAGGTCTCACGAGCGGAAATAACGAAGTTGCCCGGAAGAACGGCACCCGGCAGCGCAACGCAGACGATATCCCCCACGGCAAAGTTTGTTGCGCCACAGATGACATAGCGCGTTTCGCCTTCTCCACAATCTAGGCCTACGTAACGGATTGGCTTCTTAAACTCTGTTATTTCCTCAATAGTGAGTACTTTTCCAAAGACCAATGGTCCAGTGAGATCTCCGCCTTGAGTAATAATCTCTTCTACTTCAAAGCCAACGCGAATAAGCGCATCAGAAATCTGATCAGCTGTGATTGTAGAAGGAATTTCTACGAATTCTTGAATCCATGACAATGGTGCGCGCATTAGAGACCAACTCCGAACTGACGTGTGAAGCGTAGGTCGCCTTCAACGATGTCATGCATATCTGTAATCCCATGTCGAACCATCAAAGTACGTTCGAGTCCCATGCCGAAGGCAAAGCCTGAGTAAACCTCAGTATCGATGCCGCAGGTCGCAAGCACCTTAGGGTTCACCATTCCGCAACCGCCCCATTCGATCCAGCGACCGTTGAAGAAGATATCAACCTCTGCACTTGGCTCGGTAAATGGGAAAAATGAAGGACGAAGACGAGTAGTCACTTCGTCGCCGAACATATGTCTTGCAAAGTTATCAAGCACGCCTTTGAGGTGTGCCATCGTGATGCCTTTATCTACGACCAGACCTTCGACCTGATGGAAGACCGGACTATGCGTTGCATCAAGTTCATCCGCGCGGAAGGTGCGGCCTGGGCTGATGACATAAATTGGAGGTTGCTTAGTGAGCATCGAACGAATCTGCACGGGCGAGGTTTGGGTACGAAGAACCATTCCAGACTCAACGGGTTCGATATAGAAAGTATCTTGCATGGTCCGAGCAGGGTGATCGGCCGGAATGTTAAGCGCATCAAAATTAAGCCAACCGGATTCGAGCTCAGGCCCTTCTTCTACAGAAAATCCTTGCTCGATAAAGAAATCTGAGACTTCATTCTTAATGATTGAGATTGGATGCAGTCCACCACGATGTGCGCGCTGAACTGGCAAGGTAATGTCAACTACTTCTTCAAGTAAAACTCGTGCATCACGTTCTGCTTCAAGCTTTGCTGTGGCTTCTGCAAGAAGTCGCCCAAGCTCTGCTTTTGCCTCGCCTATAATTTTTC
>CAZNEQ010000108.1:0-3606 GCA_964572265.1 uncultured Candidatus Planktophila sp.
TCTGAGATGCAGATGGGAAGCCCACCTCAATCTCTTTGTAACCCATCGCAACGAGAAGCTTGAACATCGCTAACTTGCGCGGGGTATCCATGGGATCGATCAGCGCCTGGTTGCCATCGCGAAGGTCAACAGATGACCACTTTGGGGCAAATGTCATCTTCTTATCTGGCCAAGTGCGATCTGCTAGCTCAACTGGAATAAATGATGAGTAACGATGCACAGGCATCTTCGATGGAGTTTGCTTCGGGAAATTCATTTCTTGCTCCTATTAGTTGTGGGCCGAGTTGTTACCGGCAACACCAAACCCCGCAGCGAGGAGACCGGTGATTAGGCCTCGCTACGGCGGATAAGTAGGAGTCCGCGGAGCTTCATAGTGGGGTAATCCTAGCCTGAACCATTGCCGCTGCCAATACCGAGAGTGGCGCTCGGGGTTACCTGATTCATAGATGCTTTCATGCTTGGCAGGCTTCGCGAAAAACTTTGAAGCAGGGAGAAAAAGTTGCGAAGATTAGGAGTTTTAGGGCTTTCTTTATTTCTGATCATTGCAGGAGGGGGCGCTGCTGCAGAACCTCCACCAACTGGTCTGGAGGTGAAGAATCGGATTCAAATAAAATTCTGTCGTCATTCTTCTGAAATCCCTCATTTCTCAGAGCACGTTCCTGGAACTATGAATGCATCAGGCCGAACTACTTGCACTGGCACTTCAAAAAATTGGCGCGTGAGTGTTCGGGTAACTCTCGTGAGAGATGATGGCGGAAACACTCCTCCGGTTACCAAAAGTATTTCTGGAAATGGCAGAGCGGTCATAAATATCTCGATGCCTTGCAATCGGTCGCGCAAACAGGCACGAGTGCTCTATACAATTACAACAGTCCATAAGGTTCCTTCAGGAGAAAAGTTCTACACAGAAAATGAGGCGCTGCTGGCATGTTAAAGGAACAAAACAAGTCCATGAAGAGTTATCTCTTGCATTTTCATCGTGGTGACTTCAGGGTAGAGACGCGCCGTGTTGTTCGAGAAGAACGTTTTAATAAGTATGCCGAGGTTCCAATAGCCCGATTTTTTTTAGCACTGTATTTCATAGCGAAAGATGATGCATTTCTTCGGCCTAATAAACCAGATCCCAATAAGCCCATGTTTTATCGGCGAGGCCTCTGGCGAGTCCATAACTGCGGCCAACGCAAGGATGGCACTTTTTATACTTCAGGAAATGCTGGCATCATGATTTTTGAAGAGGGTAAAGAGATTTTCGATTCTTCTAAATCTGATTTGCCTTATGAGGAAATCAAGGGCAAATGGGATGAGATGAATCGCAAATTACGCAGCGAGGGTTGAAGCGAAGATCTGCCAGGCAAGTGCTGACTTCGCGACCAATGAGAGCGTGATGTAGGTGCGCTCACCTCGTAGGTAATCAGACCACTTTCCGACCTTCTTGTATTGAAGCCATTGCACGAGGGCAAATGAGTTGAAGAATAAGAAGATAGAGATCACGATTCCATAGACAAATGCCGGCGCTGATGTATCTGCCGGTCCACCGATGCTCAAGACATAGAAGATAAGTGCAAGCCAAGGAACGATTCCTGCGATGCAACCAAAGATAAATGGCAGCCATCCTCCATTGCCTGGAGTCTCGTACTTCTCTTGTAACCAGCCGAAGAGAATCATTGCTGCGTTAGCGCCGAAGATAGCGACTATTGCTGCAACATCAGATACGCCGGTAATCAGTGCGATAAGAACAATCATCACTGATGAGCTCATTGAGTACTCGACCCAACGGAAGTAGTTGCGCTGTTGTACAAGACCAGCAGAGTAGCGACCAAAGAATGGTGGTGATGCAACAAGGAAGTGGAAGAAAGCTGAGAGCCCTAAGAAGATTGCAACTGTTAATCCGATTGGGGCATCGAGCAGAGTGATGGGGTCGGCAAATGTTGTTCCTGGAGGACCTGCCATATATCGGGCAACGATTGGAAGCGTGAAATCATTTGCCAACGCAAGGACGACAATCATCTGTGTGAGGTGTAGTACTCCTGCGATGACATTAGAACGACGCAACTTTTGGACTGTTAACTCTTTGCTCATGCCAATAACGGTACAAGGCTGCGGAGAAGATTTCCTGCTGAATTATGCTGAAGTCGGAATCCAATAAGTGCGGTAGAGCTCGCCGTCATCGTGTGGGTGCGGCACAAGCGCCGCGAATTCTCCCCCACATTTTTCTATTACCTTGCGGGATGCATCGTTTGAATTGTGGCATGAGATGAAGATGCGATCTTCGCCACGCTGGCGCATGAATTCAAGCCCGTAGCGCAACATGTAGGTCGCAACGCCTTGACCACGGAACTCGGGCGCAACGCCATAACCGATGTGTCCACCAACAAGAGCAAGGAAATCATTGAGGCTATGGCGAATAGATAACCGGCCAGCAATTTTTCCGTCGACTACTGCTACCAAGAAAGTTGCAGCAACCATTCCTTCAGGAACCGTTGCCTCTTCTTTCCATGCCGCAACCCGATCCAAATATGCGCAGAACTCTTCATCCTGTACATAATTACTGAGCAAGAATTCCCAATCATCAAGTTCTGCAACAGCCTTATGTACTCGTGCAGCGTCGATTGCATCTTCCGGACGCAGCTCACGCATCTCAATGTTAAGCAATGTTGGCTGATTTCTTGAGGGCTTCAATCTCGGCCATATCTTTGATTTCAAATATCCAGCGCTTAAATTTACTGGAACGGAAGTTAATAACTGCAGCGGGTTTGCGGCGATAAATGGCCACGAAATCTTTTCCACCGCGATAACGCATGGTGCCAAGCATGATGACAAATGGAATACCGGTTCCTGGTGCGCGAACGCCTTTGAGGACTTCACGGACCCAAGGGGTCTCTTCGATTTCAATAGATTCGACCTCGGAAATATCTACCTCAGGCGAACGGTGAAATGCGCCGAGAATTTCCAGGATAGAGAGGTGGAGGCGGACTTTCTCGCCGTCGACTACTAGATGCGCCATGGCGAAAGAGTAACGAAAGAAAAGTCTTAAAGGACTGGTAAATATCGATCGAGCTCGTACTGGCTCACCTGACGGCGGTAATCCAGCCACTCGGCCCGCTTATTGCGTAATACGTACTCAAAGACGCTCTCGCCCAAAGTTTCACGAACGAGTTCGCTCTTCTCCATAATCGAAATTGCCTCATTGAGGTTTGCAGGTAACTTCTCGACATCGCTTGATGCCGCAAGTGTGTACTTACCTTCTATGCCCTTGAGCCCTGCTGCAATCATTACCGCGTATGCAAGGTATGGGTTACAGGCAGAATCCGGTGAACGGAATTCGATACGAGTTGAATTCTCTTTATTTGGCTTATACATAGGAATACGAACCAGTGCGCCGCGATCGTTGTGGCCCCAGTTGATAATTGCAGGTGCCTCTCCTCCGCCTTGGAGGCGCTTATAAGAGTTGACCCACTGATTGGTAACGGCAGTGATTTCTGATGCATGCTTCAAAATTCCGGCAACAAATTGACGACCTACCTCAGATAAATTGAGTTCGGCGCTTGCATCATAGAAAGCATTCTCTTCGCCCTTAAAGAGTGAGACGTGGGTGTGCATTCCAGA
>CAZNEQ010000109.1:0-3593 GCA_964572265.1 uncultured Candidatus Planktophila sp.
CATAAGCAAGGATTGACATTGTGGGGGTCACTGGTTCGATCCCAGTATCGTCCACATATAGGAATAAGAAATCCCCCTCCGAATCTCATCAGAGGGGGATTTCTTTAGAACTACATTAAATCCTCTTCGAAAACTCGTTCTGTTCAATGCGCAGTAATCCTATTCGGATAACTGCAACACAAATGGCACCGAGCGTGAATAAGATATTAAAAAGTAAGAAAGCACCAACTCGAAGTAAATCTGAGTTTTGATCAATCATAGTTGCATTTTGCTTTCCGATAGCTTCAAGGAGATCTCTTGCAACCCAACCATTTACAACTTGCTGCTGATAAACCGTCGTTGAGCTAATCGAATTGATCTTTTCCATTGAGATTGCAGCGCTGACTAAACTCGAGCCATTGCTGTAATCCGGCGCCTTGATAACTTGGCCGAGAAATAGAGCAGCCAAAGTGTTTATGGCAACCACAACCAAGAGAACCAAAACCGACATTCGAGTTCGTTTTAGTTTTCTCTCGTACTTGATTGCTTCCGGATCTCTATACTCAACTTCTTCACTTACAGCGGCCGATTCGTTCTCTGACATCATTCCTCCTAAGACTGACTTTTCTTAAAGGTACTCTTGAAAGTCGAGGCAAAGCATTAGAAAAATGGTTAAAAGAGAAATCCGACCAGTCATTTGATTACTCAGAGAGAATATGTTCATGTAAATTGACATCAAGTGTTGGAGGTATATATGAAATGTCCATTGTGTCGCAGCAAAGTAACGACCGCCCACATTCGATGCTCTTCGTGTGGCCATGCTCTTGATACCGAAGCAATTTCGAGTCAGGAACGTGCCAAGAAGAAAGTAATATTCAAAGCTTCAGTTACAATGCTGACTATCGTTTTTCTTTCAGTCGGCGGCGTATTAGTATCAAATAAGGTTCAGCAAAACAAAGCAGAGGAAGAGAGAGTGGCGCTTGCAAAGATTGCTGCGCAGGAACTGAAGGAAGAAGAGGAGCGCGAGAGGAAAGCTCGTAACGATTACTCTTGGGTTCCTAAGGGTTATTACAAGTTTGCCCAGGATTACGATTTGGCATGGAAAACGATTGGTTATGACGCTGCAAATTGCTATCAGACCTGTTGGGGCGTGAAAATCAAATCAAACAAATATTGCTCAACCCTTACCATTACGGCAAACATTGAGAGAAACGGAACGATTTTAGATCGAGCATCAGATTCAGCCTATGACGTTTCACCCTCTAACTCTGTAATCATGGCTTTTCAATCTAGCTTTGACACGCCTTGGAATGCAGTAGTGACCAGGATTTCCTGTACGTAGCAACCAATTATTCCTGGTTTTTTGGGCGAGCGTAGATTCAACTACCTCGCTTGGCCTTCCCACGAAGAGGGTTACGAACAACTGTATAAGAGTTAAAAAAACAATCCCATACAAGGCCGTATTCCAGTTCTCGGATATATGGAAGAAAGTGCTGACATATATAGGTCCGGTCGCGGAAATGATGTATCCGAAAGATTGCATCATCGTCGATAGAGATCTCACCATCTCGGGCGTGCTCGCTTTAATAGTACAGAGAAGTAAACAGGCAGGAAATGCCATGGATATTCCTATGTTGGAGAGACAGAGCCAGAGAATAAGAATTGCCCCGTCTTGAATCGTCATCATAAAGAATGAGATGCCAGTCATTACGGATACACCTGCAAGCAACAATCTCTGATCTGTGAATTTCGAGATCCAATGTGGAAAGAAAAGCCCAACCGCCGAACCAAGCAAACCTGAAAACGCTATCGCAGCGCCAGCAGCGCTGAGCGAGAAACCCTTAGTTGTCAGAATGGTGGGCAGCCATGATGCGCTTCCGTAAAAAGTCATCGATTCAAGACCAAAGAAGAGCACCAATCCCCACGCAATCGGACTCTTAATCGCAGGTGTTCGCCAGAACGGTGATGATTCTGCGGAGCGCGCGGTAGCGATATTGCGTCGTTTTACGAACCAGAAGATTGCTGAAGCTACAGCAAGCAGAATCCAAGGAACCATAGATAGTCGCCAGGTAAGTGAAGAGCTTTCCGCAATGGGGACACTGATTGCTGTCGCTAACGCAGCGCCTACTCCCATCAAGGTGACGTAGATTCCGGTCGCAATTCCTGAAGATTCTGGGATGTGGAGTTTTACCCATACTGGAATTTCATAGTTCATCACAGCAATTGCTACTCCAATGACCGCTGTGAATAGAAATAGGCCGACTGCTCCAGTAACCACTCTTAACGCCAATCCCCCGGCGAGAGTAATGAGTGCAAAAGTGATGATTCGGTCCGATGAGGCGTGCCTGCCTAGCATCGCCATGATCAAACTCGAAGAAGCAAATGCGACTATCGGAATGGAGAGCAGGATAGACATTTCAAAGGTGGAGAGGTCGTAGTGCTTTGAAATAATTGGAATAAGTGGCGCCATCATGACCAAGCCTGCGCGCATATTCAGCGCGGCGAGAAATATGGGAAAGCCCGCGCGCACCCTTAAGAACATGTGGCGAGAGTAATACACTCCATCCATGAGCGCTCCAACAATCCTCTTCATTCAGAACTACGCAACAGATCCGCCGCATCTAGTTGGTCGATGGTTGAAGGAGCTGGGCTTCGCGGTAGAGGTCATCCGTGCCTATGATGGCGAAACGATTCCTACCGAACTGCCTACCCATGTCAAAGGAGTCATCGCTTTAGGTGGCGCTATGGGGGCACTCGATGATCATTTACACCCGTGGTTGGCAACAGAGCGCGTTCTGTTAAAGAAAGTCGTCAAGGATGATGTACCAGTCATCGGAATCTGTTTGGGAGCGCAACTCTTGGGAGCAGCATTGGGTGGAGAAATCGCACGACTGCGCGAAAACGAAATCGGAATCTATGAAATAACGCAAGTTGCCGAAGATTCAATCATGTCTGTTGGTGCATCTGCTCTTACTACACAGTGGCATGAGGATTACGTATCGGTTCTTCCGGATGGCGCAACCTTGATTGCATCGAGTGAAAAGTGTCCAACCCAGATTTATCGAGTGGGAGAACTTACATACGGTTTGCAATGTCACCCGGAGGCCGATGCATCTATCGTCTCGCTTTGGGAGAACAAACCAGATAACGCCTTCCAGAATTTTGAGAAATCCTCCGAGTCAGTCTCAATTGCTGAAACGGTCAAGGCTCGGGAGGCAGATCTCGAAACTCTCTGGAAGCCTTTGATTCAAAAGTGGGGGCAAGAAGTTCTAGCCCGTTCTATCGACTAGGTCACATCGCTGCGCTGAATTGCAAAACTCTTGGTGAACTACCAAGTGTGTACTCGCGAGTTCGCTCTCCTATGCACTTAGGTTTACCTATGACCACAAGCAAGCTCCCCACCATCATCCAGGGTGGCATGGGTATTGCAGTCTCTTCTGCCCAATTGGCTAAGGAAGTTTCAAAAGCCGGGCATCTTGGAGTCATCTCAGGTACTGCAATCGATTCAGTTGTATCTCGTAGGCTTCAAGATGGAGACATAGACGGTTCGATTCGTCGAGCGATGTCTCACTTTCCAAATCAAGATGTCATCAAGGGCGTCCTAGATCGCTACT
>CAZNEQ010000110.1:0-3404 GCA_964572265.1 uncultured Candidatus Planktophila sp.
AACTCCTAATATATCTTAAGAGTTATTGAACTATCAAAGGAATGCGAGAGCAGCAATCGCTGCGTCGTAACCCTTATCTTCCTTGCTGCCGGGTACACCTGAGCGGGCAATCGCTTGATCGAGGTCGTTGCACATCAAGACTCCATATCCAATCGGCTTAGAGAACTTCAACTGCACATCAATCACGCCTTGTGTGACTCCTTGGCAGACATAATCAAAGTGCGGAGTCTCGCCTTTAAGTACGAGGCCGACTGCTACCACGGCATCAAAGCCGCCTTCAAAAGCGCGTTGAGCAGCGAGTGGGATCTCAAATGAGCCAGGCACATAGATCACTTCGATTGTTGATACCTCGGCTGCTTCTAACGCGCGTCGTGCACCAGCAATGAGATCACCGCATAAATCGGGATGCCATGATGAAGAGATAATCGCAACCTTTGCCTTGGGATGCTTTTTAATCTCAATCTCAGGAGCGTGTCCGGCCATTATGCATTACCTCTTTCATGTCCTAGTTTTACTCGCTTTGTTTCAATGTACTTCTCGTTATATTGATGAATCTGAGCTGCAAGATTCTCCTGTGTCACGCTGAAACCTTTATCTCTCAGCGCCTTCACCTTCTCAGGATTGTTTGTCAGCAGCGTCATCTCAGAGATCTCAAGTGTGCGGAGAATCTCGACTACATCGCTCCAATCACGCGCATCGATCGGATGTCCTAACTTCACATTGGCTTCCACGGTATCGAGGCCCTGATCCTGCAATTGATAGGCCTTGAGTTTTTCGGCTAAGCCCACTCCGCGACCTTCGTGGTCGCGGAGATAGATGATGTAGCCATCACCGTGTTCAACGATTACCTTTTTAGAGATTCCTAATTGCTCTCCGCAATCGCAACGCAATGAACCCAAGACATCACCGGTAAAACACTCGGAATGAATACGTACTTTAGGAGTTTTCTTGCCCTCTCCGAAACGTGCGATGACATGGTCACGTGCCTTGAGTGCCGGGTAAGTCGCTAACCGCCAAGCGCCCTCAGGAAGTTGCACATTTGTCCAGTTGAGTTGGACATCTTCAACGCTCTCGTTGCGATGCGTGCGCCAATACTCAGTCAGCTCTGCAATCGTAATCATCGGTATCTGATGCTCGGCAGCAAATGCGCGGAGCGCATCCCCTCGAGCCATAGAGCCATCTTCGTTAACAATCTCTGACAACAACGCCGCAGGGGCTGCTCCCACTAACTCTGCCAACGCAGTTCCTGCTTCCGTATGTCCACCTCGCGCTGCCAAACCTTCGGGATGGGCAATTAAAGGAAAAATATGGCCCGGACGAATGAAATCACTTGCCTGAGAGTTACGGTCAGCGATTGCACGAATAGTTGATGTGCGCTCGATGGCGCTGACACCGGTTGATACGCTCGCTAAATCAATCGTGACGGTAAATGCAGTTTTTCGCTTATCTTGATTGCTCTCGTACATCAACGGCAATTCGAGACGTCGAGCTGTTGCTCTATCAATTGCAACGCAGAGAATTCCTGTTGTATTGCGAACCATAAAAGCTGTCTGCTCCGGCGTTACTTTCTCCGCAAGAACAATGAGATCACCCTCATTCTCGCGAGATTCATCATCGGTAACAATAAGGAACTTACCTGCTGCAAATTGATCAAGCGCTTCTGTAATTGACATCACTTGCCACCCTTTGAAATCAATCGCTCAACATACTTAGCCAAGATATCGACTTCGATATTGACGATATCGCCTACTTTCTTGGAAGAGAGATTCGTCTTTGCCAAAGTCTCTGGAATCAACCAGAGCGTTACATGGTTATTTGAATCATCAATCTCGCCAACCGTCAGAGATACACCGTCAACACAGATGGATCCTTGATTGACGATATATCGTGTTAAATCTGAATGCACGACTATGACAAATTGCTCCCACTTCTCCCCCGGCGTGCGAGAAACCACGGTGGCAACACCATCGACATGGCCCTGAACAATATGACCACCCATCCTCATATCCATCTGGGCAGCGAGTTCTAGGTTGACACCTGCCCCGATTTCAAGTTTTCCAAGTGATGTCAATGAAAGTGTCTGCACCATGACATCAGCGGTAAAGGTGTCAGCAGTCAGCGAAGTCGCAGTTAAGCAGGTGCCATTGACTGCGATGGAGTCACCGATGGCGAGCTTTGGGGTCAACGCAGGCGCCTTAATAGTGAGCACTGAAGAGCTCTCACCCTTTGTAATCCCCACGACTTTGCCTAGTTCGGCAACAAGACCTGTAAACATCAGCGCTTCTCCACTCTGTAACGAAACTTCATATCTGGGCCAACTTGTTCTGATGAGATCAATGTGAGCACGCGTGCGCCATCGATTGATTTCACTCCAAAATCTTCTAGCCAAATTTTGCCGGCGCCCAGAACCTTTGGTGCTTGGTAAAGAACCACTTCATCAATCAGACCTGCAGCAAAGAGCGCGCTTCCAAGCGTTGGGCCAGCTTCAACCAACACTTGGTTGATAGCAGCACTCTCCAGGACATTGAGCAGATCTGACGTCTCGTGACTCTTTACAAAGATAGTTTCGCCGATTCCATCGTGGAGGTTCGACCCTGCAGGTACATCGCGATTACCCATCACGATTCTTATCGGCGCATTTGCACCATCAATCCGAGGGCGCAACGTTGGGTTATCTGCAATTGCAGTACCTGTGCCAATGAGAATGGCATCAGATTGAGAACGCAGAACTTGTACATCCGCTCGAGCAGCCTCTGATGTAATCCATTGTGATGAGCCGTCTGCAGCAGCAATTCGACCATCGAGAGTGACAGCGACTTTCCAGATGAAATATGGACGACTTGTTGTAATGCGATGTAGCCATGCGCGTTGGATATCAGCTAGATCAGAGCTCTCGATGTATTCGACTTCAACGCCGGCGCTGCGTAAACGATCTGCACCCCCGGCTGCAATTGGATTGGAATCTTTAACTGCATAGATAACTTTAGAAATACCTGCCTCGATAATCGCATCGACACATGGGCCAGTTTTGCCGGTGTGGTTACATGGCTCGAGCGAAACAACAATCGTTGCACCACGGGAAGCAGCGCCAACTTTCTTGATCGCAACAACTTCTGCGTGATCGGTGGAAAGAATTGGATTATGAGCACCCTCTGAAATCAATTGTCCATCGCTGCCATAGATAGCTGCAGAGACATTGGGGTTAGGTGCGGTTCTGCCTAAATTTTGGAGTGAGAGGGCAGCAAGGTGCGCATACGCATCGTTGATATTGATCATCGCTTCCCCTCTCGTTTGGTGTGGCACGAGTTATCGGGGGTATGCAAAGGCAAAGGCCAACGGACCCCTCAATGGGTGCGCTGAACTCTTTGTTATCTCTCATCCGGACTTTAACCGTCGGTCTCAGA
>CAZNEQ010000111.1:0-2987 GCA_964572265.1 uncultured Candidatus Planktophila sp.
ATCTTTCTTCTTGCCTTCGCTTATGCACTTCTGTTCCTCGCCAAGTTAGTTGCTAGCGTTAGTGCTTCTCTGGCTCGTGTGCCAAGTGGAGTCCGAGATGTTGCCGCAACTCTGGGTGCGAGTCCATGGCAGGTAATAAAGCGCGTCATCGCGCCGATTTCCGCGCCTGGTATTGGCTTAGGCACTGTTCTCGTTTTTCTGACAGCGATGAAGGAACTTCCAGCAACATTGATGCTTCGCCCAACCGGTTTCGACACCCTAGCCACTCAGATCTGGTCATCAGCTTCAATCAATCGATTTAACGAGGCAGCCCCTTATGCATTAATCTTGGTCCTGATAGCAGCGTTGCCCACCTTCGTCATGAGCCGACCAGATAAGGCTGATCGTGCCTACATCCAAGAGAACATAAGGAGCGAATCGTGAGCTCACTTGAAGTCTCGCACTTACGAGTCTCTTTTGGCGAAAAACTTATTCTTGATGATCTTTCTTTCACGTTGAAAGAGGGAGAAATCGCTGCGCTTCTTGGACCATCAGGTTGCGGAAAGACGACCCTTTTGCGAAGTATCGCTGGATTGATCCAACCTAGCGCCGGAACAATTAGATTTGGAAAGCAATTGGTCTCGCTTTCTACATTGGTTATGCCCTCGCATAAGCGAAAAATTGGTTATGTGCCGCAAGAAGGAGCGCTCTTTCCGCATCTGACAATCGCTGAGAATATTGCTTTTGGTCTGGATAAATCGATCTTCACAAAGGACCAAATTCGCCAGACCACAAAGGAGATGCTGCAACTTATCGACCTTCAAGGTTTTGAAAAACGTCGCCCGCACGAGCTCTCTGGTGGCCAGCAGACACGTGTGGCACTTGCGCGTGCTTTAGCAATTAAGCCTGCCATCGTTCTTCTTGATGAGCCATTCTCTGCCTTGGATGCCGAACTCAGAGGAGAATTACGAAGCGATGTTATTGATCTAATCCGCGCACACCATACGACTGCAATTCTTGTGACTCACGATCGCGAAGAGGCCTTAGTCTCTGCTGATGTAGTTGCACTCATGCGCGACGGAAAAATCATTCAACATGGTTCGCCAGAGAATGTTTACACATCTCCAATATCACCCGAGATAGCAGCAAGCACTGGAGATGCCCTCATTTTAAGTGCCTCTCAAAGTAGAGACGGTTCCACGCACTATCTCTTTTCAAGCGGCGATCAAGTCAAAGAAATCACATCCCGTGGTCAAGTCGTGATTCGACCTGAGGAAATCAAGATCTCTCGAAATATCTCAGAGACTTCGCTTGTAGGGGTAATTTCAAAAGTTGATTACTACGGTCATGATGCTGTTATCTCGTTACTCGTTGAGGGAAATCAAATTTCAGTTCGCATCCCTGGTCCGTTTGATTTTTACGTTGGCGACAAAGTAGCTTTAGAACATATTGGCCCAGTGAGATATTTTGCTAACTCGGTATAGTTAATGAGTATTCACGCACATATCGCGACGACTTCTCTTCAGAATCCCCCACTAGTGCTCGTACACGGTCTTGGTTCTGCAGGCTCCATTTGGAAGAGTCTGATTCCAGATCTTGAGCGAGATTTCACGGTATTCGCTCTTGATTTACCTGGACACGGTGAAGCTAGTCTCCACGAGAATGAGGAGTACGATCCACAATCTCTTGCCCGAATGATTATTGATTACATGGCGCAAGTACATGGCGTTGAAAAGATGCATGTAGCCGGTAACTCGCTCGGCGGCTGGATTGCGCTAGAGATGGCTGCGGTGGCGCCAGAACGAGTGAAGAGCGTTACTGCATTGGCTCCAGCCGGTTTATGGCAATCAGGTCCAACTCAGAAATTGCCGGCAAGTTTAGATGCACGCATCCTCGCAAAAATTTCACAGTTCTTTATGCCGTTGGCATATCACCTGCCTCCGTTAAAGGCGATTGGATATAGAAAAATCACTCACCTCTGGCGCGAACTCAGTTACGAAACATGCCGAGACTCAGTTATCGCGATGGCGAGATCTAAAGGCTACAAACATCTGTGGCAAGGGCTGCGTGGACGTAAGTTTGACTCGCACATCCCCCACCACGTTGAAGTCGCGGTTGTCTTCGGCGATAACGATAAGACACTCCCAGAAGAGCTCGCCCAAGATAGATCAGTACTACCTAAACATGCTAAGTGGATTGTTGTTGAGAATTGTGCGCATGTCATTATGTGGAACTTCCCTAAATTAACAGTTGATTTCATCCGCCACACCGCAGGGCTTGCAACAGCTTAATTTAGATACACTTCTCAGACCGTTCCGGAAGGCAGTTATGCAAAAGACAAACACGCACGGCTCTCTAGGCCTGCTCACGCTCGGCGCACTTGGAGTTGTCTTCGGTGATATCGGAACCAGTCCAATCTATGCACTTCGTGAGTCCCTGCATACTGCAGGATCTGAAATTTACGATATCTACGGTGTTGTCTCGCTGATCTTCTGGTCGCTTATGCTTGTTGTCTCGCTCAAATATCTCGTCTTTGTTCTACGTGCAGATAACAATGGTGAAGGTGGAATTCTTTCGCTCTTCGCTCTACTTCCCAATAAGGTGCGAAGCGCTACCTCGGGCAGAAAGTTCTTCTTTATTGTCTTTATGCTCGTAGGTACAGCTCTACTTGTCGCCGATGGAATGCTTACGCCAGCTATCTCAGTACTTTCAGCGACCGAAGGCTTAGAGACGCTCAGTCCAACATTTGCTGGTTGGACCGTTCCCATAACTGTCCTGATTTTGGTGCTGCTCTTCGGTTTTCAATATAAAGGCAGTGAAACCCTCGGCAAAATCTTCGGTCCGGTAATTCTTATCTGGTTTGCAACCCTTGGCTACCTTGGCTTTCTCAAGTTTAAATCTCGCCCAGAGGTCATCGAAGCCCTTTCGCCAAGTTATGCCGTGGAATATGTAGCTCATCATGGCTTCCACACCTTCATCATTCTCTCTTCGGTCATCCTCGCAATCAC
>CAZNEQ010000112.1:0-2834 GCA_964572265.1 uncultured Candidatus Planktophila sp.
ATACTCCAGAAAGCTCGTGCTAGAGAGAGAATAAGGCCATGGCCACCTTTGACTCAAAGCTCAGCGGAGTCATTGGCGACAAGACGGCCAAAGTTTTTAAGGACCTTTTCGGTTACACCACAGTTGGGGATCTCCTACATCACTTTCCACGACGTTACCTAGTCCGCGGCGAACTCTCCGATATTAAAGAGTTACGTGAAGGCGATGAGGCAACGATTCTTGCCGAGGTCTTTAGCGTTCAATCTCGCCGCTTTCAGGCGCGAAAAGGAACAATGCTAGAAGTTGTGGTTACCGATGGAACGGCAAAACTTTCGCTGACATTCTTCAATCAAGCCTGGCGCGAGAAGGATTTGAAAGTCGGAAGCACTGGTCTCTTTGCTGGGAAAGTGGGGTTCTTCAAGGATAAGAAGCAACTCACCCATCCAGATTACGAAATGATTCCCGACGGCAATGATGTTGATAGCGCCGTCGCAGGATTTGCCAATCAATTTATTCCGCTCTATCCATCGAGTGCCAAACTTCCTTCATGGAAGATCGCTCAATCGATTGATTTGGCACTTGCTGCCCTTGATGACGTTGAAGATCCAATTCCGATTCACCTATTAGAAAAATTTCAATATCCCAGCATTCGTCAAGCACTCGAGCAGATTCACCACCCTAATGATTTGGATGCGACAGAAATAGCGCGGGAGCGCCTTACCTTTGATGAAGCGCTCTTGTTGCAGTTGCTCTTACTCAAAAGGAAAGAGGAGCTGAAGAAACTTAACGCAGTTTCGCGCCCTCCTAAATCTGGAGGGTTGCTCGATGCCTTTGATGCGCGCCTGCCCTTTGAACTTACCGCAGGGCAGAAGAGCGTCTCAGCTGAGATTGCAACAGACTTGGCAGCTAGTCATCCGATGCAGCGGTTATTGCAAGGAGAAGTAGGTTCCGGTAAGACCATCATCGCCTTGCGTGCCGCGCTCACGGTGATTGATAACGGGGGACAAGTGGCCCTCCTTGCACCAACTGAAGTACTTGCTGCTCAGCATCTCCGTACATTTAACAAATTGCTCGGCGAATTAGCACAAGGTGGCACGCTAGGAAGTTCAGATATAGCAACAAGCGTGCAGCTCCTAACAGGTTCACAGAGCGCTGCGACCCGAAAGGAAGCTCATGCACGCATTAAATCGGGAGAAGCTGGACTCGTTGTTGGAACGCACGCGCTATTGAGCGAGAGCGTTGAATTCCATGAGTTGGCGTTGGTGATTGTCGATGAACAACATCGTTTCGGTGTTGAACAGCGAGATGCGCTCAAAGCGAAGGCAACAGTCACTCCTCATCTCTTAGTGATGACAGCAACGCCGATTCCTCGCACTGTAGCAATGACAGTATTTGGAGATCTCGATGTCTCAACCTTGCGAGAACTTCCACTTGGTCGCCAAATCATTTCGACACACTTGGTGCCGGTAGAAGAGAAGCCGCATTTTCTGGAACGCACGTGGCAACGAGTTCGCGAGGAGGTCGAGCAGGGACACCAGGTGTATATCGTCGCCCCTCGTATTAGCGCAGGAATATCTGAAGATGCTGATTTCGAATTTCTAGAAGGGGAGAGCTCAGCGCTCACTGCGGTAGAGGAGCTCGGGCCAGAACTTCAGAGCGGAGCGCTTCACGGGTTACGGATTGCGCCATTGCATGGCCGGCAGAGCGCAGATGTAAAAGATGAGACGATGAAAGCATTTGCAGCAGGTGAAATTGATGTCCTAATCTCCACAACAGTGATTGAAGTCGGCGTGGATGTTCCAAATGCAACCCTGATGGTGATCATGGATGCAGATCGCTTTGGTGTATCCCAGTTACATCAGCTCCGTGGACGTGTCGGACGAGGAACTTCACCTGGTCTCTGCCTCTTGGTAACAAAATCTTTGTCGGATTCATCTGCTCGACTTCGACTCGATGCAGTGGCGTCCACTACAGATGGATTTGAGCTTTCTCGCATCGATCTTGAGCAACGCCGTGAAGGAGACGTTTTGGGCACCAGCCAATCTGGATTACGTTCTCATCTTCGACTTCTTCGTGTACTACGAGATGAAGCACTGATTGAAGTCGCCAGAAGAGAAGCTCAGTCGTTATTGGAGACAGGCCTGACCAAGGGTTCATTGTTGGAAAACGCCCTGGCAAAATTAGAGTTAGATACAGCTACTGAATTTATCGATAAGAGTTAAGAAAGATTTCGTGAGGGGAGAATCGGATGAGAATTATCGCTGGAGCCGCAAAGGGTCGACCTATCTCTGCTGTCGCATCGGCTACGCGACCTACCTCTGACCGCGCGCGTGAAGCGCTCTTCTCAACCTTGACTTCCGAGTTTGGCGACTTTGAAGGTTTGCGTGTTCTCGACCTCTATGCCGGAACGGGGGCGATTGCACTCGAAGCGCTCTCTCGAGGCGCGGCGATAGTTCATGCAGTTGAGAAAGATGAAGCAGCTGCGAAAGCGATTTCAACAAATTACGACAGCATTAAGAGCGCCCAATTCGATGGAACATTTCATCTGTACTCAATGGGTGCGCACCGTTTCTTAGGAGAAAAGGCACAATACAAATATCACTTTGTTTATATCGATCCACCATACGATGTTGACGATATAGATGTTGTAGAGACTCTTATTCAATTGCGCGAAAATGGCTTCCTGGACCCAGATGCACTGATTGCAATCGAGCGTAATAGCCGCACCAAAGAAATCTCTTGGCCTTACGGCTATGAAGAGATTCGGGTGAAGAATTACGGACAGGCAACCATTTTCTACGGAATTCCACTCGGCGATACGCCTGAGAATGGATAACTTGCCCGCCTCTTGCTAG
>CAZNEQ010000113.1:0-2729 GCA_964572265.1 uncultured Candidatus Planktophila sp.
CGGGCGTTGAGGTTAAGAATTTAACCGGCGGGGTTGTCGCAGTTCACATGGCGACCAAGCCATAGAGATATCACCTACTCTCAGTACCGCCTAGACTTACGCCCCGTGAGCGCTAATCCATATGTACCAATCATCATCCTCTTCGTCATCGGTTTCGGCTTTGCCGCATTTTCGGTGGCAATTGCAGCAGTAACGGGTCCAGCTCGTTACAACCGTGCAAAGCAAGAGGCATATGAGTGCGGAATCCAACCTTCACCGCAAGCTCTTGAAGGCGGACGTTTCCCGGTGAAGTACTTTCTCACCGCAATGCTCTTTATTGTCTTCGATATTGAAATTGTCTTCCTCTATCCATGGGCCGTGACATTCGATCAACTCGGATTATTTGGTCTCGTTGAGATGGGAATCTTTATTGCAACGGTCTTCGTTGCATTTGCATACGTTTGGCGACGTGGCGGATTGGAATGGGACTAACTGATGGAGCCAAAGGCGATGAGGGAGATTAACTAGTGGGCCTAGAAGATAAGTTACCAAGTGGAGTACTTCTTTCAACAGTAGAAGGTCTTGCCGGTTACATGCGCAAGAGTTCTGTCTGGCCAGCAACCTTCGGTCTTGCCTGCTGTGCAATTGAGATGATGGCCCTTGGTTCATCACCAAAGCACGACATCTCTCGCTTCGGAATGGAACGCTTTAGCGCGTCCCCTCGTCAGGCAGATTTGATGATCGTTGCCGGTCGCGTCTCACAGAAGATGGCACCAGTTCTTCGTCAGATTTACGATCAAATGACTGCACCAAAGTGGGTTATCTCAATGGGTGCCTGTGCATCATCAGGCGGAATGTTTAATAACTATGCAATTGTGCAAGGTGTTGACCACATTGTTCCGGTCGATATCTATCTTCCAGGTTGCCCACCACGTCCAGAGCAGTTGATGGATGCAATCATTAAATTGCACGAACAGATTTCAGATACAAAGCTCGGCGCTAACCGCGAGGCTGTCATAAAAGCAGTAGAAGAGGCTGCTTTGAAGGCTAAACCAACAATTCAGCTCGGCAACCTCCCACATGAAGGAGCGCTGGCATAAATGACAAATGAAGGAATGTTTGGCGTTTCAGGCACTGGTGATACATCGGGTTACGGTGGATTAGTACGCCAAGTTGCAAACCCTGGCTCTACAGAGCGCCCATACGGTGGTTACTTTGATCAGGTGGCAGATGATTTAGAGCGTGCTTATCCGGATTTTGCAGATGCAATTACCAAGGTAGTTGTTGATCGCGGAGAGCTCACACTTCACGTTAAGAAGGAACGTCTTGTTGAAGTTGCATCAATTCTTCGCGACAAGTTGCTCTTTGAAATGTGTATGGGTGTATCTGGTGTTCACTATCCAGAACGCACCGGTTGCGAACTAGTAGCCGTCTACCCATTGCTTTCAATGACAATGAACCAGCGCATTCGCCTTGAAGTATGTACATCAGAGACTGATCCACACATCCCTTCACTCGTTGAGGTGTACGGCGGAAACAATTGGCACGAACGCGAAACCTTCGACATGTTCGGAATTATTTTTGATGGACATCCAGGACTTACTCGCATCTTGATGCCAGATGACTGGGATGGACACCCACAGCGTAAGGATTATCCACTTGGTGGAATTGCAGTCGAATACAAGGGTGCGACAACACCGGCGCCACATAACCGGAGGTCTTACAAGTGACCCAAAACAAATCAGGATTGTTCGATCCATATGCAGCAACTCGCGAAACCACTGAAGGAACTGTTTATTCAGTTACCGGTGGCGATTGGGATTCATTAGTCTCTGAAATCGGTGAGGCAAAAGAAGAGCGCATCATCGTCAACATGGGTCCACAGCACCCATCTACACACGGTGTATTGCGCCTAGTCCTGGAACTTGAGGGCGAGACAGTTACTGAAGTTCGCCCAGGTATTGGCTATCTGCACACAGGTATTGAAAAGAACATGGAGTACCGCAACTGGACTCAGGGCACCACATTTGCAACTCGTATGGATTACCTCTCACCGATTTTTAACGAGACCGCATACTGTCTTGCAATTGAAAAGCTCTTAGGAATCACAAACGATATTCCAGAGCGCGCATCAATCATTCGTGTATTAATGATGGAGCTCAACCGAATCTCTTCACATATGGTTGCTCTCGGTACTGGAGCACTCGAACTTGGTGCAATGGGACCTATGTTCTTTGCATTCCGCGAACGCGAATCAGTACTCGATGCTTTTGAAGCAATCACAGGCCTTCGCATGAACATGGCTTATGTACGCCCAGGTGGAGTCCAGCAGGATCTTCCTGAAGGCATGACTCTTCGCCTCCGCGAATTAGTGAAGGAACTTCGCAAGAACTTTAAGGACAACGAGAAGCTTCTCGTTGGAAACACAATCTGGATGAAGCGAACAGAGGGAATCGGTTATCTCGATCTCGCTGGCTGCACCACATTGGGAATCACCGGACCGGTTCTTCGTTCAACTGGTCTTCCTTGGGATCTTCGCAAGATGCAGCCTTATTGTGGATACGAGAACTACGAGTTCGATGTCATCACAGCTGACACATGTGATGTTTACGGTCGCTTCTTGATTCGTATGGCCGAACTCGAGCAATCACTTCGCATCATCGAACAAGCAATCGATAAGTTGGATGCAACTCACGGACAGCCAGTAATGGTTGCCGATAAGAAGATTGCATGGCCAGCACAGCTTGCCC
>CAZNEQ010000114.1:0-2585 GCA_964572265.1 uncultured Candidatus Planktophila sp.
CAATGAAAAATAATGAGCTCTTCCGTGCATCGTCGATTATGGCAGTTGGAACCATTCTCTCTCGCATCACTGGATTTTTTCGCGCTATTCTCGGTGTTGCTGTTCTTGGTACTGCGCTTTTGGCCGATACCTACAATGTGGCAAATACGATGCCAAATATTCTTTACAACTTACTTGTGGGTGGGGCACTTACCGCAATCTTTGTTCCACAACTTGTTCGATCTTTCAGTGATGAAGATGGTGGACATGGATTTGCATCGCGCTTAGTTACAACAATTTCTGGAATTCTCTTACTGCTCGTTGCGGTGGGAATGATTTTTGCACCTCTGCTTGTGCGCCTCTATGCTCCAGAATTCTCTGATGCAGGATTCGAACGCGAGCAAGCGATTGCGGTTGCATTCACACGTTACTGCCTGCCACAGATCTTCTTCCTGGGTCTCTTCACCATGCTTGGCCAAGTTGCCAACGCTCGAGGTTCATTTGCCCCTCTAATGTGGGCGCCAATCGCTAACAATCTGGTGGTTATCGCTGTCTTCGCTGGTTTTCTCGCCTTCCAGCGCGAGATCTCAGTAGGCACTATTACTGATACCCATATTCAACTTCTTGGATGGGGAACAACTGCGGGTGTTGTTATTCAAGCTTTGATTTTGATTCCGGTTGTCCATCGATCTGGAATCAAGATTCGTCCTGTCTTTGGCGTGAAAGGTTTAGGTAAGTCTTTCACCCTCGCTGGATGGACTCTCGTCTATGTATTAATCTCACAGATCGGTTATCTCGTTACCGTAAACGTTGCGACAGCGGCAGCAGTACGAAGCGCTAAAGCCGGGATTACCACTGGTGTTGGCTTTACTCCGTACACAAGTGCGTACTACATCATGTTGCTTCCTTATTCGATTGTGACGATTTCCATTGTTACTGCTTTATTGCCTCATCTTTCCAAATTGGCAATTGAGAAGAAGGTAGAAGATGTTCGCCTTCAATTAATTCGCGCAATCAAGATGGTCGGTGTAGTCACTGTGCCAAGCGCAGTAGCACTGATGTTCTTTGGTCCATTAATGACAGAGGTTCTCTATATGGGAATCTCACTCGATGATTCACGGTATATCGGATATGTATTGGCAGCCCTTGGTCTAGGACTTGTGCCATTTAGTATCAACTTAATCTTGGTCCGTGGCTTTAATGCTTTTGAAGATACAAAGACTCAGGTTGTCTCAATCTTTATCATTAACGTCATCTCTGTGGCTTTGAGTTACATCTTCCTCTGGCAGCTAGATAGCGATATCGTCACGATTGGTTTGGGAATCGCTTTCTCGGTTAGCTACATCGTTGGCCTCTCTATAACTTTAAGGTTGATTAAGAAGCATGTCGGCACCTTGTCGATCCGTGATTTTGCTGGACAACACCTCCGACTCTTTACTGCTTCATTTCTTGCGATGGCTCCGTTATTTGCAATCTCAACGTATCTCGGGTGGGTCGACGATGATGTCTCGCTGATTGTCAGAGCGCTTCGTTTACTTGTTGTTCTCCTTCTAGCCGGTCTCGGTTTCCTCTTCGCCGCTCATCGCATGAAAGTGGCTGAAATCGCAGGTCTGCGCGGCTTCGCCACATCTCTTCTGGACCGCCGCAAGCGCTAGCAGCGCGGTAAGGTGCGCATATGAGCACTGAAGTACGCGATATCGTCATTGTTGGATCTGGTCCTGCTGGTTACACCGCTGCAATCTATGCAGCTCGTGCAGATTTGAAACCGTTGATCTATGAAGGTTCAGTGACAGCTGGCGGTGCCTTGATGAATACCACTGAGGTGGAAAACTTCCCAGGTTTTATTGATGGAATTATGGGACCAGATCTCATGGACAATATGCGTAAGCAGGCAAAGCGTTTTGGTGCAGAACTCGTCACCGACGATATTGTCGAGATGAGCCTCGATGGTGACATCAAAACACTGACAGATGGTTCGGGAAATGTCGTAAAGGCAAAGGCAGTCATTCTTGCAATGGGTTCGGCTTACCGCGAAATCGGTCTTGAGAACGAGAAGCGTCTCTCAGGTCGTGGCGTTTCATGGTGTGCTACCTGCGATGGTTTCTTCTTCCGCGATCAAGTGATTGCAGTTGTAGGTGGAGGAGATTCGGCAGTTGAAGAAGCAACCTTCTTAACAAAGTTTGCATCTAAGGTCGTCTTGATTCATCGCCGCGATTCGTTGCGCGCATCAAAGATTATGCAAGAACGTGCTTTTAACAATCCTAAGCTTGAGATTATGTGGGATACCGAAGTTATCGATGTTCTCGGCCAAGATAAAGTTGAAGGACTTAAGTTAAAGAATACAAAGACCGGCGAAGAATCAACTGGTGCATTTACTGGTCTCTTTGTCGCTATCGGACATATTCCTCGCTCTGAGCTCGTAACTACTCAGGTTGCACTCGATAGTGAGGGCTATGTAAAGGTAGAGGGTCGTTCGACTCGTACCAACCTCTCTGGTGTCTTCGCATGTGGTGATCTTGTCGACCACACCTACCGTCAGGCGATTACCGCGGCAGGTTCTGGCTGCCAGGCCGCGTTAGACGCTGAGAAATTCCTCGCACACTAGT
>CAZNEQ010000115.1:0-2533 GCA_964572265.1 uncultured Candidatus Planktophila sp.
GCATCTTTCCTGAGATGTGAGCCAAGACTTTATGTCCATTTGTTAGTTCAACGCGGAACATTGCGTTAGGAAGCGCTTCAGCAACAGTGCCTTCGATCTCGATCGCACCATCTTTACTAGCCAAGTAGCACACCTAATTTCTGTATCAGTATTAAACGAACACGGTTCAGCCCAGCCTAAAACCTGTGGATTTTGAGCTGAACAGAAGGGTGATTCTATGGGAGACCCCCCTTATAAGGGAAATCCGCCTAAATCCCCGCCACCTGTGAGCGACGACACGCCGGAGGTGGTTCGGGCTGGCTCAGGAGGCGATCTTCTTGAATCCAGCCGGACAGGATGGCTTGATACCCACAACCTTCTTCTTCGCCTTCCCTTTTTGGCAGGTTATCGAGACCTTCTTGGGGGCAGGGGCTTTCGTTGGCGCAGGGGTGGCTTCCGCCTTTGGCGCTGGAGCTGCCTCCTGGCGGAGTTTCACCTTCACGACGGGTGATGAGAACTCAAAGTTATTGGCACCGAGATATAGCCACCCATCCCGTTCGCCCATCACCATGGTTGCAACTTGAGCTGCCCCATCTGAATTAATGACGGAGATCGAAGCCTGAATCGGAGCCTTTGAAAAGTTATAAACGCATCGAGCAACATCTGATCGCATTACTAAGTTGTACTGTCCTTTAAAGACATCACCATTCGACATGTAATGAGGGGCTGCAACTTGGTAATTAAGAGTTCCCGATTCAAAGAGAGGCGGACCAGCCGAATACACTGTTGAGTTAGTCATCACTAATCCATTAATCTGATTTCTCTTAATAAAGCAACGATCGGCACCTAGCATTTCATTAGTGCTGAGTGATCGAATTGACCAGGTATTGATATCTGCCGAGGATTTCTCTTTAACAATCGGCAACCATGCTTTTAATTCTTGGATTGCCCCTACGCCCGATGAGGGAGGATTAGCTGTGAGCGTATTTATAAGAGGATCATCAGAGCACCACCGACAACCATACTTAGAACCCGGAAATCCTCCCTTGGAATAAACTTCGCGCAAAGATTGTGGTAGATCCAACCATGGACTCATGTATCCCACTGCAGGAACTCGCGTAGTTGTACCAGAGATACTTAGCTCAATTGCAGGGGATGGAGCGATGGTGACAATTTCAACTTTGGGTTGATCCAATCTTCCATGGAGCCAACCCGATGGAGAGCTTGAAAGACGAAGCTTTACTGAAAACTTGACACCTTCTGGGATTGCATGACGATTGATGCACAACCCATCGCCCGACATGACACAATCCAGAGTCTCGTTTTCATAGCCACCATAAATACCTACGGCTCCAAAATAAGCTTCATCAGGATTGCTGCCATTTCTCTGAACGATATAACTGGAACCATCATCAATAACTGATCCCATTTCCGGAGAAGTAGTATGAAGACCAAGTGGCCTCTTTGATGAAGCGAAAATACTTATGCCAAGCGAAGAGTTGCTGAAAACATTTTCGCCCACCTTCATACGGCCACGCAAACTCGCATCAATAAAAAACTGATTACCCCCAGGGTGAGAGAGTTCCTTAAAACTCCAAAGCCCCGCACTGCTCGCAGCCGGAAGTCGAGCTTCAAGATTCGATTTATAGGTAGTCACAACTTTTTTCGGAAATATCTCAATAAATTCACCTTGAACTGTTCCTTGTGGTGTCTCTGCTGATACTGACTCAATGCAATCAAGCGAGTCGGGTGTGGCACATGAAATTAGGCGAGTGAAAAATTCATAGTAACCCTCAATGTTCTTGCATTTTGTGTCGCTCAGTGAATTACAGAGCAGCGCTTGTTCAACTCCTCTTGAGGTGTACTTCCCATTGCTCCAGTAGAGGTAAGGCGAACCGACGTCAAAAGTAGAGAATCGCCCATCTTTGAAATTAACACTAACAGTTCCTTGAATTGGTAAATCGGGTGGTATGTAACCCTCATCAACAATTGAACCGGCCGCGAATGCTGACGGTTGAATCGCAAGAACAGAACCGGAAAGAAAAATCAAAGTAAGGAATGAGATAAAAGCCTTTTTCATATCTAGAATCAGAAACCTTCCATAATGCGAATTAGTTTAGCTCTGGAAATCCTCGCGGCGGACCCAGGTCACTAGGACCCAGAGCGAGCAGACGAGGGTGACGATCAGGGCCGGGAAGTAGAAGAGCTTGTCCACGAAGATTCCGATGGGAGGTGAGCCAGGCATCAGACCGCGAAGCGAGATCAGCGAATAAGTCAGGGCCGCAGACCAGGTGAGCGAGCTCAGAGTCGGCGGGCGCTGCCCCGAGACCACCATGTAGGTCATGATCGTCACCGATGCCATTGCGGTAACCATCAAGAGCAAGATGATGCCTACCAATAATTTGGTGGAGTTTGAGCGCACCGCTTCGAAGACGGATGACGATTCGCCATTGTTGAACTCATCGATCGCCAAATTGAAGGATTCTTCATCCTCCATTGTGACTGTGCGGAATGAGTCATTCCAAAGCCCGTGGGTCATCTTGATATCGAAGGT
>CAZNEQ010000116.1:0-2444 GCA_964572265.1 uncultured Candidatus Planktophila sp.
ACTGATCGGTTGGTGAAACAGGGAAGTAACCACCCTTTACGCGAGTGCGGTATCCACGGTTAGGTGTGCCATCTGGATCTGCAACGATACCTGTGTTCCATGAACCTTCATATGAATCGATGTGGTGGTAAGCCTCATTAATGCCGGTCTTAAAACGGATTGCATCGAATACGTAGAACTCAGCTTCCGGTGCGAAGAATGCCTGATCTGCAATACCAGTTGACTTCAAATAATCAACAGCCTTCTTCACAACGCCACGTGGGTCGCGTGAGTAAGGAGAGTCATCTGATGGATTGTGAACAGAGAAGATGATGACAAGTGTCTTCTCGAGACGGAATGGATCGATGTATGCAGATGATGGAACTGGAAGAAGCTTCATATCTGATTCGTGGATTGACTGGAATCCGCGGATTGATGAACCATCGAACATCAAACCATCTGTGAATACTGCTTCATCAAATGATTCAACTGGAACGTTGAAGTGGTGCTGAATACCTGGAAGATCTGTAAAGCGAACATCAACAAGCTTTACATCTTCCTTCTTGATATAGGCGAAAATTTCGCTTGAGTTCTTAAACATATATAGGACTCCCAATAAGTCTTAGTGCCATCACAGCGAAAGCGCTGATTCGGGCTATGTCGAAAGAGCTCGACTTTGAGCCTTTCTATGTGGCAGAGCCTATGGTCTAGTGCGTTACAAGTGCTATTTTCAGTGTTACGCCCATGTAACAAATCGCGGCTTCCGTCTCATCTCGGTAGGCTTACCGCTATGTATCCACGCATTAGCCAGGGGCGCCGCATGCTCGGCATCTCCATCGACTGGCTCGCCGCTTACGCCGTCACCTTAGGTTTCTTCTCAGGGGGAGGCTCATTCCTCGAGCGGAGCCGAGGGGTCGGAGGAACAGTGCTTCTCGTGCTCACCCTTGAGTACCTGCTCCTAGTCACCTTCGGCGGATCCTCATTTGGCCACAGAATCGTCGGACTTAAAGTTGTCCGCTTTAGCGATGGCGGCGCAGTAACCCCAATTCAGGCACTGATTCGCACCGTCTTGATGGTGACTATCGTCGCAGCGATCACCTTTGATGAAAATGGTCGTGGGATTAACGAGCGTCTCTCAAATACGGTGCTCGTGAGCACACGAGACTGAATTATTTTCAATCATTAACACCGCTCAGGTTTATTAAATCTATAGACAAACCAGACTTTCACTGAAAGGTTTCTCTCAACCCGGCTTGGGCAACAGTGAAGGAGAGAGAAATGGCAAGAGCTTACGAAATTTCAATTTGGAAGCCTCATTCAGGTAAGCGAGCTGAATTCATGAAGTCATGGGCTGAGGTAGCAGCGATTTTTAAAGCCGAAGGCGTCAGTGAAATTACCGTTTTAAACGGGCATGCAGGCAAAGATGTCGGGAACATCGTCATCATTCAGACCTTTAAGAGCCTTACTGATAATGGCATTGTCAACGACGCAATTGGCGAAAGTGCTGCCATGAAAGCTTGGGTTGAAAAGAATAAGGACATTAACTCCGCAGATATGATTTCTCACGATCTCTATACAGAATAAGCATAAGTCGTAGCAATAAAGAACGACCCTGAATAAGTTCAGGGTCGTTCTTTATTGTATTAAATGCTTTTATTAACGAATCTTTACACCCTTTGGCATTGGACCCTTTGGAATAGGAAGTGACATTCCACCTACTGCCTTCAAGCGCATACGAAGTTCGCGCATTTGGTGGGCGGTGAGTTTCTTTGGAAGCTTGGTGACTTTTTTCTGAAGCTTCTTCAGTGGAACTTGGCCTTCGCCGTCGCCAACAATAATCTCTGTGATCGGAGCTCCGGGCGCATAACGCTCAGACTTCTTTCGCTCATCTTGCAACATCTGGCGGACAGCCGCTCCGCCTTCACCGGTGAGAACAATTCCGGCTCGACCAACGCTTCGGTGGACCATATCTTGGTTGCGATTGACTGCAACAGCGGGAGTTGTTGTCCAGCCCTTGCGGATTGCCATCAATACTGAGGCGCCCGCACCGATCTGACCTTCAATAGATGCGTATGCGGCAGCGCCGGCAATTCGTGTGAAGACAACAAGAGAGAGCAAGAGCGCAACTGGTAATCCAATGAAACCTGCATAGATTGGTCGACCAAAAACCAAGCCGGTTGAGATGGAGATAGCAAGAACCACGGCGAAGATTCCACCGAGCAGTGCACCAATCCAAGGCTTTACCGCTTTCGTGATTTGATAGGCATCACGGAATTCCTTAAAACGGACCTTCTTAACCTTGGGCTCTGTGCTCTTTTTCTTCTTCTTAAACATAGTGGTTAGTTTAGGGGAGCAGGAGCGGTACCACCAAGACGGAGCGGCGCCCAACGCTGACCTTGATGTGAATCAGGATACTTTTCTTGAACCTCATGGAGGATTTTGACCATGGCTGCGCGCAAAATAGC
>CAZNEQ010000117.1:0-2431 GCA_964572265.1 uncultured Candidatus Planktophila sp.
AACTCTTCCAGCAAGGTCATCGTTCAGGGCATGACAGGTTCTGAAGGAACAAAGCACACTCGCCGCATGTTGGCTTCTGGCACCAAAGTTGTTGGTGGCGTAACTCCTGGTAAGGGTGGACAGGTCGTCGATATCGACGGCACATCACTTCCAGTCTTCAACACAGTTGCTGAAGCAATGGCTGCAACAGGTGCGAATGTATCTGTCGTCTTCGTTCCACCTAAGTTTGCCAAGGCTGCAGTAATCGATGCGATTGATGCCTCAATGCCACTGGTCGTTGTCATCACCGAAGGAATTCCGGTTCATGACTCTGCATATTTCTATGCATACTCACTGAAGAGCGGAAAGACCCAGTTGATTGGACCTAACTGCCCAGGACTTATTAGCCCTGAATCTTCCAACGTCGGAATCATTCCTGCTGACATTACAAAGAAGGGTCCAATCGGACTTGTCTCTAAGTCAGGAACACTTACCTATCAGATGATGTACGAGCTCCGTGATATCGGATTCTCAACAGCTGTTGGTATTGGTGGCGATCCGGTTATTGGAACAACACATATCGATTGCCTCCGCGCATTCCAAGATGATCCCGAGACTGAAGCAATCGTCATGATCGGTGAAATCGGTGGAGACGCTGAAGAACGTGCAGCAGCATTTATCGCTGAGTATGTAAAGAAGCCAGTAGTCGGTTATGTTGCAGGATTTACTGCGCCAGAAGGAAAGACGATGGGCCACGCAGGTGCAATCGTCTCTGGCTCATCAGGAACAGCACAGGCGAAGAAGGATGCACTGGAAGCAGCTGGCGTCAAGGTTGGACAAACTCCTAGCGAGACAGCGCGCTTGATGCGCGAGATTCTCGGCCGTTAATTTAACGATGCAACGCGTCCTATCGGTCTCGTTGTCTCACGCAATACGTGGAGCAGCACTCGTGCTGCTCCCGTTTGCTTTTATCGCCCTTATCGCTTGGGCAACAGCAGGAAGTGCAACCGGTACAACTACCGATCCCATTCGGGGCGCAGCCTGGCTCTGGGTAGGTGCGCACCACATTCCATTTTCACTCGCGCTGCCACCCACCGGAAATCCTGGCTATCTCTCTTATCTGCCATGGGGTGCAATAGCACTTCCATTCTTAGCGATTCGAAGTACCTTCAACCGCGCACTCGATCGCCTTCAAGGTGACTATCACGATATCAATGGCGTTCGAAGCGCGTATTCAATTTTCTATACCGTGATTGTGACAGCAATAGCTTTCTTGATCTCATCTCCCTCTGTCACGCCACAGTGGTACCTAGCGCCGATCTTCGCCTTCCTTATCTCCATCATTGCAACTCTCACCTGCGGTCAGCGAATCAAGATGTCTGCACCGCTCGTGATTGCAACTAGATTAATAGCAATCATTGTCGGCGTCTCAATGATTGCAGTCGGAACGCTGATCTTCATTCATTTTGATCAAGTTAAAGATCTACACACTTCACTCCAGGCTGGGATTTTTGGGGGAGCCCTGCTACTTCTTCTCAATGTTCTCTATCTCCCCAACGCCGCAATTGCTTTCGCCTCTTATCTTGCGGGTTCAGGTTTCGCCGTAGGCGCAGGGACTCTGATTTCACCGTGGTGGTATGACAATGGCGAAATTCCAGTACTGCCCTTATTAGGAATTTTGCCAACCCAGCGACATCCACTTTTTATCGTTGCTGCGATTTTCTTTATTGCAATCGGTGCACTCATGGCTTACTGGACTATCAATGGTGGAGTGCAGTTGTTCCTGCAAACCGCAATCTTCTTTACAGTGATGATTGTGATTCTCGCTTACCTATCGAGTGGATCGTTGATGACGGATGAGATGGGGGCATTCGGTGTCTCTATCTGGAAATTTGGGCTGGTCGTGATCGGTGAAGTTGGTTTAGGAGCGGCAATTACCGCCTTTATTGCAGCGCGGCGCAATCAATGAAACGGATTGTCATCCTTGCATCGGGCACTGGTTCGCTAGCGCAAGAGATAATTAATGCAGATTTTTCGCAAGTACACGGTGAAGTCGTGGCACTCATTTGCGATAAGCCAGGAGCGGAAGTTCTGCAGCGAGCCGAAGCTGCCCATATTGAAAGTTACTTGATTCCCATGATGGATGATCGTGCGCAATGGAATAGAGAGCTTGAGACTCTCATCGCAGCGCTGCGTCCTACCTTGGTTGTCAGCGCCGGGTTTATGCGAATCTTGCCAGAGGCAATCACAACTCGATTTAGAATCATCAATAGCCACCCAGCGCTCCTACCGGCATTTCCTGGAGCGCATGCAGTCCGCGACGCTCTTGCAGCGGGAGCCACCGAGACCGGGACCACTATTCATTGGGTAGATGCCGGCGTCGATACCGGTGAGGTAATTGCGCAGGAGAAAATTGAAATTCTTGCGAGTGATACAGAAGAGTCGCTCCATG
>CAZNEQ010000118.1:0-2417 GCA_964572265.1 uncultured Candidatus Planktophila sp.
TTGGCTTGATCAAGAATGTATTGAACATCCTCACTGGTCGCATGAGGATGAGCGCGATCTCCGTCGTATGGGGTATCAGTAGTACCCACAATCCACTTATCTCCCCAAGGAATGAGGAAGAGTACAGAGACTGCGGTCTTAAGGATGATTCCGGTATCAGATTTTATGGCAGAACCCGGTACGACAATATGAACGCCTTTGGACATGGTCACGCCATATCCAGGTTTGAGGCCAAACTTGGCATGCATCTCATCACTCCAGATACCTGCACACATCACAACTGCCTTCGCGGAAACCTTTATCTTCTTGCCGGTGACAGTATCGGTTACCTCTGCGCCAACAACCTTCTTGCCGTCACGGATGAGTTGATCAACTTCTACGCGGGTTGCGATCACTGCGCCATGGCGACGAGCAGTCCTAATAATTGTCATGGTGTGGCGAGCATCATCCACCTGTGCGTCGTAATACTTAACAGCGCCTGTAACAATATCTTGACGAAGTGATGGTGCGATCTCGGCAATTTTTTTCTGCGACATGTGCTTATGCCACGGAAGCGCGCGTTGAAATCCGCGAAGGACGTCATAGAGTGCCAAGCCCGCACCAACGTAGGTGCGATCTTTTAACTTCTCGTGCAGCGGATAAAGAAAACCAACTGGCTTTACCAAGTGTGGACTTAAAGATGAAACCATTAACTCGCGCTCGTGGAGAGCTTCGCGAACTAATTTAAAATCGTATTGCTCGAGGTAGCGCAGTCCACCGTGAATCAATTTACTAGAGCGGCTCGATGTACCTGATGCAAGATCGCGTGCTTCAACGAGTGCAACTTTGAGACCGCGTGATGCGGCATCCAGTACGGCGCCAGCTCCGGTTACTCCTCCCCCGATAACAAGAATGTCGAACTCCTCGGATGCCAAAGATGCAATGGCGGCATCGCGCTGATCTGGACTAAGTTCGGATGAAAACATCGAGGGTATACCGATTTCTTCTTCTATTGAGTAGGCTTAAGGATATGGCATTCGTAGGTAGTTTGGATCAGGGAACCAGTAGTTCTCGCTTCATGATTTTTGATCAAAGCGGACGAGTGGTGGGGCAACATCAACTCGAACATCGACAAATTCTTCCGCAGGCAGGTTGGGTCGAACACGACGCCGCTGAAATTTGGGAACGCGTTCAAGAGGTTATTGCGGGCGCACTCAAGCAGGCCAACCTCTTGGGCTCAGATCTTTCAGCAATTGGTATCACCAATCAACGCGAGACCACGGTTGCCTGGGATGTAACGACTGGCCAACCGCTCCATAACGCCATCGTCTGGCAGGACGTTCGAACAGCTTCTTATTTAGATTCCCTTCCAGTTGAATCAAAGGAATTATTGAGCGCAAAGAGCGGTCTCACTGTCGCCCCGTATTTCTCAGGCAGCAAGATGCACTGGCTCATCAAAAACTCACCTGCCGTCCAAAGTTCAATTGCGGCTGGGACCGCTCGCTTTGGCACCATTGATAGTTGGTTGCTCTGGAACCTCTCAGGTGGCACGCAAGGTGGAGTTCACTTCACTGATGTCACCAACGCCAGTCGCACATTATTGATGAACCTTGCCACTCTTGATTGGGATGGCGAACTTCTTGAAGTTTTGGAAGTCCCGCGCTCTGTATTGCCAGAGATTAAATCTTCTTCAGAAATTTATGCCCTCACATCACCTCATGGACCTTTTGGTGCCGCAGTGCCAATTGCAGGAATTCTCGGCGATCAACAAGCGGCGATGGTAGGTCAAGTCTGTTTCGATCGAGGTGAATCGAAGACAACATATGGCACCGGTAACTTTGCGCTCCTAAATACTGGAACAGAGATTGTGAAATCTCACAATGGGCTACTCACTACAGTCTGTTACAAATTTGGTGATCAACCAGCACGGTATGCACTTGAAGGTTCGGTTGCAGTAACAGGATCGGCAATCCAATGGCTGCGCGATCAACTGGGAATCATTACCCATGCCGCTGATACCGAGGCACTGGCTTCATCTGTTACAGATACAGCTGGCGTCTACTTTGTTCCAGCATTCTCAGGACTCTTTGCGCCGTACTGGCGTAGCGATGCACGTGGAGTTATTGTCGGACTTACTCGCGCTGCTACAAAAGCACATCTTGCCCGTGCGGCGCTTGAAGCTATCTGTTATCAAACTCGCGATGTGATGGATGCGATGGTTGCTGATTCTGGCGTTCCAATGGTTGAGATGCGAGTCGATGGCGGCATCACAGCGAATTCTCTCTGCATGCAGATGCAGGCGGACATTATGGGAATCGACATCACTCGACCTTTAATCACTGAAACAACTGCCCTGGGTGCTGCATATGCTGCGGGACTCGCTACTGGTGTCTGGGCAAATACCGACGAATTGAAAGCGCTCTGGCAACAATCTCGTC
>CAZNEQ010000119.1:0-2403 GCA_964572265.1 uncultured Candidatus Planktophila sp.
CAGTTTTATAGTTTCGAAATAGTTCGAGTGCAAGATCAACTTTCTTTGAACTCATACTGCACCTTCTTGGCGCGTGACTTTTCCTGGTGTCACATAGAAACGTTCTGTCTTTAGATCAGCCGGTAGATCACTTTCAACTGCTGCGGTGATAAATGTTTGTTCGGCCAAATGTGTAATCGCAACAAGTTGTGCCCGGCGTGCGGTATCAAGTTCGGCAAAGATATCGTCGAGGATAAGAATTGGAGAAGATCCTTCATCGCGTAATAATGTAAAAGATGCAATGCGCAATGAGATCGCCATCGACCATGATTCACCGTGGCTGGCGTAACCTTTTGCTGGAAAGTCTCCAAGGTGTAGATGGAGATCATCGCGATGTGGCCCGATAAGACTGACGCCACGTTCGATCTCGTTGCGAGCAACCTCTGCTTGTTTGGCAGTTAATACTGCAATGTTCTTTTCAATATCTGTGGTTAGACCTTCAGTTGAAGATTTATAGGCAATGGATGCTGCCTTAACCTCATTGAGGTTTGCATAGTGCGCACCTACATATGGATTGAGTTTTTCAACTAAAGCAATTCTTTCGGCAGTGAGTGCAGCACCTAAAGCAATGAGTTGCTCGGTCCATGGTGCAAGAGAGCTTTCCGGTGCGCGAGTTTTCAATAAAGCATTTCGTTGGCGCACAACGCGGTCATAATCTGAGATCACTCCCGCAAGGCGAGGTGTGCGGGTAATAAGTAATTTATCGAGGAAGTCACGGCGGCCGGTGGGTTCTCCGCGGACAAGATCTAGGTCTTCGGGCGAGAAGTAGATAACTTGCAGAGCGCCTAAAATTTCGCGTTGTGATTTGGTGGGGTTCTGATTAAGGCGAGCGCGGTTAGCCTTATTGGCATTGATCTCTAAATCAACTGTGAGGGTGCGTCCATCGCTGGCGATTTCGGCGCGGATAATCGCTTGATCGAGCTCGCGGTGGATAAGCGGGGCATTTGTAGATACCCGGTGAGATGAGAGAAAGCCGAGATAGATCAGCGCCTCTGCAACATTTGTTTTACCGCAACCGTTATTTCCAACAAAGGTCTGAACACCTGGTGCGAATGAGAGTTCAAGGCTCTCGTATGAACGGAAGTTGGTTAGCGATAACTTCTTAAGATGCATATCGCATAGGCATGAGGAGGTAGCGGTAATTTTCTACAGCGCTTCCGGTGGCCTCATTCTTACCCATCAAAATTGCTGGCTTATTTGATCCAGTGAAAGAGATTTGGACAAATGGTGTTCCGACAGCTTGTAGCCCATCGCTTAAAAATGTTGGGTTAAAGGCAATCGAGATTGGTTCGCCTGTAAGCAGGATATCGATCGCTTCCGTTGCCTGTGCTTCTTCGCCGGCGCCTGCTTCGAGTGAGACTGTTGTTCCATCAAATTCAAGGCGTAGTGGAACAGTTTTGTCGGTAACAAGTGCAACACGTCGAACTGAATCTAAGAATGGCGCAACTTCAATTACTGCAGTTGAGATGATGTTCTGATCAAGCAAATGACGGTATGGAGGAAATGTTCCATCCAACATACGTGATGTCATTGTCTTTCCAGAACCAGCAAAACCTGCAAGGCGATCATTGCTGGCAGTAGGTGCCAGTGAGAGAGAAACTTCTTTAGAACCGGCTAGTGATTTTGCAGCTTCGGCGATTGTGCGGCCGCGCAACAACGCAGTTGTTGAAACACCTGGTTGTGATGGTTGCCAAGTAAATTCGCGGACCGCTAAACGGTAGCGATCTGTTGCAGCCAATGTGACGCTATCTTCTGAAATCTCAACATGGACACCGGTAAGTGTTGGTAGTGAATCATCGCGTCCTGCAGCAACTGCAACTTGTGCGACCGCTTGAGCGAAGGTGTCACTTGCTACAACACCAGTGCTTTCAGGAAGTTCTGGAAGATGTGGGTACTCATCAATTGACAGTGTTGGAAGAGTAAATTTGGCAGAGCCAGATGTCACAAGTACGCGAGTTCCATCTAGTGCGATTGTGATTGGTTTATTTGGAAGTGAGCGACAGATCTCTGCAAGAAGTTTTCCTGGAACAAGGACTTTTCCTTTAATGACGATATCTGCAGCAAAGTGAGCTTTACTCGATGTCTCTAAATCAGAGCCCGAGAGAAAAACTTCATCGCCGGTGGCATCGATGACGATTCCAAGAAGCTCGGTCTTAATTGGGCGGGTTGAGAGGCTGCGGGAAACCCAGTTCACACCGTCGGTGAGTCCTTGTTGATCGACTGTAAATTTCACCTGTAACCACCTTCTCGTATCTTGAAAGTCTGGCACACCTGTGCTGACTTATAAAACTTAAATTTTTTCTTTCGGTAGATGTTCGTGTGTGGAGAGATTTTCTATCTATAAAGGTAGTAGTAGTAACTAGA
>CAZNEQ010000120.1:0-2324 GCA_964572265.1 uncultured Candidatus Planktophila sp.
TTACCTTCATTTTCTCGCGCGCTGGCTGCGATGCCGCAGTCAAGCAATGTCTGCAGGCTGGAATCAAGTTAACGAACGCTGAAGAGCGCATTGAAATCATGAACACTGCGATCTCGTATACACAAAATATCGCTGAAGAAGATTTGGAAGTCCTTGGATATCGTGAGTGGCTGATGGCGCTTGAACGAGGAATCGCCGCACATCACGCCGGCCTTTTACCAAGTTTTAAGGCAGCGGTCGAAGATCTCTTTCAACGGGGCTTGGTAAAGGCAGTTTTTGCTACTGAGACACTTGCCCTTGGCATCAATATGCCCGCGCGCACCGTCGTTCTCGAGAAGTTAACGAAGTGGAATGGTGAAGGCCATGTCTCAATTACCCCTGGCGAATACACCCAACTTACCGGTCGAGCAGGGCGACGTGGAATTGATATCGAAGGTAATGCAGTGGTGCTCTGGTCGCCAACTGTCGACTCAGCGACTGCAGCGGGTCTAGCTTCCACGCGTACATATCCGCTCCGATCCTCCTTTACGCCTTCTTACAATATGTCCATCAACCTCATCGCACGATTTGGACGCGAGAGAGCCCGCACAAGTCTTGAATCATCTTTCGCACAATTTCAGGCAGACCGCGCGGTGGTGGGACTGGTAAAGCAGATTCGAAAGAACGATCTTGCGGCAAGTGAACAACTTGAATCAGCAGTCTGCCATCTTGGAAATTTCGAAGAGTATGCGAGCATCCGGATGGAGATCAAAGAGACAGAGAGACTTCTGAGTAAACGCGATGGTCGCCGCACCTTCGACAATCGTCAGCGTCAACATATGGAGAATGAACTCGATCGCCTACGTAGACAGCTTCGACAGCACGAGTGTCACTCCTGCAATGACCGTGAAACACATGCTCGTTTTGCCGAACGTGCCGCAAGACTTAATCGAGAGTCAGCAGGGCTCCGTGAGCGAGTCGAGAATCGCACCCATGTGATTGCAAAGACTTTTGACCGTATTTGTGATGTCTTGACTCATCTCGGATATATCGAGGGGGAGAAGCCGCTGGAACAGGGCAAGATCTTGGCGAAGATTTATGCCGAATCAGATCTCTTACTTACCGAGACTATTAAAAACGGGGTGCTTGATTCGCTATCGGCTCCAGAATTAGTTGCAGTTGTATCTAGTGTGATCTACGAAAGCCGTGGCAGTGAGAATTACTCACCCAAGATGCCACATCAGAATGTGGCAAATGCCCTGGCTGCAATCACATCTATCTGGGCGCAGCTTGAAGATATCGAAGAAGATTTCGGTGTAAAGACTCAACGTGAACCTGATTTCGGATTTGCTTTCGCATCATACAAATGGGCTAGCGGTCATTCCTTGAGCCATATCCTCAAAGGCAGTGACATGACCGTTGGAGATTTTGTCCGCAACATTAAGCAGCTGATTGATTTGCTGACTCAAATTTCGGGCGCCTCTGAAAATCTACGTCCTACATGTCGTGAGGCAATTAAGAAAATAGATCGAGGTGTGGTCTCGTATATACTGGGCGAACTATGACCCTCATGCTCTTAGATAGCGCATCACTCTGGTACCGCGCTTACTACGGAATGCCCGATACCTTGCTCTCTCCATCGGGATTGCCAGTAAATGCCATTCGAGGTTACCTCGATATGACGGCGCGACTTGTTTCGATGTATTCGCCTAATCGGATCGTTGCCTGCATTGAGGGCGATTGGCGCCCCACCTGGCGAGTCGAGCTTTTCCCTGATTACAAAGCTAATCGTCTGGAAGAGGGGAGTGAGGTTGAGGAGGAGCCAGAGACGCTCACTCCACAGATTCCCATTCTTTTAGATCTCATCGATGCTTTTGGAATTCCGATGGTGGGAGTTGACGATTACGAGGCAGATGATGTGATGGCGACTTTTGCAGTTCGCGAGAAAGGTCCTGTTCGCGTTGTTACCGGAGATCGCGACCTCTTTCAAATGGTCGACGATAAAAAGGATGTAAAAATTGTTTATCTAGCCCGTGGCATCTCCCAACATGATCTAGTAGATAGCAAATGGGTGGCTGCGAAGTATGGAATACCCGGAGATCGATACGCGCTCTTTGCTATGTTCCGTGGCGATCCTTCAGATGGCTTACCAGGAGTGAAAGGGATTGGTGAAAAAGGTGCAGCCCTCATTGCTAATCACTTTGCCAGCGTTGATGAGGCTCTCGCTGGTGCAGTTGCAGGACACGAAGCTTTACCTCCCGCGTTAGCGAAGAAGATCATCGCCGGAGCTGATTACCTCAAGATTGCTCCCACCTTGGTTCACTGTGCAAGAGATGTAGCCATCC
>CAZNEQ010000121.1:0-2266 GCA_964572265.1 uncultured Candidatus Planktophila sp.
AGTGCGCCCTCAAGATTTGCTAACTTGCCAGCACGCTTTTCTACAAAGAGTGAGGTGCCGGTTCCGAGAGCTATTCCGGCTGAGTCATATCCGCGGTATTCGAGGCGGCGAAGACCTTCAACTATCGGGGTAAATGCAGATTGCGGTCCGGTGTAACCCACGATTCCGCACACGAATTAGTTCCCCAGTTCTGCCTTAACGACCGCTGCAAGTGATGAAGCAATCTCTTGGGCTAGGTTATCACTTGAGGCTTCCACCATGACGCGAATCAAAGATTCGGTTCCCGATGCACGCAGCAGAACGCGACCGTCTTCGCCCAGAGTTTTCTCAGCAGCTGCAACAGCATCGGTAATCACTGTTGATTCTGCCAACTTCTCTTTCGCAACGCCTGAGACATTGATAAGAACTTGAGGGAAACGCTGCATGGCAGAAGCGAGCTCAGCGAGAGACTTTCCGGAGGATGCCACTTCTTGCGCAAGTGCGAGCGCGGTAAGAATTCCATCACCTGTTCCGGCATGCTCGCGAATGATGAGATGTCCTGACTGCTCGCCACCAAGAGAGAAGTCGCCTGCGAGCATTTGCTCGAGAACATACCGATCTCCTACAGCGGTGGTCACAACTTTGATGCCAGAGCTCTTCATTGCGTGAAAGAAACCAAGGTTGCTCATTACCGTTGCAACGATGGTGTCATCTTTGAGTTTGCCACGAGCTTTGAAGCCACGAGCTAAAATCGTCATGATCTGATCGCCATCAATGATCGCGCCAGTTCCATCTACTGCCAGGCAACGATCTGAATCTCCATCGTGGGCAATGCCAAAGTCGGCACCTTCACGAACAACCGCGGCTTGCAAATCTTCTAGGTGGGTAGAGCCACAACCATCATTGATATTCCAACCATCAGGTGAGTGGTGAATCGCGATGACGGTAGCGCCAGCCTTTTCATAGACAACTGGTGCAACAGCTGATGCTGCTCCATTGGCGCAGTCGACCACAATCATGATTCCCTTGAGAGGGGTTGAAACTGAAGCAAGTAGATGCTCGATATATGCCGCAGCTGCGGCTTCGTAATTCACGATTCGACCAACGTCGCGACCGGTTGGACGTTCCCATGGTTCGCCCATCCGCTTTTCAATCGCTGCCTCAATTGCATCATCAAGCTTGCCACCACCGCGAGCAAATAATTTAATTCCATTATCTGGCATTGGGTTATGTGAAGCAGAAATCATGACACCAAGATCTGCCCCAGTTGCAGCGACTAAATGAGCTATCGCTGGAGTCGGTAATACTCCGACGCGATAAACATCAACACCGGCAGATGCCAGACCTGCAATAACGGCTGCTTCTAAGAATTCGCCTGAGGCACGTGAATCTTGGCCGACAATGGCTCGCGGGCGCTTGCCTGCGTTGCTGGAAGATTCAACGAGAATATGTGCGGCAGCAACAGCTGCAGAGAGAGCGGTCTCGGCGGTAAGAACCGAACCGTTCGCTAAACCACGAATCCCATCTGTTCCGAAGAGAGCCACATGGACCTCCTCGTTACAAATGGGATTCTTGGTAGAAAACTTTGGACTGAAAAGTTTGTTTAGCGCTTTGAGTACTGTGAACGCTTACGTGCCTTCTTCAGACCGTACTTCTTGCGCTCGATAACACGTGCATCACGTGAAAGGAATCCAGCCTTCTTAAGTGCTGGGCGGTTTGCTTCGCGATCGATCTCGTTAAGTGAACGAGCAACGCCAAGACGGAGTGCGCCAGCTTGACCTGAGACTCCACCACCGTTGATGCGAGCAAATACATCGTATGTACCTTCTGCACCTACTGTGCGGAATGGTTCTGATACGAGCTGCTGGTGAACCTTATTTGGGAAGTAGTTCTCAAGAGTCTTACCGTTTACTACCCAACGACCTGTTCCTGGAACGAGGCGAACACGTGCAACAGCTTCCTTACGGCGACCTGTACCAGCACCTGGTGCTGTTACTGCCTTACGGTTTGTTGCTGGTGCTGGTGTTGAAGAAGAGTAAGAAGTAGGTGTCTCGTTCTCATCAAGTTCGAAAGTTGTATCTGACATGTTCTCTATTTTCCTTTACTTGATGATCTGTGAAACTTGGGTGAATACGTATGGGACTGGTGCTTGTGCAGCATGTGGATGCTCTGGACCTGCGTAGACCTTGAGCTTGCCTGCCATCTCGCGACCTAGACGGTTCTTAGGAAGCATTCCCTTGATCGCCTTTTCTACAGCGCGTGTTGGGTGCTTCTCAAGGAGCTCGCC
>CAZNEQ010000122.1:0-2167 GCA_964572265.1 uncultured Candidatus Planktophila sp.
ATGTGTATACCAGCGGAAATACCCTCACCTTCCGGACCGACGTTATCGATGGCCCGCATTTTGTTCAGGTTTTACGAGGCCTATTGGATGCTCGCGGCACAGGATCTGCCCCGCAGCATTTCTCAGAGGCTGGAGAGCTTGAAAAGTTTGCCTCTCTTCTAGAGCGCGGACTTATCACCCAAGAAGAGTTTGACCTCAAGAAGAAGCAGATTCTCGGCCTTTGAGATGTGTACTTGCTAGATAGCTATATCTAGCAAGCTCACGAGAGAGCCAATAGACTCCTGCTCAATCGCCGAGCAGGGAGTTCGCCAGGTGAAAATAGGGAAATCGATACTCACCGTATTGATGATTCTCTCTGCCCTCCTCGCCCTGGCCCCTCAGGCGCTAGCTACCGTAACGGCAACCAATATCTATAGCCTCGGCTACCCGGTTGCACTTGCTGAAGATTCTGCCGGAAACATTTATATCGGCGATGACCACAATGCAACTTCGAGTAAGCAAGGTTTAGTTGTAATTCCTGCATCAACGGGAACCCTATTCGGCCAGTCCGTCACGACTGGAACTCCGCTCACATTGATTCAACGCGCCAATATTGCTGGCATTGCTGTTACATCTTCTAATGCAATTGTCTACAGCTTTAGCAATGGTGATATCTATGCGCTATCTGCCTCTAGCACTACTCTCTTCGGAACTTCTGTACCAGCAAACACTGAAACCTTAATTGCTTCCGGCACTGGACTTCGCGGTGGCCTCGACTTTGATAGTGCCGGCAATCTCTTTGGAGTGCATATTGCGACAGGAAATCTTTATGTCTTACCTGTTAGCACCACAACGCTCTTCGGTATCTCTGTGACAGCAAATACTTCAGCTCTTCTATATTCAAATGGCTCCAATTGGTTTTGGGACTTAGCGGTAGATAACAGTGGAAATGTTTTCGTAGCAGATGGATGGGGATTGCAGGGCGTCTTTGTGATGCCAAAGAACACTGGCACGATCTACGGACAATCAGTTACTGCCAATACTTTTGTTAAGCTCACAGGCTTTGGCACAACACGTTATGCGGGAATTGATGTGGGGCCAAACGATGTTCTCTTCGCCAATATTTATGCAAACCAAACCAGGGCTGTTTCTCCGGTTAATGCAACTGTCTTTCAAGTCTCAATGACAGCAAATACCGTGGCATCTGTTACTGGAACAGCGGGATATGTCAATCAGGGTCTCCTTGCCACAGCGAATGGAGATCTAATCTCTGGTGCATACACTGCGACCTTTCGTTTAGTAGCAACACCCACACTCTCAGCGCCAGGAGCACCAACAATCGGAGTTGCGACTGCGACATCGCCAACAACTGCGACAGTCACATTTACTGCGCCTGTGAGTAACGGTGGAGCAACAATTGAAACTTACACCGCAACTTCAACCCCAGGTTCTGTAACTGGGAGAGTGATTCAATCGGGTTCAGGAACAATCACAGTTTCAGGCTTGTCTCCTTCTACCTCATACACATTCCGAGTCACTGCTAGTAATTCTGTTGGCACCTCCTCTGCATCAAGTGCGACCGTCTCCATCACAACTCCATCGAGCGAAGCAGAACTCGCTGCTGCTAAAGCGGCTGCAGAAGAAGTAGCCCGAAAAGCGCGCGAAGATGCTTTGGCTAAAGCGAGAGCGGCACTTCTTGAATTGATTCGCCGAGGTGCATCTTTGACACTCAAGGACGTGAATAGCGCTGAGTTTGGCGTGATTACCGAAAAGTCATTACCCCTGATCGGAAATGACTTCTCACAACAATTGCGTAACCGCCCCATCGAGCTGGCAGAAGTTCAAAAGGTAATTTTCACTCATTCGGTAGTTGAGAAAATATCGCGTAAGGAAGGCCGCCTCTATTCAGGGGAGCTGATTTCTATTGGACTTATAGAAAGCAATGAAAGATTGAAGAGCAGAATCATCCGTGCCCTCTCCAAATTGCCAGGCGAGAGCCTGGATTCTTATCAGGAGCTCCAGAGCGAAATTGCCCAGGTGCAGAAGTTCCATTCAGAACGCCAAATTCGCCTCAGAGAGGTCGCTTCCCGCATCAGAAACAGGTAAAAAGGGCCTTTCCCAGGGGAATATCTTGGGATTGCCGTACGTTATGCCTGTGCGAGGAATAGTCCTTCGCACTAAAGGAGAG
>CAZNEQ010000123.1:0-2133 GCA_964572265.1 uncultured Candidatus Planktophila sp.
TCTTTGCTAGCCAAAAATTTACCTTCTTCTCTGTTATCTCATAAAACGAACATGGGTGGTCTAGCCTTAAATCCTGTGGATTCTCATCTGGACCGAAGGGTGAGTCTAAGGCAGGCCCCCCGTATAAGGGAAATCGGCCTCTTATAACCCCGAAAGTCTGCACCCGCCGATATTGAGCCTATCCGACACACGGGGCCGGCTGGCCGCTAGCCCCTAGGCGCTCTTTTTGAAGCCAGAAGGGCACTTTGGCTTAGCCGCAGTGACTTTCTTGGTCACCTTTCCCTTTTTGCAGGTAATCGTCACTTTCTTCGCGACCGGCTTCACCATTGCTACAGGTGTGGGGGTCGCGGTCGCTTCTGCCGCCTTCTCCTGGGTCAGCTTTACCTTGAGCGTTGGTGAGGAGAATTCGAAATTGCTCGCATTGAGATAGAGCCATCCGCCTCTTTCGCCCATCACCATCGTTGCCAATTCAGAGACACCGCTGGAATTTACAATCGAGACCGATGCCTGAATTGGAGCACTAGTGAATTTGTAAATGCACCGAGCAACTTCGCTTCGAATTACAAGGTTGTACTGGCCCTTGAAAACATCGCCATTGGACATCAGGTGCGGTGCTGCCACTTGGTAATCCAAAGTTCCATCGCTGTACTGCGGAGGACCTGCCGAATAGACGGTCGCATTCGTCATCAGTAATCCATTGATCTGATTATTCTTTGTAAAGCAGAGGTCTGCTCCATTCATCTCGGCTGCGCTTAGTGAGCGAATCGACCATGTGTTGAGATCAGCTGACGATTTGTCATTGACAAGAGGTAGCCAAGCGCGAAGCTCTTCCATCGCGCCTACACCAGACACAGATGGGTTTGCAGTCAGTGTATTTTTCAGAGGATCGGTTGAACACCATCTACATCCGTACTTGGTTCCAGCGAATCCACCTTGCAGGTACTTATCGCGAAGTGTCTGAGGAAGATCTACCCAGTTACTCATCTTTCCAACAGCTGGAACTCTGGTGGTTGCACCAGAGATAGAAAGAGAGATTGCAGGTGACTGAGGCAGGGAGACGATCTCAACGCTTGGTTGGTCTAGTCGACCGTGAAGCCAACCAGTTGGAGAACTTGAAAGTCTTAATTTAAGTGTGAACTTAACGCCATCAGGAATTGCATGGCGATTGGCACAGAGACTATCGCCTGACATGACGCAATCAAGGGTCTCTCCCTGGTAGCCGCCATATATTCCAACAGCACCAAAATATGCATCTGCTGGCGTTGACCCGTTTCGCTGAATCACATAACTTGAACCATCATCGATGCCTCCACCCACATCTGGTGAAGTTTGATGCACGCCAAGAGGCTTCTTTGAAGCGGCAAAGACTGCGATGTTGAGGGATGAATTTGTGAAAGTGGTCTCACCAGCTTTCATTCTTCCGCGCAACATTGCATCAACGAAGAACTGATTGCCACCTGGATGCTCAACGTTGGTAAATTTCCAAAATCCTGCACTGCTTGCCACGGGTAACCTGGCTGCAGAATTTGCTGTATATGTCGTCTTTATCTTCTTTGGGAAACTCTCGACGAATTCGCCTTGCGCTGTTCCACCACTTGATTCGGCCGTGATTCCTTCGATGCAATCGAGGGCTTCTGCTGTCGTGCACGCTACAAGGCGAGTGAAGAATTCAAAGTATCCACCGACCTGTTTGCACTTAGCGTCATCAATCGAATCACAGAGAAGGGCCTGCTCAATCCCCCGTGAGGTAAATCCGCCATTACTCCACATCAGATAAGGAGCTCCGGTATCAAATGTCTGAAATCTTCCATCCTTAAAATTAACGTTAACTGAACCTTGAATAGGTAGATCAGGCGGGATGTATCCCTCATCAACCAAGCCAGTTGCCGCTTGCGCACCCTGCAGCGTTGCTGGTGCAAGGCCAACAACCATAGCTAGCGCTAGAAGTAATGAATGTAGTTTTTTCATCATCGATCCTTACGCTTGGAAATCATCCCGTCGGACCCAGGTCATCAATACCCAGAGGGAGCAGACCAGGGTAAGAATCAAGGATGGGAAGTAGAAGAGCTTGTCGACGAAGATGCCAATTGGTGGATCTCCTGGCATCAAACCGCGAAGTGAGATCAATGAGTA
>CAZNEQ010000124.1:0-2080 GCA_964572265.1 uncultured Candidatus Planktophila sp.
TGGCGCTTTAGCTGCGCTTTTTCCAGAGGTGCTCTTGCCCACGGCGGAGTTACCCACACTGGAGTCTTCAGACGGTTGCGGCGCTGATTCATCACTTTCTATCAACTTGTTACAGAAGAGACAGATGAGGCCTTCGCGCTTAGCGCTAATTCCCCAATTGTGACGGACAGTTTCAGAACATTTGCATTTTTCCATATCGGAATCAAAGTCGTTATTGATTGCCACATCAAGGTATTGACTAGTCAGAAGCGCGCAGCCAAACTCATTTCTTTAACCAAGTCGTGCAGAATTTACACATGAAAAATAAGCGCGCTCTTGCTGCCATATTGGCCGCATCTCTTCTCACTCTTACTGCCTGTAGTTCAAGCTCTGACTCTGGTTCAGGTTCTGATTACAGCGCCAGCGATCTCGCAGATCTCTTCTCTGATTCAGCAAATGTGAGCGCAGTTAAAAATGGAACGGTGGGCGCTTGTCCATCTGCAACACTTGGCGAAATGGCAGATGCATTTATGTCATCGCCTTCTTGGGAAGAATTCACCTCGACCTCTGGAAACACCGTAGTCCAACTCACCGGTGACATCAGTTACGACGGATATCCCGCCGAGGCAATTCTTCAGTGGACTGTTTCAGGTTCGACCTTTGATACTGAGTACTTTGGTATTGATGGCGTTGGTCAGAGCTTGATAACGGTTTCCGCGCTCTACTCAAATATGTGCTCAGCGACCTACTAAAGTTTCTCGCACACTATCGAGGCTAGAGGACCAGCCAAAATAACCCTTTGAGTTAGTCACTGGCTCTCCCGACAGAATGTAGTTCCAGTAAATCAGCGCTGGGCGCACCTTGGGGAACTCATTAACTAAACTTAACCATTTTGCAGCTGCATACTGCGTTGAATGCGAAGTGCCATTGTCGTTTCCATATACAGCTACGGTCTCGGTATCAATCACGTATCCAGGCTCGTAGATATCTACCTGCCCCATCGCATAGTTACTGTAGCTTGCAATTTCGCCTGACTTATCTAGGGCTCCTACCGCAACAGCATCGCTGATACATGCTGGCCAATTGATGATCTCGCTCTTGCTTTCATTCCCCGCTGGAAAGAATGAATAGATGCCTTTGGCTTTAAGAGCTGCAATCTCTCTATCGGTGGCCGGAGAAGAGAGACATCGACGAGCATTGGTGCCAACTTTGTTGCTCCCCTGAGAAATCGCTATTGCACCGATGTTGTAAGCCTTTGCATTCTTATTGGTCCATGCAAGAACTTTGGTAATGACCGATTCGCTCGTCGACATTCTGTTGCCTGATGGAGATTGGCCAATGATTCTAATCAAGATTAATTTCACATCAGGATAGGCAGCAATCGCAGAACGGGCCATTTTGCTTCCGTGGTTAAAGCCAGAGTATTTAATCTGAGTTGAGGTCAGCATTGCGGCTGTGCCGCTCTCTTGAAAACTCGTCCCATTAGGGCAGGCATACCAATCCATGATGCAGAGCTGATAGACGGTGTGTGCCGCGATCACCGGATCTGAGTCGCTAAACCCGGTATCTGCAATCACCAAAACCTTTGGGGTTGTCTCAGCCGACCAGGCTGGAATTACAGCGATAGATAAGGCTGTAATGAGAAGGGCGATCCGAAGCTTCACACCTACTTATCCGCCCCATCGATTGACTTTTATTCACTTCGACCGGTCAAAAAAGGCAGGCCCAGGAAACCCTGAGCCTGCCTTTGAGTTATTGGATTACGGACGTGGGCCGTATTGATTATCGCCTTCGCTCTCGCGGATTGCGAGAATTAAGTTGTAGAAAGGAATAATCTGAAACCAGCCGCTCTTTCCGACATCATGCATCCGTCGGCATCCAGCTGCAGTGATTGGAACGATGAATCCTAGGAATACCAGGTTTCCAAGCAATCCGTTGCTTGTTGGATCAATGGCTGAAACAGCAATGATGATCAGTAAATAGAAGAGTTGAAAATACCAATACTCGCTACGAGAAGCTCTCCCCTCGAATGTTGCGTACTTTGAGAAACATGCTGATATTGCATTACCCATGTAATCACCCTTTCTAGAGATGAAGTTGT
>CAZNEQ010000125.1:0-2063 GCA_964572265.1 uncultured Candidatus Planktophila sp.
ATTTGGAAAAGTGGCGCAACCTCAAATCGCGCATCGCTCTTGACGCAACCCGCACAACTCCGAGATCAGGACTTGTCGAAGGATTTGCGATCGCTTCTTTCGATGCGCTTTCGTGGTCTGGGCCAAGCGGGTTAGGTTTTCTTGCTATCAATGATGCGGATGGTTATCGGTATCCATTCGCTCATATTGCTCCTATCCGTACCCCCGGCTCTTACTCACTACCGCTTCTTATTGGTGCAGTAGTTGCCCTCAATGAATTTCGTGAAGTCGAGGGGACGCTCTCCGGGCTACGTAATGAGTTGCTGGAACATTTACAGGAGATTGATGGCGTGCGAGTAATTGGGTCGACCGATGACAAGACGCGCTATCTGTCGTTCTTGGTTGATCAATATTCTGGCGAAGAAGTACTGCGCGCTTTACTGAAGACTGGCATCAGTATCGACGCTGGATCAGCCTGCTCAGCGGAAGATTTGGCTCCTAGTCACGTGATTGCTGCCATGGGCCTACCAACTATGGGTCACCTTCGCGCAACAATTCATCCAGGGACAAATGCAGCTGATATTGTGAATCTGGTAATGCAATTGAAATCGGTACTGCAAAACTTACGCAGCTAAGTGAGCTGCAATCTCTGCAGCAGCCTCATCACCGTATGCTTCGGCAAAGCGAGCAACAAACTCTGCATGAGTAAATCGATATTCCTGCGTTCCCATAGTTTCAATCACGTATGTAGCGACCATAGAACCAAGCTGAGCGCAGCGCTCGTGATTCAGGCCCCATGAAAGTCCGGCCACAAATCCAGAACGGAATGAATCTCCAACTCCAGTCGGATCTACCTTTGCCTTCTCTTTGGCGCAGACAACCTTGATGATTTCTCCGCCAAGGCTCTCTACTCGAGCACCCGCAGAACCCTGCGTGATGATGCGGTACTTCACCTTCTGCAAAATCTCTTGATCGCTCCATCCAGTCTTTTGAATAGCCAGAGCGAGTTCATATTCGTTCATGAAGAGATAGGTAGCGCCTTCAATCAATCGCTTAATCTCTTCGCCTGACATTCGTGCCATTTGTTGTGACGGGTCGGCCGCAACCGGAATGTTGTTTGCGAGAGCTACCTCTGTATGACGCAACATGGCCTCCGGATCGTCAGGAGAGATCACGAGCAGATCAAGGCGACCTGCCTTATCCATGATTGGTTGAAGCTCGATATTTCGCGCCTCTGACATCGCTCCCGGGAAGAAGGATGCAATCTGATTAAGTTCAGTGTCGGTTGTTACTGTGAAGTGAGCGGTGTAATGAGTCTTTGAAACGAGCACGTGAGAGGTATCAACGCCATGGCGAGAAAGCCATGCTTCGTAATCAGCCCAATCTTTTCCTACTGCAGCAATAAGGATTGGTTGAAGTCCAAGATTGGCCATTCCGAAAGCAATATTGGCTGCACATCCCCCACGACGAACTTCAAGTCCATCCACGAGAAAAGAGAGTGAAACTTTCTCGAGCGAACCTGCCACCAAAGAATCGGTGAACTTTCCAGGAAACGTCATTAGATGATCAAGACCGACCGAACCTGCAACACCAATTCTCATAGGTGGATTTAACTACAGGAAGAGTCAGAAAGAAGCGCTATTGAATGTTTTAGTTGAAGGAGTCGCCGCATGCGCATGAACCCTGCGCATTTGGATTATCGATTGTGAAGCCCTGCTTCTCAATTGTGTCGACGAAATCAACAGATGCGCCCATGAGATATGGATCTGACATCTTGTCTACAACAACCTTTACTGAACCAAATTCACGGACGACATCGCCTTCTTGATTGCGATCGTCAAAGTAGAGCTGGTAGCGAAGACCGGAGCATCCACCTGGCTGCACAGCAACACGGAGATAGAGATCATCGCGACCTTCTTGCGCAAGAAGCGCAGCAACCTTTGCGGCTGCTGTATCTGTGAGCACGATTCCGGTGGTGAGGTCTACTGATTGGCTGGTCTCTGTTGTCATGTGCCCAAGAATACTCATGCCGGGTTGCCGTTGCGAGTCGAAAGCGGCGAGAATAGCGCCATGTCTTCATCACG
>CAZNEQ010000126.1:0-2060 GCA_964572265.1 uncultured Candidatus Planktophila sp.
GGACAGCCAGTAATGGTTGCCGATAAGAAGATTGCATGGCCAGCACAGCTTGCCCTTGGTGCAGATGGACTTGGTAACTCACTCGATCACATCCGCGAAATCATGGGCTCTTCAATGGAATCTTTGATTCACCACTTTAAGTTGGTAACAGAGGGCTTCCGTGTTCCTGCAGGTCAGGCATATGCAGCAGTCGAATCACCACGTGGTGAACTCGCAGCGCATATCGTCTCTGACGGTGGCACAAAGCCTTATCGCGTTCACTTCCGTGAGCCATCCTTTAACAATCTTCAATCAACATCTGCAATGAGCGAAGGTGGAATGGTCGCCGACATCATCGGCGCTGTTGCATCAATCGATCCTGTTATGGGAGGCGTCGACCGATAATGACAACTACTGATTCAGCTTTGAATATGGATGTTATGCAATCGATCGTTGCACGTTATCCTCGTAAGCGCTCTGCCATCATGCCATTACTGCACTATGTGCAATCTGTTTCAGGCTATGTGACAAACGAAGGTATCGAGACAATTTCATCAGTTCTAGAAATTGAAACAGCAGAAGTATCTGCGGTAGCTACTTTCTATACACAGTACAAGCGCAAGCCAACCGGTGAATATCACATCGGAGTCTGCACCAATACTCTCTGCGCAATCATGGGCGGTGACGTCATTCTCGAAGCTTTGAAAGAACATCTCGGCTTGGAAAATGATGGTGTTACTGAAGATGGCAAGGTTTCAATCGAACATATCGAGTGCAACGCAGCTTGTGATTATGCGCCTGTTGTGATGGCTAACTGGGAGTTCTATGACAACCAAACTGTTGCATCGGCAAAAGCTCTTGTTGATGGTGCGCGCGCAGGAAATCCACCAGCACCTACTCGTGGCCCAAGCCGCCTCGTAACTTTCAAAGAAGCATCTGCTGTTCTCGCAGGTCTTGATGACGGGCTTGCTGAAGAAGGCGTACAAGCAGGTTCAGCAACTTTGCTTGGTCTCAAGCTCGCAAAGGAAGGAAAGTAATGTCAAAGTTAACTCCAGTCCTTTCAGCACATTGGGATGAGAAGGATTCATTTACTATCGATGCGTATAAGCGCAATGGTGGTTACAAGGCAGCGGAAAAAGCGCTTGCAATGGATCCCGATGCAGTCATTCAGCTCGTCAAAGATTCCGGACTTCGTGGTCGTGGTGGAGCCGGATTCCCCACCGGCATGAAGTGGGGCTTTATCCCACAAGGCGATAACAAGGATCACTACCTTGTTGTTAACGCAGATGAATCAGAGCCAGGTACATGTAAGGACATGCCACTTTTGATGGCCAACCCACATGTCCTCGTTGAAGGCGTCATCATCGCGGCATATGCGATTCGCGCAAAGCATGCATTTATTTATATCCGTGGCGAAGTAACGCACGTTGCTCGTCGCGTAAACAAGGCGATTGCTGATGCCTACAAGGCGGGTTATCTCGGAAAGAATATTTTCGGAACCGGTCACGATATTGATCTCGTTCTGCACATCGGTGCAGGTGCTTACATCTGTGGTGAAGAGACTGCTCTACTGGATTCACTCGAAGGTTTCCGTGGTCAACCACGTCTTCGCCCACCATTCCCAGCAATCGCAGGTCTCTATGCGCGACCAACTGTTGTGAACAACGTTGAGTCAATCTCTGCTGTTCCAGCAATCGTTGCCAATGGCGCAGAGTGGTATCAATCAATGGGTACAGAGAAGTCAAAGGGTGCAACCCTTTACTCACTCTCAGGCCACGTCAATAATCCAGGACAGTTTGAAGCTCCGCTCGGAATCACGCTTCGTGAAATTCTTGAGCTCGCTGGGGGAGTCCGCAATGGGCACCAGCTGAAGTTCTGGACACCGGGTGGTTCTTCAACTCCACTCTTTACTGCAGAACATCTTGATGTTCCACTTGATTATGAAGGTGTATCTGCGGCCGGCTCCATGCTCGGCACCAAAGCACTTCAGATCTTTGATGAGACAACATGTGTTGTTCGTGCAGTACTTCGTTGGACTGAGTTCTACAAGCACGAATCATGTGGAAAGTGCACACCGTGCC
>CAZNEQ010000127.1:0-2040 GCA_964572265.1 uncultured Candidatus Planktophila sp.
GATATGAAGAACGATATCGATTCCGTTTCCAAGAATTCCTGCCTTGTATGCATCTGCAATCGCTTGATTTACGCGACGTGCAACATGTGTTACTTCACCGCGGATATAGATAAATGCATGCTTTGCGCGAATTGCGTGGCACGCGATGATGCAACCTTCGAGAAGAACGTGTGGGTTTGCCATGAGCAGCGGCATATCTTTACAAGTACCTGGCTCTGACTCGTCAGCATTTACAACGAGGTAGTGATCTTTATTGTCACCTTGTGGGATAAAACCCCACTTCATTCCTGTTGGAAAGCCTGCGCCTCCGCGACCGCGAAGACCTGAATCTTTTACAAGTTGAATAACATCATCGGGATTCATCGCCAACGCTTTTTCGGCGGCTTTATATCCGCCGTTGCGCTTATAACCTTCAAAGGTAAATGAATCTTTCTCATCCCAATGTGCAGAAAGGATAGGTGTGAGCTTTGACATTACTTGCCTCCCTTTTCCTGTGCGCGTGCAATTCCAAGTCCAAGAAGCGTTGCAGGACCTGCCTGCACACCTTCACCAGCTAAGCCATCATCAAGACCGGCTAACACGGCAGATGCTTCCTTATATGTAACAAGGCGATTAGGTCCGCGAGTAGGTGCTGGTGGATTTCCTGCACGAGCACCATCGACAAGGGCCTTCGCTGATTCGACTGTCTGGTTGTCGTAGAACTCCCAGTTAGCCATCACTACAGGTGCGTAGTCACATGCTGCATTGCACTCGATATGCTCGAGTGAAACTTTGCCATCTGCAGTCACGCCATCATTTTCAATTCCAAGGTGCTCTTTAAGTGCGCCGAAGATTGCGTCGCCGCCCATCACAGCACAGAGTGTGTTAGTGCAGACACCGACGTGATACTCACCGACTGGCTTGCGCTTGTATTGGGTATAGAAAGTTGCAACAGCTGAAACTTCAGCGGTTTCGATTTCAAGGAGATCGGCAATCATTTCAATTCCTGAGTTGGTGACATAGCCAGCAACTGACTGCACATAGTGCAGCAATGGCATGATCGCAGAACGCTTGCGTGGGTAGCGCGCGATAATCGAATTCATGATTTCGATATTGAGTGTGTGATCTACAGATGACATTAGCGGTCAACGCCTCCCATGACAGGATCGATAGATGCAACAGCGCCGATAATGTCGGCAACCATTCCGCCTTCGCTCATTGCTGATGTGGATTGCAAGTTATTAAAGGATGGCTCACGGAAGTGAACGCGGTATGGACGAGTTCCACCATCAGAGACAACATGCGCTGCGAGTTCACCACGTGGTGATTCAACTGCTGCATATACCTGACCGGCAGGAACGCGGAATCCTTCAGTAACAAGTTTGAAGTGATGGATGAGAGATTCCATCGACGATCCCATGATTTCGCGGATGTGATCGAGTGAGTTTCCAAGTCCATCTGCACCGAGTGCAAGCTGGGCTGGCCATGCAATCTTCTTGTCGGCAACCATTACTGGTGCACCGTGAAGTGCATCTAACTTGTCGAGAGCTTGTTCGATAATGCGAAGTGATTGCTCGAGTTCGGCCATACGGATAAGGAAGCGACCGTAGACATCGCAGGTATCTGCGGTGATGACATCGAATTCATAATTTTCATATCCGCAATATGGGTTCATCTTGCGCAGATCCCAAGGAAGACCGGTTGAACGAAGCACAGGTCCTGTGATTCCAAGAGTTGTACATCCTGCCAAGTCGAGATAACCAATGCCCTCTGTGCGCTTCATCCAGATTGTGTTTCCAACCAAGAGGCGCTCGTTATCTTTAAAGTTCTTCCGTAGTTCTTTTACAAGTTCGCGAAGACGAGTTGTCATTCCTTCTGGAAGATCTTGTTGCACTCCACCTGGGCGGATATAGGCCATATTCATACGAAGACCAGTGATCGCTTCAAATGCATCAAGGACCATTTCGCGTTCGCGGAATGCAAAGAACATTGGGCCCATCGCACCGAGCTCGAGAGCTCCGGTACCGAGTGCGACCATGTGAGATGAAATGCGGTTGAGCT
>CAZNEQ010000128.1:0-2029 GCA_964572265.1 uncultured Candidatus Planktophila sp.
GGCCAACTTCTTTCCAAATTCACCATCGTTATCGCTCATGGCGTGGCCACCGAATTTAACGACCAACACTCTGTTTGTAGACATCATGTCGAATATGCCGAGTTCTCATGGACATAATCATGCGAGAGATCATTCGTACGTACAGTCGCATGTGACTGCCCCATCTTCAAATCAATGACAAGTTCCACTAAACGCTCTGAGAAAGAGACCAGATTCTTATCCTCAAAAGGCGCAGAATTTTCTGCCACTCGAACACCATTGAGAGTCACATCAATTATGAGTGGATCCATCTCGGCTTGAGCTGTTCCGACCGCTGCCAAGACTCGACCCCAATTGGGATCTCCGCCGAAGATTGCACACTTCAACAGATTATTTCGGGCACATGCACGTGCAACCTCAACTGCATCACCTTCCGATGCGGCTCCGATGACACTTATAGCAACGGTCTTAGTTGACCCTTCGGCATCTTCAATTAACTGTGCTGCCAAAGAACCGCAAATCTCCATAAAGATGGCTTCGAGATCTCCATCACTTAATTCGACTCCACTCGCACCTGACCCCATCAGCAGAACAGTGTCATTGGTAGACATACATCCATCGGAATCAATTCGATTAAAGGTGCGATCGGTTACTCGAGCAAAGATTTCTTGCACATTGTCCGGAAGAATTGCATCGGTCATCACGACAGAGAGCATTGTTGCAAGTGCGGGCGCTAGCATTCCAGCGCCTTTTGCAACTCCAACTGTCTCCGTCCCTGCGTGGCTCTTCGTGGCAATCTTTGGAACTGTATCTGTCGTCATGATTGACCGTGCCACATCTTCCAAAGTTTCCTCAGCGAGACGCGTTGAGAGTGAATCTATACCGGTGAGGATCTTCTCCATCGGCAGTCTTTCGCCAATCAGGCCCGTGGAGCAGACAACAACTTCACCGGAAGAAATTGAAAGTACTTCACCTACCTTTTCGGCAGTGCGGTGAGTATCTAAGAATCCTTCTGGCCCAGTGCAGGCATTTGCGCCTCCTGAATTGAGTATTGCGGCGCGAACGAGGTGGCCTTTAGTGACTTCACGCGACCAGATAACGGGTGCTGCAACAACTTTGTTCGTTGTGTAGACGGCAGCTGCATCAAAGCGCGGTCCGCGATTTTCTATCAGAGTGAGGTCGTAAGCTCCTGAACTCTTAAGCCCTGCATGCATACCGGCAGCGCGAAATCCTTTCGGAAGTGAGTTTTTCATGCTCCTAGACCATTCCCAGTTAAACCATCGGTCGGATTAAAACCAGCAATCAGGTTGGCATTGTGAATCGCTTGCGCAGCTGCGCCTTTACCTAAGTTATCGATTACAACCGAAATGACGAGACGTTGAGAGTGTTCATCAATCGCAACTTGAATCTGTGCAAAGTTACTGCCTAACACAGAAGCGGTCTTTGGCATCTGACCTTCAGGTAAGAGATGAACGAAGGGAGATTCCTTGAAATACTCCTGATAAGCGGTCCTTACCTCTTGAAGTGAGATTGATTGGGTCAACTTCATTGTGATTGTTGAAAGAATCCCGCGCGGCATTGGTGCCAAAATCGGAGTAAAAGAAACTTTTACGCTCTTGCCACTGACGCTAGAAAGGGTCTCTTCGATTTCAGGAGTGTGCTGATGAACTCCCCCAAACTTGTATGAAGATAATGATCCAGCAACTTCACTAGCAATAAGGTTGATCTTTGCGCTTCTACCCGCCCCGGTTGTGCCAGAGGCAGCAACTACGACAATGTCGCTCATATCTGTAAATGCTGATGCAGGAGCGGCACCGATTGCAATAGATGTTGCATAGCAACCAGGATTGGCCACTCTTGCAGCCTTTGAAATTTCTGATGACTTTCCTGGTAAGTCGGCCATTCCGTAGACCCAAGAACCTGCGTATTCCCCACCGTAATACTTCTCCCAGGAGTCTTCAGAAGTTAACCTGAAATCTGCACCGAGATCAACGATTTTCATCGATTGGGGAAGTTCCGCAATGATCTTTGCAGATTCTCCATGTGGAAG
>CAZNEQ010000129.1:0-1970 GCA_964572265.1 uncultured Candidatus Planktophila sp.
AATCGAGATTGGTAATCGTGAAGAAGACACTCATCGCAATTCTGGGAGCGATCCTCGTTATTGGCATAGCTGCACCAGTTGGCGCAGCAGATTTACCTGATGAGCAGCTAACAATTCCCCGTCCTCCAGTTGAGAACACAGGGGGCTATTCAGGGGCTTATTACGACGATCAGCGCACACTATTCCGCGCTTTTACCTACTTAGAGGCATGGAAGTCGACGAACTTTGCCGATCGTGATCCGAGTACATGCAAATCGATTTTTGATTCTCCATGCAGCGAGTCTGACCTCCTCTTTATTGAAACACCAATCTCTCCATGTTCTGATGAACTCACTCGCGATTGTGTAGTGACACTTGCTGGCAAGAAGGGCGAGGGCGACTGGAGCGAGGCGACTCTGGTTGAGACTCTCACCTCGAAAATTGATGCTCCTACCCAGAGCGGTCTCAACCGATTCAATACTCCGTTTATTGGAGATCCATCACGAGGTATTCCAAGTAGCGGTGCAATTTCTTTGTGGAAGATACCCGGTATGCCACATGCGCAAGGCGACGAATATCTTCTTATTCCAAAGTTGAATGTGGAATTTCAGAGTCGCAATGGTGGAAAGCCTTTCAATCTAGACGTCGGGATTTTTCCAGTCTCGCGCACATCCAGCGAGGGTAAATTTGAGCAAGATTGTTTCTTACTAACAACAAAGTATTGCCTCACTCGTTGGGCGCATGTGGATGACTCAAGTTATAAAGTCTCGCTGAAGACCACAGCTAAAGTAATTGGCTGGTTCCACGGGCGCATCTATGAACCTACCGTCTCTAGTGAAAAACTCAGCGATAAGCAGACGTTACTAACCGTTGAAGGTAAATCAATGCGAGTACCGACTCTTGCCGCTTGGAGCAAGAACACGGATCTGCCAAAGACTCTCAACGACATGATTGAGCAAGAATTTAGAGATCGAGGAAATAACTTCGCTGGAACTGCGTTTTTTGGTGGCAATGAGAAGAGCCGCGATTTACAGACTGTTGTAGATGAACGCAATCCATCATTTACCGAAAATCAATTTGCCCGTTACTTATTGTGGGTTGAAGTTGCTAAAGATAAGGCATATGCGAATCCTTCAACTTGGTCTTTCCGAACCATGGATTCATACGGGCAATTTGAGAGATGCATCGGTGATTCTGGCGTAGCTGGCATGGTCACCACCAACTCAAATGCTTACCTTGCAGGTCCTCCGGCATTTGCGGATGGATTCCTCTCGTATCGAGTCTCATCCCCGCATTACGACTCAAAGGGTCAGGTTCAAGTCGGAACTTATGATCTAGCAATTAGATCAGACATTGCTCGCTGCATATATGGCTTTTCAAGTGCTCCAATTCAGGCATCCATCAGCGTCATCAGTGATGACGGTGAAGCTAAGACTGCGACCACCGTAGTAACAGAGCGCGCCAACTGGTTGCGTCTATCTGCCAAGGGTTTCACTTTTTCATCTCCAACGGTAAAGGTTGCTCTCTCTCAAGCCGGGTCTTCAAGTGGCGTTGCCAAGAAGTCGACGATTACCTGTGTCAAAGGAAAGACATCGAAGAAAGTGACCGCTGTAAAACCAAAGTGCCCAACCGGCTATAAGAAGAAGGCATAGCGATGAAACGACTACTGATCCTTCTCTCGATTCTCGGTCTGAGCATGAGCTCGATAAATACCTTGCAGGCAGCGGATATCCCCGATGAGCAGTGGTCGGTGATGAAAGATCTCTTCTCGCTAAGTGCTCCGAGAACCGGAATCTCACTCCTTGGCCTCTCGATTCAGGACAACACTAACCTCTCTGAACGAGCCTCAGTAATGATCGGACAGTCGCCTACTATTTCAGGCGAACGCGGTAAGCGAATCTGCAAGAGCATCGATGATGATTTCTGTAAGCCAGGTTTAGGTCAGTTCTTCACAGCCTTTCTACCAGTCTGCAAGGTGGCAACGGATATGA
>CAZNEQ010000130.1:0-1946 GCA_964572265.1 uncultured Candidatus Planktophila sp.
GTCGGTTCGACTCTTGTCCTTCTTGGCATCGTATTTATGTTTATCCCTGGCCCGGGAATTCCACTGATTGTTCTAGGTGTTGCAATTTTGGCAACTGAATTTGCATGGGCTGAAGTTGTCTACGCGCGGTTGAAGAATGAGACCGAAAAATTTACCGCCCGAGCGAAGAAGGCCTGGAAGGGCAAGAAGAAGTAATTCGTGTCTGCTCGATAATCTAGGCTGGATCCATGAGCGCCAGCCGATTACCCGATGAAGACCTGGCTCACGTCACCTTTGTTGTCCTCGATCTAGAGACTTCTGGCGCATCCCCCAAGACTGGTAGCGCAATCACCGAGATAGGCGCTGTAAAAGTCTGCGGCGGAGTCGTCATCGGAACCTTTAAGACCTTTGTTAATCCGGGAACCTCTCTGCCACCGTTCATCACTGAGTTAACTGGAATCACCGATGAGATGTTATGGGATGCCCCACCGATTGAAAGCGTGTTACCTCTCTTGTTTGAATTTCTAGGTAGTGAGAAATCAACAGTATTTGTCGCCCATAACGCACCCTTTGATCTATCATTCTTGAAGGCATCTGCTGCTCTACATGGATATATCTGGCCCACATTTCGCGTGATAGATACCGTCAAGGCAGCGCGTTTTGTCCTGAGCAAAGATGATGTTGCCAACTATCAACTCGGGACCTTAGCCGCATACTTTAGAACCGAGATCTCCCCCAACCACCGCGCACTCGATGATGCGCTGGCAACTGTTGATGTTCTCCACGGCATCATTGAGCGCATGGGAACATTCGGAATAACAACGATTAATCAGATGATGAACGCCGGCAGTAAGCAATCGCGGAGCAATAATCAACGCAAGGTTGGCCTTAAGGCTGGGCCGCAATCTCCTGTGAAAGATCAACCCACTTCTTCAGAAGAGCGGCTGTAGCCCCGCTATCAAGTGCCGCGCTGGCTTTCTTCAGCCCACTTGCAAGACGTTCATGCACTGTCAGTTCACTCTGACCTTCGAAGGCGGCAATCGCAGCAGCTGCGTTGAGTAGAACTGCATCTCTTGGAGCGCCGTGTTCACCCGCAAAAATCGCATTACTTATTCGTGCATTTTCTGAAGCGTCACCACCGACAAGATCAGTCACCGGTGCACGTGAGATACCGAAATCACCTGGCTCAATAAGATCGCTGCGAATTTCACCTCTACCGATGCTGAGCACTGAGGTGGTTGAGGAGAGAGTGATTTCGTCCAAACCATCATCGCCGCGGAAGACAAAACCATCGACACCGTGAGTTGCTAATACTTGCGCCATAACTAAATGCATTCGATCATCTGCAACCCCAATTGCCGCCGCTTGTGGTTGGGCAGGATTTGCTAGCGGTCCAAGGATGTTGAAGACCGTCGGCACTCCCAACTCTTTTCGTGCGGGTGCGGCAAAGCGCATCGCCGGATGGAAGATCGGAGCAAAACAAAAACCTATTCCTAATTCGGCTACACATCGTTCAACACCTTTTCCATCAAGGCTTATTGCTACACCGAGGGCCTCAAGGAGGTCGCCTGACCCAGATTTACTTGATGCTGCTCGATTGCCATGCTTGACCACGCGTGCCCCAGCCGAGGCGGCAATGATCGCGGCGGTCGTCGAGATATTGATGGTGTGCGCACCATCTCCCCCGGTTCCGACGGTGTCGACTGCGCGCTCTTTGATTGAGATTGGTGCGCTATGAGCAAGCATTTGAGAAACAAGTGCGCCAACTTCTTCTGACGTCTCACCCTTGCCCTTGAGGGCAATAAGGAACTCTTTGATTTCACTCACTTCTGCCTGACCGAGGAGGATTCGCTCCATCACTGCAGAGATTTCATCTGGCTCAAGATCTAGCCCAGAGTCAAGACGCTGGATATAACTCTCCCAGGTCATCTCTTCACCAACCTTCTATGGCTATGTGGAAATACCGA
>CAZNEQ010000131.1:0-1926 GCA_964572265.1 uncultured Candidatus Planktophila sp.
CGCGCGACTGAAAATCGTGAGGTCGACAGTTCGATCCTGTCCCGAGCCACAAGTAATGATTTACAAAAGTTTTGGGTTCTCGCCCATCAACTCTTCAAGCCTAGCTTGGAGAGTTTTTTCATTCTCCTGGCTTAATACTTCAATAATAATTCTCTTATCGCGTCCGAGTTCGCCATAGACAATTGTGAAATCGCGGGCGCGTAGATTAAATGCCGAAGCCAACTCTTTAATCACTGCTTGATTGGCTTTGCCATCTACTGCGGGAGCTTGTACTGCAACCACAAGACGTGGCGGTTCGCCAACGCTTCCGCCTACTTTGTTACGTGAAGAATTGGGTCGAACTCGAATTTCGAGAAGGAAGGGCACGAGCTAAAAATTAGCCTGCAGAGCCAGAGCCTGAAGGTCCTGCCTTGCGCTGTACCTGTGGGGCGCCACCAGAACGCTGACCGCCCTTAATCTTTGATCCGCCTTCAGCATGGTTCTGAGTGCCTGGTGCGCCCTTCTTATTCTTCTTTGCTTCAAGGGCTGCAAGCATCTTTGCTTTTACATCATCTGCTGGATTGGACATGCGATTAGTTTACCCCTCAGATGGAATACGAAGGAAACCAATCAATAGTGCAATCCAAGTGATTGCGGCAAGAACCAAGATTTCAAAGCCCCAGGTATCCGGCCAGGTGTATAACGCCAAGGCAAGAGCGGCGTAGTAAGCAGCTGAGGCCCAGAGAGTGATTGCTGTTGATTTGCGTTGGAGCCCTACTCGCATCAAACGATGGGATAGATGGTCGCGGCCACCTTGGAAAGGTGAAATACCTCGATAGAGGCGAGAAATAACCGCAACCGTTGTATCCAAAATCGGGATTGCCATCAGAAGCAGTGGGATAGCAAGTGATTTATAGGTTGGAACGACCCCTGGCGATAAGCGAATAGTCAGCACCGAAATGATGATTCCGAGGAAGAGCGAACCTGCATCGCCCATGTAGATCTTCGCCGGGTGGCGATTCCAAATCAAGAACCCGGCAGTGGCACCCGCTGTTACGACTGCGAGAGCGCTCACCAAGACTTGTTGACGGTCATAGGCGATAAAGAAGAGGAAGAAGGTGATTACTGCAACCGCTCCAGCAGCACCGCCATCATGATTATCGAAGAAGTTAATGGAGTTACAGACGCCGACAATCCATAGAGTGGTGATTGCGTAATTTAAGAATGAATGGCTGAATGCAACTCCGCTTGTATCTGTAGCAATCAAGATTGAAGATACAGCAACGCCTGTGACTGTCTGCACAATCAAACGTGGCCATGGTTGCAAACCTTTTAAGTCATCCCATAAGCCCATCGCAGAGATTGCGATAGCAGGGACGAGAACCGTGCTTGCTAATCGAATTGTCTCCCATGAGAAATCGACTGCGAGCATTGATCCATACGATGCACTGACCACGCCGATAGCGATTGCAACACCACCGAGATACGGGACCGGTTCTTTCTGAACTTTGCGTGCAAGATTTGGTGCATCAACTACATCGTAATGAAGAGCAATTTTTCTCATTTGTGGAGTAATGATTCCGACAAAGATAAAGGTCAGAAAGCCGAGCAGGGCAAATTGGGCTATTGAATAATTCATAAAATTTATTAGTTGTTACTCTTAAAATAATTAGCTCGTAGATCATCGACTTCAGATTTGCGATAGCGGCGATGTCCGCCCAAAGTACGAATCGATGTCAGTTTTCCGGCCTTTGCCCAACGAGTCACAGTTTTTGGATCAACACCGAAGAGATCGGCAACCTCTCGAGGGGTGAGGAGAACTTCTGCTTCAGGGATGCGGTTCATCACTGGGTTCTCCTTATCTATCCGGTGAGATTTTCTCGCTATGGGAACAATGTCCGAATTGCTCCGTTATGTCGGGAAGTATCGGGGAGAAAGGGGTGAATT
>CAZNEQ010000132.1:0-1889 GCA_964572265.1 uncultured Candidatus Planktophila sp.
GGTTTGATTCGATCTGTTCGCTACTTGCAACGATTCCACGTTGGCTAAGCAACTTAGAGAGTTCTCCCGCATGTGGAGTAATCAGGGTCGGCTGCTCGAGCGAACCAGCGAGATATAGCGCACCGGCATCGAGAAGAGTGGGAACGCTCTGTCGCTTCAGTAATTCAAACCATCGATGGCGCAGCCAAGTAGTGATATCACTGTATTTCTTGCCGTCGATTCCAGATCCGGCAATCCAAGCTGTTACTGGCCCTGGTTGAACGAGCGCTTCGGGTGTTTGGTGAAGGACGAGATGGGCAAGGCCTGAGTTGCTATGAAATCTCAGCGCGCCGAGACCCGTTGCAAAGGCGGCGCTAGTCGTCAGAACTGCAGCTCCTGGATATTTCGCTGAACCGGTTATTACACCCAAGGTTCCGCGAGAGTATTTGTGGTCGAGTTCGCTCGGAATAATGATGCACTTTGCTGCATCTTTACCTCGCCAACTTTTGATTGCCATCGTTAACCCACCTGATTGACGGTGAGAATTGTGCTTGGAATCTCGGGTCGAGTTGGTGAAACCTGTGCTGGAGCGCTGAGTATCTTGGTCTTCAACGTGGTTCCACTTGAAGAGATCATAAGTTGGTAATACTCACCACTTTGGACAGAGACGAAAAAGTTCCAGGCAGCTACATATCGAGCATCAGCGCCGACAAGGAGCGCATCGGTTGCGCTCCAGGCCACGTTATTGCAAGCGCCACCATTGGTACCTTTGCAGAGCCAGATTGAGATGACATCTGTTCCATTATCTTCTTTGAGCAGTTGCGTGGAGAAGGCAATATTGAACTTTCCACTCGTTGCAAAGGTAATCTTTGAACCATCGACAATTGAGATGCCACTAGCAAAATCAGTTTTTCCAAGCGGAATCGCAGTTGCAGTTGATTGCACCAGAGCAACAGTGGATGTGTCGTAGAAGGCGCCGTAACTTCCGAATCCACCAGTTGCACCAGTTGCACCAGTTGCACCAGTTGGTCCTGTGCCACCAGTTGCTCCTGTTGCGCCAGTTGCTCCTGTTGCGCCAGTTGCTCCTGTTGCGCCAGTACTTCCGCGCGGGCCTTCTGGACCAACTATTGAGAAACCCACACCCCACATGGTTCGTTCGCTCTTTGGTCCATACATAATCTTTGAATTGATATCGAGGTAGAAGTCACCGAAAAAACCGGTTGCGGTATCGGGTGCGGAGATTCCACTGATAAGCGTAGCTCCGTTCTTTCCAGAAGGACCTACATCACCAGTTGTACCAATCAGAGAAGATCCACCACCCCAGAGCCCTGCGATACGAGGTCCAAATATCTTCTTATTGAGCGAATCGATATAGAAATCACCGTCATGCCCGGTTTGAAAATTAAGCGGATCGCCATTTCCAGAATGAACGAGCGATTCAGGCTCGAGAAGCGGTAGGACCACCTTCACCAACTTTTCGGTCTTTGCACATTTTGAGGTTTTAGCCGAAACGAGGCGCGCCTCCGAAGTCTTTATATTGACACAATTCTTTACCACCACCGGCGCTGTAGTTCCAGCGATCGCGGATTGAATTGGCATGAGTACGAGTGCCATTAAAAGGGTAACTACTTTACGCATGCGATAAGCATAAAGGTCTTGTGGGAATACCGATAGCATAGGTTTTATGAAGGCTATCAGAAGTATTTTCATCGTATTGGCGCTCATTCTAAGCACATCTCAAGTTGCGGCTGAAACAACTAACTCCAATCAGAAGATGATCTTGGCTAAGACAATTACCGGAAAGATTTCACCAAAATCAGTTTTGGCATCAGATTCGGGGTTAATCAGCGCCCATAACATGATGTATTCCCATAGCGTCACAATTTACGATGCAAATAAAGCTGAACTTG
>CAZNEQ010000133.1:0-1853 GCA_964572265.1 uncultured Candidatus Planktophila sp.
CAAGTTCAGCTTTATTTGCATCGTAAATTGTGACGCTATGGGAATACATCATGTTATGTGCGCTGATTAAACCGGTATCTGATGCCAAAACTGATTTTGGTGAAATCTTTCCGGTAATTGTCTTGGCCAAGATCATCTTCTGATCGGAGTTAGTTGTGTCAGCTGCAACATGCGATGTGCTTAGAATGAGCGCCAATACGATGAAAATACGCCTGATAACTGTCATGAACCCCATGCTATCGGTATTCCCACAAGACCTTTATGCTTATCGCATGCGTAAAGTTGTTACCCTCTTAATGGCACTCGTACTCATGCCAATTCAATCCGCGATCGCTGGAACTACAGCGCCGGTGGTGGTAAAGAATTGTGTCAATATAAAGACTTCGGAGGCGCGCCTCGTTTCGGCTAAAACCTCAAAATGTGCAAAGACCGAAAAGTTGGTGAAGGTGGTCCTACCGCTTCTCGAGCCTGAATCGCTCGTTCATTCTGGAAATGGCGATCCGCTTAATTTTCAAACCGGGCATGACGGTGATTTCTATATCGATTCGCTCAATAAGAAGATATTTGGACCTCGTATCGCAGGGCTCTGGGGTGGTGGATCTTCTCTGATTGGTACAACTGGTGATGTAGGTCCTTCTGGAAAGAACGGAGCTACGCTTATCAGTGGAATCTCCGCACCCGATACCGCAACCGGTTTTTTCGGTGACTTCTACCTCGATATCAATTCAAAGATTATGTATGGACCAAAGAGCGAACGAACCATGTGGGGCGTGGGTTTCTCGATAGTTGGCCCAGAGGGCCCTCGTGGAAGTACTGGCGCAACTGGAGCTACTGGCGCAACTGGAGCTACTGGAGCTACTGGAGCTACTGGCGCAACAGGCGGATTCGGAAGTTACGGCGCCTTCTATGACACTTCCACCGTAGCTCTCGTTCAGTCAACTGCCACCGCGATTCCGCTTGGAAATACTGATTTTGCTAGTGGCATCTCAATTGTCGATGGCTCAAAGATTACTTTTACAACAAGTGGAAAGTTCAATATCGCCTTCTCCACGCAACTCCTCAAAGAGGATAATGGAACAGATGTCATCTCAATCTGGCTATGCAAAGGTACCAATGGTGGCGCTTGCAATAACGTTGATTGGAGCGCAACCGATGCGCTTCTTGTCGGCGCTGATGCTCGATATGTAGCTGCCTGGAACTTTTTCGTCTCTGTCCAAAGTGGTGAGTATTACCAACTTATGATCTCTTCAAGTGGAACCACGTTGAAGACCAAGATACTCAGCGCTCCAGCACAGGTTTCACCAACTCGACCCGAGATTCCAAGCACAATTCTCACCGTCAATCAGGTGGGTTAACGATGGCAATCAAAAGTTGGCGAGGTAAAGATGCAGCAAAGTGCATCATTATTCCGAGCGAACTCGACCACAAATACTCTCGCGGAACCTTGGGTGTAATAACCGGTTCAGCGAAATATCCAGGAGCTGCAGTTCTGACGACTAGCGCCGCCTTTGCAACAGGTCTCGGCGCGCTGAGATTTCACAGCAACTCAGGACTTGCGCATCTCGTCCTTCACCAAAGACCCGAAGCTCTCGTACAACCGGGGCCGGTAACAGCGTGGATAGCCGGATCTGGAATCGACGGCAAGAAATACAGTGATATCACTACTTGGCTTCGCCATCGATGGTTTGAATTGCTGAAGCGACAGAGCGTTCCCACTCTTCTCGATGCCGGTGCGCTCTATCTCGCAGGATCGCTCGAGCAGCCGACTCTAATTACTCCGCATGCGGGCGAACTCTCAAAGTTGCTTAGCCAACGTGGAATCGTTGCAAGTAGCGAACAGATCGAATCAAACC
>CAZNEQ010000134.1:0-1809 GCA_964572265.1 uncultured Candidatus Planktophila sp.
GAATTCCGTAGGTTGTATCGGCTTTTCTACCACTTGCAGTTAAGACACCTTCTTTAATCATATGTCCTGCGCCATCGAAGCCTTCTTCACCTGGTTGGAACATGAAGACCACATCGCCATTGAGCTCTGACTTATTTTTTACAAGTAACTTTGCTGCACCAATCAACATTGCAACATGGAGGTCATGGCCGCAGGCATGCATCGCACCATCGATCTGACTCTTGTACGGGAGATCGGCTAGCTCTGTAACAGGAAGTGCATCCATATCAGCGCGTAACAAGACAGTCTTTTGGGAATTGCCAGCGCGTAGTACCGCAGTAACCGAGCTCAGTGATTTTCCTGTTGTGATTTCTAGCCCTAGTCCATCAAGGGCTGCAACAATCTTTGCTTGAGTCTTTGGTAAGTCCAAACCAATTTCTGGCTCCTGATGAATCTGTCGGCGAACTGTGGCCAAATCACCTTGAATCTCACTTGCTTCACTCAGAAAATCAGCCACTTCTCATTCCTCCGTTAATTCAAGTAGATGGTGATCATACTTAGCCCAATAACCCAATGTCCACGAATTCCCTCTCGAAAAATGACTCGCCCACTAAGCATCGAAGGGTTAGCGGTAGGCTTCAATGGTGGAGATAGTTATCTCGATTGAAAAGTCGCTCACTGACGAATTGGCCCAGGTACTTCAGGCGCACTGGATTTTTTGTACCTCTTCTACTCCGATTGAGCACGTATACGCACTCGATGCCTCCAAGTTATTCACACCTGACATCACGGTCTTCGGTGCTCGAGTGAACGCAGAACTCCTTGGTGTCGGAGCATTGAGGAAACTTGACTCAGGTCATGCCGAACTCAAATCCATGCACACCCTGATCAAATCCAGAGGACTTGGAATTGGACGAGCACTGGTTTCACACATTGAAGACTTTGCAAGGAGACAAGGAATTAAGCGATTGAGTTTGGAAACTGGAGCTACAGAACCCTTTAAGCCTGCTCGCGAACTCTATAAATCTCTTGGATATCAAGAATGTGAAGCCTTTGGTGAGTATGTCCTCAGCGAGGACAACACCTGTATGACCAAAGTAATCTGAAAATAGTCGCCCGAAATGCTGCGTCGTAAATTAACTCAGATTGCCAGAGCCAAGCTTCTTAGCTGATCAGTGTGAGAACGTAAGTGACGATCGGCTCTCTCGACCAACTGCGCTAATGTGAAAACTTCACCGTTTGTCGCCGTAGTTATTCGATTCCAATCCTTATCTGCAACTTCGCTGAGGGCTTCAAGAACCATTCCTCGAATTCCCACAATTGATGCCAGGGACTTTGCCACGCTTCGCTTTGCGTAAAAGAGTGCCTCGGGGTATCGCTCCTCCTCGAAAAAGACCATCGTTGGATTATCAGATCCGAGCGTATGGAGATATCGAGCAGCAAAGTGGAGTTCCGCATCTGCCACATGGTGAACAACAAAGGCTGCCGACCATTGACCTTCTGGTGCAATCTTGCGCTTGTTTCCCGGAATCAATGCAAGGGCATCGAGAAAATCTGTAGTGCTTTGAGCAAAACTATCTATGTGGGTACTCATATGAGAAATCTACATCAGTGCATTAACTGAGAGAAGAGTCGCCCTATAAGCCGAAGACGACATTGTTATGCGTGAAGCTACGCTCAAAAAACGATTTGCCCCCACTATTGCCCCCAAAAGATTGAGAAGTTCCGTGGAGAGGTGCTACCTAAGGTAATTTCTGTTGGTCCTTAATGGAGTCGTATTTGTACTTCCAAACACTTTCTGCACCCGAATGGCCAACTACATAGGTCATT
>CAZNEQ010000135.1:0-1772 GCA_964572265.1 uncultured Candidatus Planktophila sp.
CAGGTTCGTGGCGTCTATGGATATACAGGTTAAGGGAGAAGACAATGCGCGCAGGGTTCCTCTTTAAAGAAGTTCGCATCGGACTTCGCCGTAACCTCACCATGACATTTGCTGTGGTGGTCACAGTTGCAATCTCACTCTCACTTCTCGGAATTGGCTTGCTCTCAAACGCACAGGTCAATGCGATGAAGGATTATTGGTATGACAAGATCGAGGTCTCAGTATTTCTCTGTGGAACTCTCTCGGATTCACCAACCTGCGCAAACGGTGTTGTCACCGCTGAACAACGCGCTTCAATTAAGTCCGATCTAGAGGCACTTCCTGTTGTAGATAGCATCTTCTACGAGTCTCAGACAGAAGCATTCGAACGCTTTAAGGAGCGCTTTAAGAACTCAGCGATTGCGCAGAACGTAACCGCAGATCAGCTGCCAGAGTCATTCCGAGTGAAGTTGAAAGACCCAACGCAATTTGATGTTGTCGTCAGCGCATTCTCGGGTCGCCCAGGTGTTGATATCGTGCAAGACCAGCGATCAATCTTGGAGAAGTTCTTCCGCCTCCTCGATGTTCTACGTAATGGTGCGCTCTTGGTTGGCCTCTTCTCGGTCCTTACTGCAGCGCTCTTGATCTCTAACACTCTTCGTATCGCAGCCTTCAATCGTCGTCGCGAGACCGGTGTGATGAAACTTGTCGGTGCAAGCTCTTGGTCAATCCAACTTCCATTCTTGCTAGAAGGCGTCTTCTCAGCTGTGCTTGGTTGGGGATTTGCCACTGGGTTGCTCAGTGGATTGAAGTACGTGGTCGACACAAAGGTCGCTCCGCTTCTCACATTTACCAAGTTCTTCGCCTGGGATCAGGTCTGGATCTCATCTGCAATCTTGCTCGGTGTTGGTCTCTTCGTATCGATTCTCGCCTCGCTCATCACGCTTCGCCGCTACCTAAAGGTCTGATGTAAGGCGGTGGCGGTGGGTTCGATACCCTTAAGCCATGGTCAAGGAGACAGGTCAAAAGCTGATCGCGCAGAATAAGAAGGCGCGTCACGATTACTCCATCCTTGACACTTACGAATGCGGAATCGTCCTCACCGGAACCGAAGTTAAATCACTTCGCGCCGGGCGCGCATCACTTATTGATGGCTTTGTGATGGTTGAAAATGGCGAACTATGGATGCATGGTGTTCATATCCCGGAATACACCGAAGGCACTTGGACCAACCACACCCCGCGTCGTAAGCGAAAATTGCTGGCCCATCGCGATGAGATTCGCAAGATTGCGGCTAAGACAAAAGATTCTGGTGTCACCTTAGTTCCGTTGCAGTTGTACTTTAAAGATGGTCGGGCAAAGGTTGAGATCGCTGTAGCTAAAGGTAAGAAGGCGCACGATAAGCGCGAGACCTTACTTGAGCAGCAAGCCACTCGCGAGATTGAGCGCGAGATTTCCTATCGCGTCAGTGGAAAGAACCGAAGCGGTCGAGACGACTGGTAAGTCGGATATCTGCGCCAGTTGTGGCGATTGGCAGTCGGCTTTCAATTACGGATTACGCTCAGCGATCTGGGGAATTTCTCTATTGCCGCCAGCGTTCAATACACTAAGCAGTGCAGTAAGAGAAAAGCAGTAACTGTTTGACAATTACATAGGGGGTGAACGGTCTCGACTTTAGCTGTTGAGACAGGGGAAGCGTGTCGAGGAAGCCGGAATGATCTCGTAAACCATGAAATCCGTGCACACATAACTGCAGACAACAGTCGCAGTGATTTCGCACTAGCTGCATAAGC
>CAZNEQ010000136.1:0-1705 GCA_964572265.1 uncultured Candidatus Planktophila sp.
GAGATGGATGTTGAGGATGCGCTCGATGGAGTGAAGTGTGATGTTGTGATTGCCAATCCACCATATATTCCAGATGGCCAAGAACTTCCGAAAGATGTTGCCGATCACGAGCCAGCAATCGCGCTCTTCGGCGGCCCAGATGGCATGGAGATTCCACGTAGATTTATCAACGCGGCAGCTCGTCTACTCAAGAGCGGCGGATTCCTCGCAATCGAACATCATGAAAGCCAACAGGTAGAAATCGCGGCTGCCATGGTTCATGCTTTTGATGAGATCCAGATTCATAACGATCTTGTCGGCCGCCCTCGATTCACCACCGGCGTCAGGAGATAATGTACAAATGGAGCGGATCAATCTTCTCGAAGGAGATATCAAAGATCATGTAGCCCTTGCTGCTAAAGGGATTCGTGATGGATATGTCATCTGTGCTCCACTTGAGCATGGATATGTTTTTCTCGCAGATGCATTCTCAGAATTTGCGGTACGTGCCATGCATGTATTGCGCGGTGATGCTTTAGGTGTTGCAGCTCAAGTCTTGATTCACTCCCACGAGACAATCACCGGTTTATCTCGTGATGTTACCGACGATACTCGCGCCTTAATGAAAGAGTTTTGGCCAGGATTGATTTCATTTAATTTACGCCCCAGCATGGGAATTCGTTGGAACCTAGGCGATAACGGTTCGCTCGACCGCTTTAGCGTGCGCGTTCCAGATTCCGAATTTGTCCGTGCGCTATTGAAGGAGACTGGTCCACTTGCAATCGCAAGTGCAGCGCGAGTGGGCCAAAAGCCAGCTCTCAACACAGATCGAATCTTTGTTCTTGAGTCCGATCTTGCGGCGATGTGTGAAGCAGGCGAACTCCCCGCTGGTCCCGCAACGACCATCATTGAATCCGACAGCGCAGCAATGACCATTATTCGAGAAGGTGCCATCACACGTGAGCAATTAGCCGCGATTGTGCCTGCACTTTCTGATGAGCAACCAATAGGCTAGGGCTATGTCCAATACCTTTTATGGCCCAGATTTCGAATTACTGACCCAGCAGGATCCGGCTATCGCAGCGGTCTTGCTCTCAGAGCTCAAGCGTCAGCAGACCAATCTCCAACTTATTGCATCCGAGAACTTCACCTCTCGCGCAGTATTGGCAGCACTTGGTTCGACGCTCTCCAATAAATACGCGGAAGGCTATCCAGGCAAGCGCTACTACGGCGGTTGCGAAGAGGTAGATATCGCAGAGACGATTGCAATCGATCGCGCAAAGAGCCTCTTCGGCGCAGAACACGCAAATGTGCAGCCGCACTCAGGTGCCAGCGCCAACGTTGCGGTCTATCAAGCTTTTACAAAGCCTGGCGATACCGTCCTTGCGATGTCTCTGCCTCATGGTGGACACCTCACCCACGGTTCTAAGGTCAACTTCTCAGGTAAGTGGTTCAACATCGTCTCTTACGGCGTCCGACAAGATAACGAACTCATTGATTATGACGAGCTACGCGATCTCGCGATTGCCAATAAGCCAAAGATGATTTGTTCAGGAGCGACTGCCTATCCATCGTTGATTGACTTCGAAAAGGTTCGCGCCATCTGCGACGAAGTCGGTGCAATCATGTGGGTAGATGCTGCACACTTCATCGGCCTTGTGGCAGGTAAGGCGATTCCTTCGCCGGTTCCATATGCAGATGTTGTTTCATTTACCACCCATAAAGT
>CAZNEQ010000137.1:0-1672 GCA_964572265.1 uncultured Candidatus Planktophila sp.
GTCAGATCATGGGCACATCAATGGAGTCTTTGATTCACCACTTCAAACTTGTTACTGAAGGTTTCCGCGTTCCTGCAGGTCAGGTCTATGCAGCTGTCGAATCACCTCGAGGTGAGCTCGCAGCACATATCGTCTCTGATGGCGGAACACGTCCATATCGCGTTCACTTCCGTGAGCCATCCTTCAATAACTTGCAATCAACTTCAGCAATGAGCGAAGGCGGAATGGTTGCCGACATCATCGGCGCTGTTGCATCTATCGATCCTGTTATGGGAGGCGTTGACCGCTAATGGCAACTACACACTCAGATCTCAACCTCGATGTCATGCAATCGATTGTTGCGCGCTACCCACGTAAGCGTTCTGCAATCATGCCACTCCTGCACTATGTGCAATCAGTTGCAGGCTATGTGACAAACGATGGCATTGAACTCATTGCTTCACTCATTGAGATTGAAGCAGCTGAAGTCACTGCTGTGTCGACTTTCTACACACAGTACAAGCAGAGCCCAACAGGTGAATATCACATTGGTGTCTGCACCAACACTCTCTGCGCAATCATGGGTGGAGATGCAATTCTTGAAGCTCTCAAAGAGCATCTCGGCCTCGACAATGATGGCGTAACAGCTGATGGCAAAGTTTCTATCGAACACATTGAATGCAATGCTGCATGTGATTACGCCCCTGTAGTCATGGCTAACTGGGAGTTCTATGACAACCAGACAATCGAATCAGCGAAGGCCTTAGTAGACGGTGCTCGTGCAGGAAATCCTCCAGCACCAACTCGTGGGCCAAACCGACTTGTAACCTATAAAGAAGCATCAGCTGTCCTTGCAGGTCTAGATGATGGACTTGCACATGAAGGTGTTCAAGCAGGAGAGCCAACACTTCTTGGCCTGAAGTTAGCAAAGGAAGGAAAGTAATGTCTCTATTAACTCCCGTCCTTTCAGCTCATTGGGATCAGAAGGATTCATTTACTATCGAGGGCTATAAGCGCAACGGTGGATATCAGGCTGCCCCAAAGGCACTTGCTATGGATCCAGATGCAGTGATTCAACTTGTTAAGGATTCAGGACTTCGCGGTCGCGGAGGTGCTGGTTTCCCAACAGGTATGAAGTGGGGATTTATTCCACAAGGCGACAACAAAGATCACTACCTTGTTGTTAACGCTGATGAATCAGAGCCAGGAACTTGTAAGGACATGCCACTACTTATGGCAAATCCCCATGTTCTTGTTGAAGGGTGCATCATTGCTTGCCACGCAATTCGTGCAAAGCACGCATTCATTTATATTCGCGGCGAGGTAACCCACGTTGTCCGTCGTCTGAATGCAGCTATTGCAGATGCATACAAGGCGGGTTACCTAGGTAAGAATGTCTTCGGAACAGGTCACGATATTGATCTGGTACTTCATATCGGTGCTGGTGCATATATCTGTGGCGAAGAGACTGCTCTCCTCGATTCACTTGAAGGCTTCCGCGGACAACCACGTCTTCGCCCACCATTTCCTGCAATCGCAGGTCTCTATGCACGTCCAACAGTTGTGAACAATGTTGAATCAATTTCAGCAGTTCCAGCAATCGTTGCAAACGGCGCAGAGTGGTATCAATCAATGGGTACAGAGAAGTCAAAGGGTGCAACTCTTTACTCACTCTCAGGCCATGTGAATAACC